>JAMPEH010000200.1 GCA_023665245.1 Muribaculaceae bacterium
GTGCAATCTGCCAGCCAAAATTTATGCAAGAACCTTTTGACACCTGAATCCCATGAAAAAGAGGCGCATGGTTTACAGTCTCCTGCTCCATACGCCTCTGCCTTGCTGTTCGTTGGCATTTCTGCCTCTCTACAATTTTTTTACAAAAGCGGCCTGCGCGCAATGTTGAACTTTACGGTCACATCACCGCCGTAGTACGGGGCGAGTCCGCTGATCTTGACGCTGCCTTTGTTGTTGCCGGACTTGACGTTCGCCCCGAAGGAGACGCTATAGTCCGTGCCCTCCTTTAGCGGGGTCTTGCCCTCTTCGCCCAGATAGTACACCTTTACTGTCGGTGTTATCTGCACCCCGGTGTACTGGTAAGTGTTTTGGGTGAACTCCACCTGCACCTTGGATTTCGTCAGCTTTTCCCGGTAAATCGGCAGCGGGACGACGATCTGTCCTTCCAGCTTATAGCTGCTCCCTTCCTTCTCGGTGATGACGGCTCGCGGCATGTTCTCCGCCGCCTGCGATGCCTCCTCGGGCTTCTCCAGCGCTTTCAGATAGCTCTCGTAATCCGCCTGCGTGTTGTTCACATAGAGGATCTCGTAATCCGTGCCCGCTCGCAGGGAAGACTTTCCGTCCATGACCTTGATGCCCGGTTTATACGCGTATTCCGCGGTCTTCTTCGCCTGATACGCCGTCGGCGACGCCTTGACCTGAATACTCTCTCCCTTCAGGTCGCCGCGCACGATGGTGAAAGGAACGTCGAAGGATCCGCTGTAATTGCCCTTCCCCTTCACCGTGATGACGGGCGGCTTCTCATCCGCCGGGGACGCCACCGCCTTGTTGTTGGCGTACTTGAGCGTGTAATCTTTGCCGTTCTGGAGCGTCATCCCCTTGCTGTTTGTCAGCACGATCTGCTCCGCCGGCTTGACGCCCTGCCTGCTGTAGGCAGCCGTGATCGCCTGCATTCCTTCCGCCCTCTGCACCGAGGCGATATCCTGTGCCGTGATCTTGAAAGTCTTCTTAAAACTTCCACTGTAGCCGGCCTGCGCCGCTCCCTGGAAGGTCGCCGTCGCCGTGCCCTTGTTGATATTCTTCTTGTAGCTGATCGTGTAGTCCGTTCCGTACAGCAGCTCTTCCTCGTCCTCCGTATCCTTCCCGTAGGTCAGGCTTACGGTGTTCTGCGTGATTGCCTTGCCGGTATAAACCTTGTTGCCCAGTCCCTCGACGGTGACCTTCTTCGCGTTGAAGGGCCTGCCCTTGATGGTAAACGTCACCGTCTTGCTCCCGGCGTACTCGTTTTGCCCCGTGACGATAAGCTGCGCCTTGCCGACCCTGTCGTTGTTGACGTAATCGACCCGATAGTCTTTGCCGCATACGAGGAACTCGCTGCCGCACTTCACCGTAAACGTGTCCGGCGTATTTTCCTGCGAAGGTGTCAGCCGCACCTCGCTGCCCTCCAGCACCACACTCTTCTGGTTCTTCCCGAGCGTGATCTTGGCATTTTTGATCAGGTGGTTCTTATCCGCCACGTGGACAGGCACGCATACGCTGCCCTCATAGTTGCCTTTGCCCTGAACCGTCAGCGCAAACTCGCCCACATACCCGGCGGGGATCTGCGCATTTTCCAACACGGTTTCCTCCTCGGACAGTTTCGCCCCGTACTGGTCTCGGGCATTCACCGCCGTCAGGCTCAGCGTGAAATCGACGTCCCGGCTCATGCCTTTGACGTATTTGATGGAGGAAAAAGGTTTCTGCACCTTGTTACTGGTCGTCAGCTGGTCGTTCACCTTGAGCTTGACGCCCGCCGCAGCCGTATCGCCTCCGTTCCCGATGGACATTCGCAGGATGTTAAAATTCACTTTGACGACTTCCGTGTAATCACCCTTGCCGGTGATCTGCACATAGGGAAGCTGTTCCTGGAAGTTTTCGCCCTTCCCGTCCGCTCTCTTGCTCATGCCTTCCGGGTTGGCATTCGTATTGTTGTAATACTTGATCTGGTAATCCCTGCCCGCCTTGAGCAGCTTCTCCCCGTCATAGACGCTGACCGCCGGTTTGCACGCCTTGCCCGTGTAAGATACGTCGGAGATCTCCTGCAGCGCGAAACCGCTGTCCGCGCTCTCCACAAGCCACTTCGCGTACAGAGTCATATCCGCCTGCACGATATCGGTCTCAAATTTCCACGCCTTCTTGCACGCCGCGTCCGTGTACCAGCCGTCGAAGCGGCAGCCCGCCGCCTCCGGGTCCTTCGGCCGCTCAAGCAGGCTTCCCACCTTGATGTCGATCGTCTTCTCCGGCGCCGTGCCGCGGCCCTGCACATCGTACGTGACCGTGCAGGTGACATATTCGCTCGCCACCGTCAACGTGCCCTTCTCGTAGACGATGTCGTAGTTCGCTCCCGCGTCCGCCCCCGCCGGTATAATATCGTACCGCCCCGCCTTCGTCGTGTCATTGACCGTGCAAGTCAATGTGGGCGGCGTGAGCAACGAATCGCCCGCCACAAGGCCGCTCACCGTGTGCGCATACTCCTTGGGGATCGCATCGCCGACCAGAATGTTCTTATCTTTCGCCCGGATCGTCACAGACGCCGGTCTGATCGTAAAGTCTCTGGTGACACTGCCATAGTTGGGGCTGATTCCCGTCACCGTCACGACGGCGGTTCCTGCGTTTTTATTGTTCTGATAGGACAGCGCATAATCCTCGCCCTCGACCAGAATCCTGCCCGCCGCCGAGACGACCGCCTTCGGTTCCTGCTCCTCGCCGCTGTAGGTAAACACCGTATTTTTCAGCGTAATCGCCGCCTTCTCCAGATCAACCGGGGCTTTGCCGTCCACATAGCCGCAGTATTTTTCCAGATAATCCAGCACTGCCGACGACGCCTGATAGCCCGTCGTCACATACTGCAGGCGGTTGTTGGCGTCGATATAGCAGATCACCGGCCAGGTGATAGAGCCGCTGTTCCCCAGCCCGGCCGCGTAGATATAATTCCACATGCTCGCCGAATTGGATGTGCCCGTGTCATAGGAAAAGGTGATCGCATCGCAGCCGTACTTCTTCTTAAACTCCAGCACGCTCTCCTTCGTGCCTTTGTTGGTCTCAATCGCGTAGACGTCCAGCCCGGCGTACTGGTCGATGTTCTTTTTGATATCCGCTATCGTATTCTTGCTATAGCCGCAGTTGTTGCTGTAAAAGATCAGAAGCTTCGGCTTGCCCTCCGCCGAGGAGCTGACCTTCTTATCCTCCGTCGTCGTGTACTCCGCCTTCAGATTGTCGAGATCGAGCGCTTCGCCGCCCGGAACAGGATCGTCCGGGGTTCCCGTCCCGCCCGCGCCTCCGGCCAGCACCGCCGTCAGCACCGTCTCCTTCTCATCAAAATTCGGCGTCTGGTGCAGGGAGTACAAGACCCTCCCCTGGCAGTACGCGCTGCCATAGATATAGCCGTTCGCGGTGTTTGCCTTAAATTCTTCGCGCACGTCGCTTCCGTCCAGCGCGACACTGTATATCCTGGTCGAGTCATTATAGTACAGGCGGTTGTCGATACAGAACAGCCCGGAGTATGTCCCCCTCCAGATGCCATTGCCCTCCATGGTATACCACTGCCCGATTTGCTTCACTTGCGTCCCGTTGCCCGTGATGTCCGTCAAGGTGGCTCTCCGCAGGCTTTGGCCCGAGTAGGATACGTAGTAGCAGTCATCCCCCAGCAGGACCAGGGGAGAATGGCAGTCTTTCCAGAACGCCTCGTCGTAGCTGGTATCCGTGGCTGTGTATCCGACCTCCACGCCGTTCTTTACCACCTTCCAGTCAGAATGCTTTGCGAATGCTCCGTCACTGCAGAACATATAGTCGTGCACCACTCTGCCGATCAGGTCCCAGGTGGGATCGTCCCACGTCGTGTCCACCTGATAGTACTGTCCGCCCAGCCTGATGAGATTCCACGCGTGGTTCATCGCCGTGCTCGTGACCATACAGCACTCGATCCCGACCTCCTGCAGGAGGAGCTTGTAGGCGAGCGCATAGCCGTTGCACACCGCCGTCCTGTTCGCCAGGACGCCGTAGGCGGAGTAGGACGTCAAGGGAACGGAATTCTGCAGAAGATTCTCATAGTCATACTCGCAGTTGAGCACGACGTAATCGTGCAGGGCGACCGCCTTCTCGAGATCCGACATGCCCGGCTTCACGACCGCGAGCGCCTCCTGCAGACCCTTCCGAAACTGCAGGTCGTTCAGCCCGTCTATGTACTTGGGCGTAATGGAGCTGACAGTGCTGCCTGAATAATAGAGAGTATATCCACCCGTCACAAAATACAGATCGGGATTCTCATTGATCACGCCGCTCACAAACGCACTGATCTCCCCCGTCGAAATCTTGTACTTCGACAAGTCGATGCTCGACTTCTTCGCCGAGAGCTGCTCATAGAGGTACTGCCGCGCCTCCTCGAGCTCGGACTCCGTCGCCATCAGTCCGATCAGGGAGCCTTCCTGCTCTGCCGCGACGTCGAAAGCACCCTCCTGGAACAGGCTGCAGCTGGCGTACCCGATCTGTAAATCCTCCGGTTCCTCCGCCGCGCTCAGCTGGTTTGCCGAGATGCTCTCCAGCTCCTGCGCCAAATCTCCGTCGGACTCTTCCACATTTTCTTCCACGGCGTCGCCTGCGCCGTCCGTGTCCGTATCGTCAGCGGCTTCCCCGGCTGATTCGTCCGGGTTTTCCTCCGCCGTCGAGTCCTCCGGCTTCTCACCCTCTGTGCCGTCCGGATTTTCCTCTTCTGACTCGCCCGAAGCCTCTGACGTGCCGTCCTCCGGCTCTCCCTCGCCAGGCTTATCCGGCGTTCCCTCGCCCGGTGTCCCCGACGTGCTGCCGCCAGATTCTCCCTCATTCGACTCGCCCGGCGTCCCCGACGTGCCATCCTCCGGTTCTCCCTCGCCAGGCTCATCCGGCGTTCCCGCTGTGACGCCCTCCGAGACTCCTTCTTTCGATTCGCCCGGCGCGCTGCTGCCCGATTTACCGTTCTCCGTCCCT
>JAMPEH010000201.1 GCA_023665245.1 Muribaculaceae bacterium
TCTCAATTTTCAGTCTTTCGAAAATGCACATTTACTTTGTGCGTGAACTATAATAATATAGCAGAGGAGGCTGACCCACTGATTCGCAATTATGCTCTTAATATAGCAGCTAACATATATCTTGAGGCCGGCGACCAAGACAAGGCCTACAAATATGCAATGGAGCTGATGCTCAGCGAGGACTCAATATCAAAAGAGATGGGATATAACATCCTTCTTGACCCTCTGCTATCTCATTATATCCCGGCTGACACCCTAATATCATTCATCAACCGTTATCATAAATTGCTGATGGCACGCTATAATGAGAACAATGCAATGCTCGCAATCAACCAGCAGAATGCATACAACTATCAAATACATGTCCGGGAAAAGGAATCTGCCGAGAGATCCAATGATGTATTGCGCACGTATATAATATCATTGTTATTGCTGCTGTTGCTGTTGGGTTACATTACATTGCTAATTCTGAATAGAAACAAACGCCGAATCATACGGCTTCAACAGGCTCTCGCCAACATAAAGACTCTTAAATCAAAAATTGAATCAAGCAATTCCATAAATTTATCGAAACCGGACCATGAGGAGAACCAAGATGATAAAAGCAACAATGTATCTCCCGATATCTGCAAGGAAAACCACCCGGAAAGATTGCCCTCCGGAAAAGAATTAAGGCAGAATCTGCAGCGGGAGCTCTTGCAAATATATGAGGAATCAGAGGATCTTGTGGAGATTTCACCTAAGATTCTCCAGTCGGAGACTTATATTAAGTTTTTAGAGACAGCCAACAGGGGCAAAATGGTTCCGGATACAGATTCATTGTGGTCGGATCTGGAAAAAGTGGTACTGGAATCCTCGCCCCAATTTAAGAACAATCTTTTGCTTCTCACCTCAGGCAAGTTGTCAATCGCCGATATTCACACAGCACTCCTTATCAAATGCGGTTTCAGACCGATTGATATGTCAAGCATATTAGGCAAAACCAACGGAGCCATAGTAACACGCAGGAGTTCCATTGGTATGAAAGCCCTCGACAAAAAGTTGAATGCAAAAGTTATAAATAACGTAATTCGCTCTCTCTGAATATATTGACAACAAAACCGGATGACTTAAAAATGACTTTAAAAAAAAGTCATTTTTAAGTCATCCGGTTTTTGCATATGAAAAGTCCTTTATATAATTTTGCAGCCGCAAATTCAAAAACAACCAACAACAATGAAAAAGTCAATTCTAATTTTCCTAATGGGTTCCCCGGTCGCTGACAAGGCCTCCGACATGACCTATTATGAAGCTCTGGGGTATGACACCCTGGTTCCCAACATAAACTTTGCGAAGTTGCTGAATGTAAAAGGCGAAATGGAGGTCAGTAACAAAATCGTTAAAATCACTGCCGACGGAACCTTCATCGTACCGAAGGAAAATGAACAGAACCTCATCGACCTTATAGATTCAAAGCCTGATTTCGACAAGATTCGCTCTGAGTGTAAAAATAAAATGTGCACGCTGGATGGCAACATAACTTTCTACAACACATTCGAACAGAATCCACAAGACTATTCCCTGATATCAGAAGGCAACTATACCGATATGCCTGAAAATAACTATGAAGAGCTGAATGATGCGGATTATCCTCAGACAAGAAGTTCTGTTCCCGAACCTAAATTTGAAGACTTCGCGAACTTCTCAGCCGACAGGAAGACTGTCATTGGGAAACTCATACAAAACTTGATTGGATCCTCAAAAGCCCATACGCTCAATTACAACAGCAAAAGAAGATTAAAAGGTTCTTTCTATTTTTACAATTATGGTGTCTACAGTGAAATAGGAGTAAAGGGATGGACTGATAAAAAGAACTGGATTGGCTGGAGTAAAACCGCAAATGATGAAATGCGGGTCGGCTGGAGAAAGGTCTTGCTTGAATTGCCAGCAACCAAGGAATTCAAGGATGGAGTAAGCAAAAATAAAGCCCGGGTGTATTATTCTCCCAAAAAGATGCTTGTCGGAGGGAAATACTACTATGCTGCCCAGCTGATTGACGTCAACCTTACATCGGACTTTATAAAAAAAGTGGCGGAAAACGGAATTGACCAGGTCAAAACTTACATCAGGCAAAACTTCAGATTGGATGCAAATGCAAATCTGGACAAAGCTGAGGCATTCATTCTGGCAAATTCTGATAAAGTTTACATGATAGCTCCTGATGGCGATGTAGTGAAATGCGGTGAGAAATCTTATTGTCATACTTTCACCGAAGAGTGGATGAAGATTGACGCAGACCTGGAATGGTGCAATGTAGACGGATTTAAAATCAATGGAGAAAAATATGCCGTTGTAGCGTTTGCCAAATTTATTTATAACATAATTAAACAGGAACATCCAAGTCTTGTAAGTGGAAATGTATATGTGTGTGCCCGCTTCGACAGCACTTGGCGCGGCATGAATATCAAGAAAGCCTTCAAAGATTAATCTTTAAATTAATTCTTATTTCTTTCTGATGTCATTCAGTTTATGAACTGAATGACATCAGGAATCTCTAATAAAACCCACATTATGAAGAATATATCAAGAATAGGGCTGCATTGCCTGCTAATGATGGTAATTGCCCTTTCCAGTCTCAAATCTGTGGCGGCGGAACCATGCAGGTTTCAGGTCGGCTTCGATTTTGGGATCAGTGCATCTTTCTATCAAAGGTATGTGACTTCGGAAGACTACCCCTTGGGTGATAACGTTGCCGTAGGAGCCGTCATGAGACACCTTTCATTGCTTTACAATATCAATAAGAAGTTTACAGCGGGAATTGGCGTTGGACTCGATGGATATACAGTCGCACCAAACGCAGTGCCTCTGTTTGGGACTTTCAGGTATCGTCCCATACAGAAACGAGTGCTTGAGAACTTCTACTGCTTTACCAATCTTGGATACAGCCTGCCTTTTGTGGACTCCGGGACGTTTGCCGCCGGATGGCTGTTTGATCTGGGTATTGGCTGGCAGAAAAATTTCCGCAAGCATTTCGGCCTCAATGTTCAGTTGGGATATGCTCTGAAGGAATTCAGAACAAATTATGGCTACGCATCAAATCCCTACGGATGGCCTGATGTGGCGAGTATAAAATTACCCTACAAATACAGCCTTGTCCGGAATTCAATTTTCCTTGGCATAGGTATAGTAATATAGCTTAAACATTTTTACCCGGACATCATAAAATTTTTATGATGTCCGGGCTTTTTGTCACTGCTCGATGAGCCAGTCCTCGATGCGGCGGGTCCTGGAGGAGAAGCTGACGCCGATCTTGATTAGGCGGCGGGAGTCGCCGCGGAATTGCAGGTCATACCTCTTCTCGTTGATCTGGTCGAGGGCGGCACGTGCCGAGCCGTCATATTTCAGCTCGATGACGTAGATGAAATCCTCCGTCTTGATGACCATGTCGATGCGCCCGTCGGATGTCATCACCTCCGCGTCGGTCTCGATGCCGATGAGCGACATCAGCAGATAGAAGGCGTTGTGGAAGTTGTTCTCGTTGTCCATCTTAAGCTTGTAGGGTACTCCGGCGAAGAAAATCTGAAGCGCCTCCATGAACTCATCCGGATTACCGAGGATAAGCGAGTTGGTGATGTCGTTTAAGACTGAGGAAGCAGTGCCTTGTTTCACATTTACATAGCATGGGAGCAACAACCTGAAGAACCCCTTTTTCACCTCGTTGTTTGGAATCCCGAGATGATACTTCATCAATCTCTTGTTGAAGTCTTTTATTGTAAGATATCCGGTCTGATACATCAAGGCCAGAGGTTTGGGGTCAAGAAGATCAAAACCTTTTAGCTCGTCCTCATCGCAATAAACGTCAAGAAATTTTTTGAGATCGACATTAAGGCGGCTCAAAGACTCCATTAGTAATGACGGAAATCCTGTTTCATTCCAATAGTTTGAGATTTTTCTGTCGCAAAGACAGTTCAAAAGCGACCATGGATTGTAGATGTCACTTCCCTTTTTTGCGAATCTATAACCATCGTAGTTTTTCTTAAGAAGTGCACATCCTTCTTCCTGAGACATTTCATATTCTTCTGCCAGTGCATTGATGCCGGCCTGAAAGTTGTCCTGAAGTTCCTTTTCTGTTATGCCGCATATGTCGGCAAATTCATCTGAGAAAGTGATGTCGCGAAGATTGTTGAGGCCGGAGAAGACCGACAGTTTGCTGAAGCGGCTCACGCCTGTCATGAAGACGAGGCGGATGTCGTCGGCACAGGTCTTGAAGTTGGAGTAGAGAGCAGCAAGCTTCTCGCGGTATGCCTCGAAGTCCTTCTTGTTCAGGTTCTTTACCAATGGCTTGTCGTATTCATCCACAAGGATTACGACCTGGCGTCCCGTGGTGGCATGGGCTTTTTTTATGACATTACGGAATCTGGTGGTGACATCCCTGGTTTCGGCAGCTATTTCATATTTCTTTTCCCACTCACGCAAAAGGTTGTCGACCACAATGTCGAGATTGTCAGGGTCTGTGTATTCACCCGCGTTCAGATCCAGATACAGTACGGGGCTGGGCTGCCAGTCCCAGTCTATGGAATCGATGTGAAGACCTCTGAAAAGGTCGCGCTGCCCCTCGAAGAAATAGCGCATCGAGGAGAGGAAGAGGCTCTTGCCGAAACGACGCGGACGCGCAAGGAAATAATACTGGCTGCCTCCATTTAATATTTTCTCAATGAACTGAGTTTTGTCTACATACAATAAATTGCGCAGCCGCAGGGTCTTGAAATCCTGCTGCCCGATGGCATATCTATTTTTGTCGTCTTCCATATTCGCTTCTCTCCTTTCCTATTACAACACTGAAACCGCTCCTCTTGTTCCGAAATCAATAAGAAGAGTTTTGAGAGGCACGTGTGCAAACCATTGGGGCGGATAATCGTTATAGTTATTGAATCAGTGTAAACAAACAAACGAATCTTATAAAAAGCA
>JAMPEH010000202.1 GCA_023665245.1 Muribaculaceae bacterium
GCAGCGAACGGCACATGATGCAGGAGATGTTCACGTCGGCGGCCCGTCCGTTCTATCACAGCGCGGATATATTGGAACTGCAAGCGATCGTGCCGGAAATCTATATTCCGTTCATCGTGGGGCATTTCGAGAAACGCAACCGGCGAATAGCGACGAAGAACGTGGAAAAGGTCTACAACCTTTTCAAAGGACATACCTACTACATTCAGAAGACGTTCAACGAAGCCTTTGCGGATACGCCCGAAGGCGAGGAATGTACGCTCGAAACCATACAAGCTGCTATCGACAACATAATTGCCTCGAACGACACGATTTTCCGCGAAATCTTGTCGAACATCCCCGAAAAGCAGAAAGAGTTGCTCTACGCCATCGCCAAAGACGGTGAAGCGTCGCGCATCACCTCGGCGGAGTTCATCAAACGCCACAGTCTGACGTCGGCGAGTTCCGTGCAGTCGGCGATGAAAAAGCTGCTCGAAAAGGACATCATCACCGAAATCAACAAGGTCTTTTCGGTGACGGACAAGCTGTTCGCCATGTGGATGAACCGGATGTATGGAGAACGGAAACCGTTGTAAAGAGAATTGATAATGATTCAACGCTATGAAATGGATTACAACAACCGATATAAAGCAGTGGGCAGATAGACGGGATGCCCAAAGTGTCTTGCCGGAATTAGTCGCACGGTTGATTCGAACCACCGTAACAACTTCGGACATAACTCGATTCCGATTCCCGTCAGGAGATGCCGTACATCTGACCGGATGGGATGGAATTTTGGAATCCAAAGAATCCGTTTACAATATCGATTCGGGGTTGTCTCTATGGGAATGCGGTACGAATGCGAACCCGAAGAGCAAAGCCGATGAAGACTACGCCAAAAGGACGAAAGACGCCTTAGGTTTCGACACACAATCTGCGACCTATGTTTTCGTAACTCCTCGGATTTGGGATGGCGCAGAAAATTGGGCGCGAGAAAAAAGGGAGACACATATCTGGAAGAATGTCATTGTCTTGACTGCGGTCGAGTTGGAGGATTGGTTGTCGTTATGCCCTGTCGTCGCATTATGGTTTACGGAAGAGCATCTGCGCCGCCAACCCTTAAATAAGGTTCTTGCGATTGATACCTATTGGGAAAAATGGGCTACCGGTCAGCAAATAATTTTGAATCCCGATATACTTCTTGGGGGACGTGAAGCCGAACAAGAGAAGATTTATCGGAATCTGGAACAGCCATCCGTATCCATCATTCAATCCATGGCGCAGGAAGAATCTTTGGCTTTCGCCGTCGCCTGCATTCTGCGTCATCCTCAAGCTACGGAGCTGAAAGACAAATGCCTTGTCGTTGAAAACGAAGATGCGTTGGAGCGATTGATCGAGGAATATGATAATCTGATCTTCATTGCGAATGTCGGTCACAAGAATCATATTTATGCCACACAGAAAAACCATCGAATCATTTATGCGACAAGCATTGCCGAAGTTCCGAAAGTAAACGAGCTGATTTCCTTGCCGGAAATCGATCGGGATAAATTCATCGATTCCTTGAAATCAAGCGGAATACAGCGTGAATATGCCGAACAATTATCGAAAGAAACCGTTCGCAACATAACAATTTTAAGACGGAGGCTGAAATTCGACCTCACATGCCCCGAATGGGCGAAACCCGAAAATGTTCGAGACTTGATTCCTGCGATACTCGCCGGTCGCTGGCACGACAGGTCTGAAGGAGATAAAGAGATAATAGCCAAATTAGCCGGTGAACCATACGATAAATATTCTTCTAAATTACAGCGATGGCTCAACAGCAACGACTCTCCATTAGTAACAGTTGATGGAGCATGGAGAATCATATCCCCATACGAAGCCTTTTGGTATGCCTGCAATTGTTATCAATCGAATAACTGAAGACAATGACCCTGATGCAATGAAAAAACTCGTAGCAACGTCATTGCGATTTTGGGAGAACAAACAACATTATTCCGGATGGCTCAAAGAAGGAATCTTTCAAAGTGCGATACTGATTTCCTTAATCAGTGAATCCACGACTCTACATCTACAAACTCCCCAGCGAGGAAATGCATGGATCGACTCTTTAATCCGAGATATTCTCAATAAATCTACGATAGAATGGTGGTACTCCAACAAACATGTGCTTCATCTTATCGCAGAAGCCGTACCTCGTTGCTATGTCAACTATATAAAGAATGACCTTGCAAAAGATAATTCTATCATAAGACGACTATTTACACCCAACAGCGACACAGTTGACATTTTCGGTTCCGGAGAAAATTATACGGAAATTCTTCGATCCTTGAATATGCTTTCATGGGAGACGGACTTGCTCTTGCCTGTCAGTCAAATTCTCTTGGAGTTGTCATCCATAGAGAATAACCTGAATACGACCGATAAGCCGCTCAACTCATTACAAACGACATATACCGTTTGGTATCCTCAAACATATGCGTCTATCGAGCAAAGGATTGAAGTATTAACCACTTTATCGAAAAAATATCCCGAACAAATTTTCAAATTATGCAAGTCTCTTGTTGATCGATTGGAATGGGGTACTTCTTGCTCTACCTCTCCTATGCGCTGGCGCAGATTCGGACAAGGAAGGCCACGAGCAACCCAAGAAGATGTAATAACCGCCATAAATCATATTTGCCGACTAATAGTCGATATTTACGACTTATCGGAAGAGCAAGTGTGCGATATGCTTGAACTTGCCGATCAATTAGCGATAGGAGAAGCCAACAGAACGTTATTATTTAACCATATTATTCAGAATAAAGCTAATTTCATCGGCAACTATGCGATAACGAACAAACTACGCGATACGATATATCATCACAAATCATATCCGGATGCCAAATGGGCTTTAAGCCCGGATGAAATAAGCAAATGGGAATCTCTACTACAAGAAATCGAAGCACAAGATCTCATCCGGAAATATCGATGGATGTTTAAAGATTTCTGTTTAGAGTCATTGGAGATAAATCGAAAAGATCATGATCTTCCCTCGCTTTACAGGGAACAGCTAAAAATTCGCAGTAATGCACTACGGGAAATTTATAAAATTCATGGAATAAACGGAATCTACGATCTTTCTCAAATCGTCGGATGCCCATACATTGTCGGTGGGACATATGCCCACATATGCAAGCAAAAAGATTTCAACGAAATATTGAATATCGTTAAATCAGCCTCTGATACCTTAACACAGTTTGCACAAGGTTTCTTTTGTAATTATGTCGAGCGATTCGGCGTTCAAAAATTCATAGATAAAATTAAATCGTTAAAATTCGACGCATTCGAGGATGGCATTCTTTTAGCCATAACTTCTATACGTACATCGGAAACAATATGGCAATATATCGAAACGCTTCCGGCATCGGCCCAATTAAATTATTGGGAACATGCACAGATTGGCGTCTATGAAAATAAGGAAGATAATATCTTCCTTATCAATAAACTCAATACTGCACACCGTTATGAAGAATCTATCGATATTATCTATCACACTCTGAAAACTCAATCGATACCCTCTCAACTTATTGTAGATACAGTTTTAGAAATAATCTCCCATACTCCTGGTGGTAAGATCGGATTCCAATATGAGTTAAGTGAGATTATCGTTGCCTTAGACAAAAGAATCGACGTGGCTACGAAAAAACTATTCCTCATAGAATTTGTTTTTTATAACTTATTGAAACACTATCGCCATTCTACGAATATCCGATTAATGGATGAACTTATGTCTTCTCCTCAAAATTTGATGTCTATCTTGAATTATGCATATTTATCTTCCAACCCGACAGAGCGAGAAATGGAGTTGAATAAGATGAAACAAGAGGAAGAACAGATTTATGCACGTCTTGCTCTTGATATATTATGGGATCTGCAACGAATCCCATGTGTTGATCAAGACTATAAAATAGATGAAAACGGTCTGAACAAATATATTCAGGAGTTACGTGAATTAGGCGGAAAGTCCCATAAACTAAAACATGTTGATCGTACCATTGGAGAATTGCTTGCCAACTATCCGGAAAAGGAAGGTTATCCGCCAAAGGAGATTTGTGAAATTATTGAAAACTTAAATAATTCTGATGTAAATAGCGGATTTCGGACAAGGTTATTCAATAAGCGAGGGGTAACCGTTCGACCTGCTTTGGAAGGGGGGTCTTTGGAAAAAGCAGAATCCATGAAATACAAGCAATATGCAAATCGACTCAGGTTTACTTATCCGATCATTGCCGAAATATTCGATAGTTTGAGTGCCGAATATCAAGAGATGGCAATCAAAGAAGATATGCGGACGAAGATCGAAAAAATGGAGTATTAACAGAGGGGCTGGTTAACTTATATTGTTAGTCAGCCTTTCTCAAATCATATTACACCAGATTCCGCGCTTTGCCGTATTCGATTTCGGCAACGTCGCACTTCGGCCGTGAACACACCCCTGTTGCATGTTCACGGTTCGATGTTTTTCTCTGTGCTTCTCTCCGATAACCTTCTCCCCAATCTTTTTACCATCCGACGAAACCGGTATAGAGCGGATGAACCTGTTGCAGTAGCAAAGGTATCTTCGGGCTTTACGCTCGTGCAAGATCGGGCCGCCGGGCGGTTTTGTGGAAAATCTTTCTTGCTCCCTGTGGTCGAAGCGTATTTCCCGCAAAAATCTTGTCGTGAGCGAATCCCGAACCTTTGAAGCTACTGAAACAGATTCCATCCATACCGGCTCCGCTACGGCATATAAAAAAAAGTCGAAGGTTATGAGAAGCACAGAGAAAAATAAACGGAAACAGAAATCCTCCACCCTTCCACTTGGCATAATATAAGAATATGGCATCATAACATCGGATGCCGGCATGTAAGCATACTGTTGCGTAAACAGTCGATTATCCATTCATCCGGCTAACTGGCCATACAGCCCT
>JAMPEH010000203.1 GCA_023665245.1 Muribaculaceae bacterium
AGCCTTGTGGAGCTGAAAAACCAGCTCATACAGCAGGGCGGATACGGGGACTGCGTGGACGAGATTATTTTCAAGGTCGCCAATGCCCCCATCAAGAAAGTAAAAATCGAATATCTCTAAAGCACACCACAAAAGAGCCGCTTATTCTTAACCCGACTAAGAGTAAGCGGCTTTTTTGCGTCCTGCGTCCTCTGGTACAGTTACATAGCCGCCCTGACAAAGCGGCTAAATCTATGCGAAAGGAGGACGCACAAATGTCAAATTGCAAAGTGATTGCTCTGACCAACCAGAAAGGCGGTGTCGGTAAGACCACCACGGCGGTCAATCTGGGCGTAAGTCTGGCAAAGCAGGGGAAAAAGGTGCTGCTCATTGATGCCGATGCACAGGCAAACCTCACAATGGCACTCGGTTACAGCAGACCAGACGATATTCCCGTAACGCTCCCCACCATTATGCAGGACATCATAGACGATAAGCCCCTTGATGCCCCGCAGGGCATTATCCGCCACGGCGAGGGCGTTGACCTGTTACCGTCCAACATCGAGCTGTCGGGCTTTGAGGTAAGGCTAATCAACGCCATGAGCCGTGAGCGTGTCCTAAAGACCTATGTAAATGCGGTTAAAAAGGATTACGACTATGTGCTTATCGACTGTATGCCGAGCTTAGGGATGATAACCATTAACGCCCTTGCAGCGGCTGACAGCGTGGTTATCCCGACACAGCCCCACTATCTTTCTGCGAAAGGCTTAGAGCTGTTGCTTCGCTCCGTGTCAATGGTCAAGCGGCAGATAAATCCCAAGCTACGGATTGACGGTATCTTAATGACAATGGTAATGCCCCGCACGAACATCTCAAAGGAAATCACGGCAACCGTGAAAAGTGCCTACGGGCAGAAAATCAAGGTCTTTGATACCGAGATACCGCACTCTATCCGTGCCGTGGAAGCCACAGCAGAGGGCAAGAGTATTTTTGCCTACGACAAGGGCAGCAAGGTAGCCGCAGCCTATGAGCAGTTCGGAAAGGAGGTGGCGGAGCTTGGCGAGAAGCAGAGAAACCAAAATCGAGCTGACCGCATACGATGACCTTTTCCAGACAGACGAGAGCCGTGCGGAAGCGGCATTAAGCAAGATACGGGACATCCCCATTGCGGAGATTGACGAGTTCCCTGACCACCCGTTCAAGGTCTTAATGGACGAGGACATGGAGCAGCTTGTCGAGAGCGTGAAGCGGAACGGCGTAATGACCCCTGCCACCGTGCGGCTCAAAGAGGACGGGCGGTACGAGCTTATCAGCGGTCACAGGCGCAAAAAGGCTTGTGAGCTTGCGGGGCTTGAAACGCTGAAATGCGAGGTAAAGGAGCTGACCCGTGACGAAGCCATTATCATCATGGTGGAGAGCAACTTGCAGAGGTCGGTCATTCTGCCAAGCGAGAAAGCCTTTGCCTACAAAATGCGGCTTGAAGCCATGAACAGGCAAGCGGGCAGACCCCCGAAAGATAATTTGACACCAGTGGTGTCGGATTTAGATGCAACCAGAACAAATGAAAAATTGGGTAAGGAGGTCGGTGAAAGCCGTGAACAAATACGCCGCTATATCCGCTTAACCGAGCTTGTCCCCGAAGTCCTGCAAATGGTAGACGAAAGGCAGATTGCTTTCCGTCCTGCGGTGGAAATCTCTTATCTCACCGAGGGACAGCAATACACCCTGCTTGAAGCGATGGAGTACAACGATGCCACGCCGTCACTTGCACAGGCTATTAAAATGAAGAAGTACAACCAAGAGGGCAGGCTGACGGACGAGGTCATCAGCTCCATCATGGAGGAGGAAAAGCCCAACCAGAAAGAAAAGCCCGCCTTTAAGGACGAGAGGATAACCAAGCTCATACCGAAGTCTGTCCCCAGAGGGCAGGAAACGGATTTTGTCGTCAAGGCGTTGGAGTTTTATAACCGACACCTGCAACGGCAGCGGAGCCAAGAGAGATAGCCGCACACCGAGGGCGAAGTCTGCCCTTTTACGGCATGGGTGGATAGCCGCTTTTTCGGCTTCCCCCTCTCCACACCTCTCCCCCTTGATACTGCCAGTAACTCTCCGAGAAAAAGAATATCTGCAAATCCCCGCAAGGGCTGAGATTCCCACCTTTGAGGTTTCCTGCGGTTTTCCGTATAATGGAGCCACAAAGGAGGTCGATTGCTTATGAAAAAACAGATGATTGCAGGATTGGTGCTTCTGGTGCTGACGGTAAGCGGATGCTCTGCCGTTCCAACAGCCCCCACAACGATGAATGAGCCTGTCAGGGAAACCAGAGCAGAAACCGAAACGGAACGCACGGACAGCATTTCTCCCTCGGAAAGTAAGGAAACGGACGCTCCCGTGGAGAGCGAAGCCCCAGAGGAAAGGGAAAGCGCAGGAAGCACGGCGGCTCCCGAAACGGCGGCATCACAGCCGACTGCGGAGGAAGCCCCGAAAGCTCCAATGCCTGCGGCGGCAGCCCCCGAAAAGGAGGACACGCCGAAAACAGCCCCCGTATCCTCGGAAAGTGAGCAGCCTGCGGCGGAAACAACGCCCGCACCCACGGAGCAGCCACAGACGGCACGGCAGGAGCCGCAGGGAACACAGCCGACAACGGAAACCCCGCCGCCTGCACCGCCGCAGCCCACGGCAGCACCCGAAGAAACAAAGCCGAAAACAGCCTATGATTATGAGTTTGACATTGAAGCTATCAAGGCAGACTGTATCGGCATCGGTCAGGGGATGGGGCTTAGTCTGGACAGCTCCTTAGCCCCAGACAACGCCGCATGGTGGAATCCCGTCACGGCATCCCAGAGCAACCAAGGCGAAGCCTTAAAGCAGAGCCTTGTAAGCTATATCACATTCCACACCGCCGAAAACCTCGGCGCATACGGGATGGACGAAATCACAAGCTTCAATATCTGCTGCGAAGCAAGGGGGAACGGCGAATACCTGATATATTTCCTCTTTGCGTAACAGCCAAAACCAAACAACGGGCATCTCCCCCCTGTTTTAACCGACAGGGGGATTTTTTTATGCCCAAAACCAAGAAAGGAAGGTCTTAAAGCCTATGAAATCAATCTTTAAGAAGAACGGCAGGCGCATCCTGTCCGCCATGCTCTGCCTGCTGATGGCAGTCACCGCCATGCCGATGAGCGCCTTTGCATGGACGAGCGAGGAGGGAAAAAGCTGCTCCTCCTCGTTTGGCGATAAGTATGTCGGCGCAGACGGTCAGAACTATCACAGCCAGTCATCCTACACGGTCATCGTCTACGACGAAAACGGCGGCATCTCCACCAAGCCAATCAGTGGGGGCAGCGCACGAAGAAAGTACCTGCTAAGCGACAGCAGCGGGACGCATCAGGTCTACTGCGTGGAATCTGGCGTCAGCTACACCACGGGCAACAGCTATGAATCCAAGAACGGGAACAACAGCTCCTACTTCCGCAACCTGCCCACCGACGCACAGTTTGGCATCATGATGGCTCTGATGTACGGATGGCATGAGGGGAAGTCCTCTCCCGTGGCGGGGACAAACACGGACGATTACGCCTATGCCACCCAATCCATCATCTGGGAATACCAGCAGCAGCTCCGCACAAGCCCCTATGACCTGCATGATGCAAACGGCATCTACGGCGGCACTTACTACGACTGCCTTGCGGGCAGACCCGCCGAGCAGTGCTACAACTGGATTCTGTCCCAGATGGCGCAGCACTACACCATTCCGAGCTTTGCGGCGAGAAGCCAGAGCGGCGCAAGCACCTACACGCTCAAATATAACCCCGACACCCAGAAATACAGCCTTACCCTCACGGACACCAACAACACCATGTCCGACATGAGGTTTTCGGCAAGCGGCATCACCGTTTCCAGAAGCGGCAACCAGTACACCTTTACGAGCGACAGGATGATTACCTCTCCCGTGACGGTGACGGCGCAGAAGAATGTCAACACGAGCTGCGACAATATGCTCATCTGGGGCTGTGTCGGCAAGCAGACGATGGTTTCTGGTGCTTCCGACCCCGTTTATTTCTACCTGAAAATCGACACCGAAACCTATGGGACGGGTCATATCAAAAAGACTTCCGAGGACGGCGTTGTTTCTGGCATCAAGTTCAACATCTCTGGCAACGGCGTAAACCAGACCGTCACCACGGGCGCAGACGGCACGGCGGATGTCCAGCTCATGCCTGGCGTCTATACCGTCACCGAGCAGAGCATTGACCGCTATGAGCCGCAGAGCGTCCAGAGGGTAACGATTGTCAGCGGTCACACTTCCACCGTCACATTCAACAATGTGTTGAAGCGTGGCGATTTGAAAGTCATCAAGACTTCCGAGGACAATCTGGTGGAGGGCGTGAAGTTCCACCTCTACGGCACATCCTTGAGCGGCTTGCCCGTGGACGAATATGCCGTGACCGATGCACAGGGCGCTGCCATGTTCCAGAATGTGCTTATCAGCGGCAGCACGCCGTATACCGTGGAGGAAGTGGATACGGCTGTCCGCTATGTCGTCCCCGCTTCCCAGACCGCACCGATTGAATGGAAAAAGGTCACGACCCGCAGCTTTGTCAATATCCTCAAGAAATTCAATGTGACCGTGACGAAATCCGATGCGGAAACAGGCACGGCACAGGGCGACGCTTCCCTTGCAGGTGCGGTCTACGGCATTTACAAGGGCGAGGAGCTTATCGACACCTACGCCACCGATGAAAACGGTCAGTTCACCACCAAGTATTATATCTGCGGATATGATTGGACGGTCAGGGAGATTACACCGTCCGAGGGCTATCTGCTTGACACCACAATTCACAAGGTCGGTGCAGAGCCAGAGCTTTATACCGTGGAGCGTAACAGCACCGCAAACGATGTAAACGAGCAGGTCAT
>JAMPEH010000204.1 GCA_023665245.1 Muribaculaceae bacterium
TCCGCAGGCCATGCACCTGTGCCCAGCCGGTGATGCCGGGGCGCACCTGCTGGCGGATCAGATAGCGGGGAATCTCCTCCTTAAAATGCCGTACATGGTAGGGCACCTCCGGCCGGGGGCCAACAAGACTCATGGAACCTGTAAGCGTGTTCCAAAGCTGAACCAGCTCGTCTATACTCCACTTGCGGATAAAGCTGCCGAAACGGGTCTTGCGCGGATCGGTATCCGTAGTCCAACCTGTTTGCTCGGTATCCGTCACCCGCATACTGCGGAATTTCAACATCTGGAAAGGCTTACGGTCTTTCCCGATCCGCTCCTGCTTGAACAGCACCGGTCCCGGACTGGACAGCTTCACACCAATCGCTGTTGCCAGCATGATTGGGCTTGTCAGCACGATCAGCACCAACGAACCGATAATATCCATCGCTCTTTTAAACATCGCCCAGCCGATGTTGTCCAGCGGCGTCGCCCGCAAATCTATCAGCTTCGAGCGCCCTACTGCGTTGATAACCGGCTGGCTTGGAATGTACTCGCTATAGATAGGGATCAGACTGACCCGGACGCCCTCTTTTTCCACTGCCGCTAAAACCGACCTGACCTGTGCCATCTCGTCCGATTCCAGCGCCACGATCACTTCATCAAAATCCTGCTGCTGCAAAACCTGTTCCAAATTGCCGTAAATGCCAAGACAGGGACAGGCATATTCTTTGGGGAAAGACTCACAGGTATCAGTATCATGATTGGCGCTGTGCCGCTGATCGGTTTCTTCTAAACTGTTCGTTTGCAGTTCCGTTTCTGCATCCGCAGCAGCGCACACTCGCGGCGGCTGCTCCGCCTGCAAATATCCATCCACCGTGACGCCCATTTGCGGGTTAGCGGCAACATCCTTCAGATACTGCCGTGCCAGCGGGCCGCTGCCCACCAGCAGCATATGCTTCTGGTTATACCCCAGCTTGCGGTAATGCCGAAGAACGGAACGCCCAATCAGGCGCTTGCCGATCACCAGCAGGCTTGATATCGTCCAAAACAGGAACACCGCCAGCCGCGGAAACTCCATCACGCGGGTCACATACAAAAAGGCCATAAAGCCAAGGACGGAAACGCCATTGACAAGCAATATCGTCATGATCTCGCTGCCTGGCTCTTTGAAGCGGTACGAGCCATACATCCGCAAGGCAAGGTAAATAAATACTACCAACAGGCTATAGGCGGCTATCACAGCGGCGTACTTAGGGGAAAACAGTCCCAACTCACTCCAGCCGTGCAACAGCTCCAGACGCACATACAGGGCTATATAATAGGCGGCAAACACAAGAAACGCATCCGAGGCCGCGTTCAGAAGGTTGATGATCCGCTGGTTCTTTTTGATCAAGCTTTCTTCACGCTCCTTCTGGCTTCTATGTCTCTGCTGTATCCTTCAAAATCCCGGTTCAATGAAGCATCGCTCTACTATGAGATTTCTCGCGGTTTTCGATAGTTATCTGCAACCTGTTCATGGAGTACCCAAAAGGTGAAAGAATGCTCTTTCTCAAATCCCCAGCTGCATCAGCTTTGTTCGCTGCTCCGGGGCCAGCCGCTTCGGGTTTGGCTTTGCCAGTTCCCGCTTTTGCTCATACAGCCATTTGCCCAGCCAGATACCGTCTGAAGTCTTGTACTTGGCCGGGATCTTCAAATCGCCGTGCTCGGCCAGGTAATCCCTTGTCAGGTTATACCGATGCTCCCAGCCGTCCCGCGCTTCCCACTGCATCCCAATCTCTTCCAGCAGCTGAATGCGCTCCGGCGTTAAAATCGCGTTGCTCTTTTCCGGGTGCAGATAGGCATACTGCTGGCGGCGTACCCATTCACCCAGCGCAATGCCGTTTGCGGTCTTATACCCCACAGGCATTTCCAGTGTGCCATGCGTCCGATAATATTCCTTTGCTGCCTGATACGCGGTTTTCCAGGAACGCTCAAATTTTGTTTCCCACTGCATCCCAATCGCTTCCAGACGCTGGATCTGCCCTGCCGTCAAGCATTTTTTTGCGTATTTCCCATCTTTCTTATATCTTTGGTTGTTTAACCAGATTCCCAACCGAAATCCGTCATCCGCCGTATAATCAGCAGGCACATTCAAGTCACCGTGTTCGGCAAAATATGCCGCCGCATGACGGAAGCCGTTCTCCCACTGCCATTCAACAGCGTTCCACACCATACCCATTTCGTTCAGCTGTTCGACCCGTTCCGGTGTGAGAAGCACTCCATCCATGCCTGTTTTCGCGTTTCGCCGCAAACTGTTCAGCCACGCGCCAAGGGCAATTCCATCCTTTGTCTTGTATCTGGCAGCCGGCAGCAAATCGCCATGTTCCTCATAGTAGGCCTTTGCGGCGGCAAAATTGCGGTTCCATGCAAGTTCCATGCGGTTCTCCCACACCATTCCAATGCCGTTTAGCCGTTCGATCTGGCTTTCGGTCAAATTCCCGCTGACCGATCCCTTTCGCACCCGGCGCTGGGTAATGATCCAAACACCAAGGCTTAAACCCGCTTCGGTGCGGTACGCTTTCGGGACATTCAAATCGCCATGCTCCGCCGCGTACAGGCAGGCCGCTTGAAAGTATTGCTCCCATGTATTGGAAAGGCTGGTCTCTAATTTTTCAAACAGCCTGCGGCAGTCCTCGACCTGCTCGATCACCTCAAACCTGTCGGTGATGATCTTCCCGCTCTCGCCGTTCGCGTACATACGCTGTACAGCGGCTGTCATCTCGTTTTGCAGCTGGGCGACGCTGCAAAGGCCGTCGAAATTGTTTACAATGTCAAGAATCAGCGGCGTTTTGCTCTCACCCGCCGTCAGGGCGCGCCCGATCTGCTGCTTGTACACAATGGGGCTGATCGTTGGCCGGAACAGGATCACGCCGGAAATGTCCTTAACATGCACGCCCTCGTTGAGCATATCAATGCAGAACAGCAGCTTCAGCGCGGGGCTTTTGTCTGCCTTAAATTGAGAAAATTCTTTACTGGTGGCGGGGTCCTCCGAATAGGCCGAATAGAAATGAATATCACCACTCACCGAAGCAAACCATTCCTTGGAAAGCGCCATCATATCCTGCATATGCTCATAGCCGGAGCAGAACACAATATACCGGCCGCTTTTGTCGGTGATGTGCCGGGCGAATACTTCTTCCAAGCCCTCGGCCTGTTCCAGCGCGCGGCGCAGAGCGTCCAGATACTTTTGGTTCATATCCCGGACGCCGGGGCTTTTGGCGTTGTTCACCCGCTGCTGGAGCAGGGCCAGATCCTGCTGATACTTGAAGATCGTGGTGACATATTTCGGTGCCGATAAAATGCCCCGGACGATTGCCTCGCCCAAGGTCATCTCACTGGCGATACTTCCGTCAAACAACTCCTTGGCCATATCCCGATTGTTGTCCAAGTACCGTACATTGGTGGCCGAAAGTCCCAGCAGCTTTGCCTGCGGGTGCGTTTCCAGCAGCTGCCGTACTACCCGGCCCCATTCCTGCGCGCCGCAGCGGTGGAATTCGTCTAAAATGATGTAGTCAGCTTTTAACAGGGGATTTCTTCCCCGGCCGTGACCGACAGCTTGGCGTAGGTGAAGAAGCGGACATTTTCGAGGGAAAAATCCGGGCATCCGCGCAGCAGACTTTCACATTGGGTCTTGAAGATATACTCGCTGGGCGAAAGCCAGAGAATGGATGCACCGGGGTAATCCTCGATGAGTTTAAAGGCGATATAGCTTTTACCAGTGCCTGTGGGATGGATAACGGTGGCCTTGCCGGTGCGGGCAAGCAGGGCTTCCGCGGCCCGATACGCTTTTTGATTGTGTTCAAACAGCTCGACCGGCATTCTGCTCACCCCTTTCATTCACGCCTGCATTTCATTTGCCAACTTTGTCAACGCAATGTCTTTCGGTATTTTTTCAGGCTTCGGCCGTTCCGATTGGGCTGTCGTTTACCCATCCTCCCAGCCGACCGCCAACTGCTCCTGCTCCACGATTCGGTCCATTGCCTGCTCGATCAGGAGTGAAACATTTGCCTTGACCTCTGAGCGGGTGGTTTCATACAGCTTGCGCAGACAGCGCACGTTTCCCTTTTCCTCCGGGACCTGTGCCTCCCGGCACAACTGACGAAGCTGCCGGAACACACTCCCGCGATCCATTGGCTGGCCGGTCTTCGTCACAAACAGCGGCCCCTCCCGGCGATACTCTTTCTTTATGTAACACAGGAGCTCCTTTTGCAGGCATTCGGGGATTTGGACGCTCCGCTTTTCGCCGCCCGCTTCGCTGACAAGCTTCCCCTGCTGCACCGTCTCCAGCGTGATCACTGCCAGCTCCGGCAGCGGCAACCCTGTGCAGACCAGCAGTTTAATCAGCAGATAAAGCTGTTCCTTCCCCTCATTTTTCGCCGCGCTGAGAAGCCGCAGGTACTCGTTTCTCGTCAGCTCCGGGTGCGGAACGGGGCCGCGCTCAAAAGGAACACGCTCCGTGATCCGATATTCCCACTGCCCGAAAAACTCCAAATATTGCTGAACTGCCGAGAGCTTGGTGTTGACCGTCCGAGGCGTGTAGCCGTCCTGCAGCAGCTTGTCCCGCCATTGCTCCATGGCCCCTTGCCGGATGCATTTGTCTTCCGGCAAAAATCGGTAGAAAAGGCTGAGGTTCCTTTTGTATTGCTGCAATGTCGTGGGCGGATACTGCTCTGTGCGGTACCACTCCAAGAAGCGCTCCACATTTTCAGGGGACATCTGCAACGGCTCACAGCCGGGAGAATTCACAACTGCTTTTCGCGGCATCAACCATCCCTTCCTCCCGCGCTCCATCTACACCGCTTTTATCCTTGTCGAAATCCGCTTTTTTCGGATAGCAAAATGTATGTTTTGTGGTGACGTGGC
>JAMPEH010000205.1 GCA_023665245.1 Muribaculaceae bacterium
TTGTCGTTGTCGGTGCATTCTATTGAAAGGTCGCCATGAATGTATTTTGTCTCATCCGGAGCCTCATAGTTATAATCGAACGCAGCCATTTTATATTTTCTTGTGCCGGAGGGCATCATGTCCGGTTTCCAGGAGTCTTTCTGACCCGGTTTGCGGGTGTCGTTGAGATTGTTGATGTTGCCCAAAAGGGTGAGTCGGGTTGTACTGTTGAACCAAAGTCCGAACAGACGCCCCATGTATCTGTCGGATGAACCATAACCCACTTGGGCATTTGCCGTGAGCCCCGTGTTGAATTCCTTTTTCAGTTTCACGTCCATTGTGAGATGCTTGATGCCGTCGGTCTGACCTCTCATCATCTCATCTTTCGTATTACCTTTATAGACCTCTACGTTTTTGACGGAGTATGCTCCGATGTTTTCGAGCATCAGTTCATTGTTGTCGTTGAAGAATTCCTTGCCATTGAGAAGAAGAGACTCCACCTGTTCGCCATTGACCAAGATCTGGCCACCTTCCTTCAGTTCCACGCCGGGCAACTGAGTGATAAGGGCATCGAGCATCGAACCCTCGGCGAGTTCAAAGGCATCAGCGTTATAGACCACTGTGTCGCCACGGTTGTAGAATTTGATTTTGGTTGCTTTTACCGTCACCTCGTCAAGTTCGCGGGGTGCACGGTCGAGATACACCACGGGTATGTCGCGCCATCTCTCGCGTTTGCCAACGTTCTTTACTTCGAAAGAGATAGTTTTTGTGGTATAGCGCGGACAACTGAGCTGGATATAATATGTAGAGTCGTTGCGCGGCACCATGAAGGAGTAGTAAGACATTTTTGATTCCTCACCGTTTCTCCATGTCAGGCCATTGTCGGTCTGTACCGAATCCTTGGGATTACCATCTTTGTCAAGCAAGACGGCCCACCCGTCCAATAGGTCCATTTTACCGAGAGACTCCTTCAGTCTTCCGGTGATAGATATGGAATCGTTGCGGGATTGGGCTTGCAAGTTAAAGCATTCCGCAGCGAGGGTTAGCGTAAATAATGCAAAAAGCAGGCGGAGAGTAATCCGGGTGTGTCTCATGATAAAATTGAATTTTGTTGTTATTGTCTAATCTTTAAGACGCAAAGATATAAAAAAAGATTTAAAATAGCGAGAATTTATAGCATTTTTTGAAATAAGACCATACCATCGCCATTTTGGCGAAGCACAGAACAATATATCAAAGACAATTGATAAATGAGAGAGTTTCCGCAATCAACAATCATGTTGACTGCGGAAACAGAGGATTGATTATGACCTTAGGGATTATTCAGCCTTCTGAGCGTCTGTCTTGACGGGTTCCACCTGAAGTCTGAAGTTGACAGGAAGTGTGAAGTAGCAACTAACGGGTTTGCCATTGACTGTACCGGGAGTCCATTTAGGCATGGCTTTTACTACACGGATGGCCTCTTGGTCGAGCGACTGATCAACGCCCCTGACTATTGACGGATCCACTACGCTTCCATCCTCGGTGACAATAAACTTAACAATCACCCTTCCCTGGATATCCTTCTTCTGCGCTTCTTCAGGATAACGGATGTTGCTCGCAAGATACTTCATCATCGCATCCATTCCTCCCGGGTATTCAGGAGTCTTATCGACTGCGACATATACATTTTCATTAGAACTTGAAGAAGTCTTTGCAGAAGGAGACTTTTGATCCTTGAGGGTAATCTTGACGGCGCTCTTGCCGGGATTTGACTTATCCGTTTTCTCGACATCTATCCTTTCAATCGTTTCGGGAGCAATCTTTTCAACGGCACTGGCAGGAGTTTCGACACCATTGATATAGTAGTTCACATCGTCACGACCGTTAAGCCGAAAGGTCTTGTCAGATGGTTTCGCATTAGGATTGGCATAAGCCACTACCTGCATTTCATCGAGTTTCTGCACCATGATGGTTTCTTCAGGTTCCGGATTTTCTTCTTTTTTGACGGCACCTAATGCCACCACCTTAATAGGCTCTTCCCTCACTTCGTCATTGGTGACGGTTTGCACATCTGCAGAAAAATTGTTAACTTTGTTGTCGGAAACGGAGCGGAGTTTTGCATTTTCCGTATCCGAGATCACTTCGGCCACAGCCGGAATGTCGGTGATTGCCAGCGCGACTATCGCAGCCGGGATCACAGCGATGCCCGCGAGGCGGCGCATCGGCGAGGGTTTTGATTTGTACATCATAGTAACACGTTTTTTAAGTTTACTGTGGTTCAGGCTGTTGGCGGGCGACGGGAATCTCTTGCCGACAGCCTTTTCTATTAATAAATATTGATATTTTCTGATGTCTGCGCCGGATGCAATCACAGCGGCATCGGCTTGATATTCATGTATGCTTTTCAATTCCTCAATCATTAACCATGCTGTGGGATTGTACCAAAGGAATATTGCCATGAAATTACCAATCATCTGGTCGATCCAGTGATGTTTGCGAAGATGTGTCATCTCATGGATAAGTATTTCCTTCTCACTTCTTTCGAAGTCTTCGCGAGAGATGACGATATATCTCATGAAACTGAATGGTGAGAACAAACGATCGTCAGTAATAATCAGAGTGTAACCATCGTCAAGTTTTTGGTTTGACTTGCTTTTTGAGAGAATCATGATTCTGATAATACTAACTGCCAATCTTAGGGTAGCCACCACCATTCCTGCAAGATATATCCAAAGCACAATCTGAATCCATGAGGGAGTTTCATCGATGATATTGACAACCGGATAGGCTGCGAACCCAATCGGATCAATGTCAATGACAGCTGCGGTCTTTTCCACTCCCCACTGGATTTGCTTCAAAGCCGGATATACCACTGGCATCAAGAGTGACATGGCATATATAGAGAATACCATCGCTCTGTTGAAAGCGAATTGCCGCTCCCCAGCCATGGTGAATTTATAGGCTATGTAGAGAAGTATCAATATGATACTCGACATTAGGGAATATGAGAAGATTGCGCCCATGTTGAGAATTAGGAATTAGGAGTGAGGAATTAGGAATTTTGGTTGTTTTTGGATTCGATGAGGTCGATGATTTCGCGGAGTTCGTCGGCAGAAATTTTTTCTTCTTCGGCGAGTGCCGAAACCACGTTCTTGTATGAATTACCGAAATAATTGCGTATCACTTCGGCCAATGTACGGTCGCGGAAATCTTCCTTGCAAGCTACAGCGTGGAAACGATGAGATGCACCGATTTCTTCGTGCGCGACATATCCTTTTGTCTCAAGGATACGGACTGTGGTGGCAATGGTGTTGAAATGAGGTTTCGGCTCAGGATAATGTTCGAGAATCTCACGAACAAACAGCTGACCATTGTCCCAGAGGATGTTCATTATGACAGCCTCCTTGTCGGTCAATACCTGTGGTTTTCTTCCTGCTTTCATCTATCTAATGTTGAATTTTGAATGTTGAATTTTGAATACACCGCAAAGTTATAACTAATTTTTTAATTATACAACTAATTTAATAGTTATATTGTGTTAATATTTGTTAATCGATGAATTTTGTTAAGTAACATTTGTCTAATAATAAGTTAATAAATAAAGATCAATCAATTCATTACTACACCTCTTAAACTTCTTAAACTTTAATGCATAAAAATTTGTATTCTATATATTAAAATATTAACTTTGCAAATAATTAACCAAGAACGAATATGACACAATTAGTAGTAACCCTGGAACAAGGAGCWGACAGTTCTTTCCTCAGAAGAATTATTGAGAATCTGAAAGGTGTGATGAATGTATCCACGCAATCTATTGGTTCAACAAATTTCCAAGACAAAAAGACTGAAGAATGGATTAAGAAAATGCGCACTCTTAGCAGGAGCATTGACACTTCCGTGATAGATTCTTCCGATCATTAGTTTGACGGATAGACGTGGGAGAGGATTGCCTTGACCTCCTGGGCGGTGGGATTGACAAGGATAATTTTCCCGTCGGGATTCACAAGGAGCACCTTGCCTCCGGCACCGGGGCATCTGTATTTTGCCCAAAGAGACTGGGCGTCATCGATTTCCACAAGATTGAGCCAAGGATAACCATCTTTCACAATTGCTTTAGCCATAAAGTCAGTGTTGCCTGACTCGCGTGCCACTCCCACTATCTTGAAGCCCTTCGGTGAAAATTCCTCATATATTGGTATCATTGATTTCGAAGTTCTGCGACAACCTCCGCACCATGAAGCCCAAAGGTCAATTATGGCGTAATGACCTTTGATTTCATCGCTTAGAGTATGCATCACACCGTTAATATCCGGTGCTGAAAAGTCATTGTAATGATTCCCGGGGATTGGATCCACAGAGATGTCCAATACTTCAAAATATTGGCTGTAGGGATGTCCCGGAAATTTGCCGGCATAATGATTATGATATGCATCGGAGACGGCTGACGTTTTTTCAGAGCCCCACATTTCCTTTTGAAGGATAAACAATCCAGCAAGATTATTAAGGTCAACGGCTTCCTTATGAAGATTTCTAACACTGCCGTTTTCAACCCAATCCATCAGATCATTGTAAGCCTTTCTACCTTCAGAGGTCAATATATCGCCTGATTCATATAGTTTGTTAACTCTTGCAGCAAGGGTGTCTTTCTCTTCAGGATGGGTTTTCAGTCGGTCTTCTATTTCATAATATTCGGGGATGTAATAATTTTTTGAATAATACAAAGAGTCATATCTGATTTGAGAGGGATGATTTTCTATAGATTCAACCCAATGTTGGTGTGCCAAATTATAGTCGTATGTGAGACTGCCTTCGGGTGCCGTCACAACCGCCCTCTCAACCTCTCCGTCTTTAACCGGGTAATTAACTGAAGCGTCCGTATTCTCACTGAATATGAACCCCGATGTCCAGTAACCTTTCAAAGAACCAAATTCATCAGTGATTTCGTATGCTTCCAGTTTATCAGAATATATATCTGTTGAGAATTTTCCATCAGTTACGGGAACCCAGATTACATCTTGAAACGAATGTTTGGCTTCTGCCCTTGTGAGCATGAGGAAGGTTTCTGATTTAGGATACGTTCCGCTGATATGGGTATGGTATTTTGCAGAAGGAGGATTGCCGGAAACATCCATATCAGTAACCATACATACGCCATCGGTAAGGTTGACGATTGTATCTGAAGGCAAAAGCGGTTCAAAAACAGCTGTAAACTGATGCATGCCCGACTCAGGCATATATTGCCGCTTGCCAAATTCATAGTTTTCAACTCCCCTTAGGCCATACTTCCTGCCACTTATGTCGCTTTCAAGCTTTAGAGAGTCAATGGAACACCAATTGTTTGGTCTGTTGACAAACAGAAGGTTAAGGCGAGTAGCGGAGTCTGTGATTTCAACAGATCTTACCAGGAACTTCTCAAACGAATTCGACTGGCA
>JAMPEH010000206.1 GCA_023665245.1 Muribaculaceae bacterium
TTAGGGCTTCGCCCGAAACTGAAATACCACGCGCTATGCGCGTGGATATTTATTGCATAAAAAAGCGTTTGCGAGATTTTTCTCGTAAATGCTTGATTGTTTATCTAATTTTGACTTTTTACGAATTGTAATAATTGAATAACGTATTAAACGATTATTATCTTCATTTCTTTCTCATCCTTTACTTTTTACGCAGACATTCTAAGTATGTTCATTCTAAGCGCGTTATTAAACTTTCTATTAAAATCACTTAACTTTATCGCCTCCTTCCCTTGATTTACATCTCCATTGATACCGGCTCACATCGCAAGAGACAACGCTTGCCTTGGTATGTCATCGACATTGATGGGTCTACCCTGATATTCTACTACTTTGTAATGCTATAATCATCATTTCCTAAAATCTCGATGCCTTCTGCTATACACTCACTTACAAGTAACAAACAATGCAACTCTGCTTTTTCATATATAGAGTGGCCCGAAAAAATGCAAAAACTATTGTTTTCAAGACCAGCACACATATTACGGTAAAATTGGAAAATTTAAGCCTTTAATTTCTTAGTAGAATTTTTCCAATAAAATACCGATTACTCGAAGACATAAAGCCTCACACTTTTTTTCTGTGGCAAGACGCAAGACCTTGCGTCAAACATTTCACAGTTGAAAATTTAACACAAAAATTTATGTAATCGAAAATTTACCTCAATCACTATAAAAAATAAATTAAATAGATTATTTGACTTCCTATCGTTATACGAATTATTGCAAAAATGTTTAATATATGTTATAATTCAATTAAAAGAGGGCAATTGGACATGAATATATTATATATTTTTATCTTGGCGGTTTTTGCCATTGCAGGCAGTTTTTATATCAGCGGTTCTTGCGCATTTGTTTTTTATATTGTATCGTTATGTTGTATTTTTATTGGGTTAATTTTGGTATACTGTGCATCAATATATCAAAAAAGACAATATGCGAAAGAACTAAATTATAAACAAAACAAAATTATTAAAGGGTATCATATAGAAAATATCAAATATGGTAAATTTAAAAAATTTATTGACTATTTTTTGAAATATAGGTCATTTCCTACACAAAAGCAGATATTTGTTTTATTCTTTATAGTAAGCATAATTATATGCCTAGTTCCTTATAAAAATTGGAATGGAGCTGACGGAGTATTGGATATTTTAAATACTATTAGATTGACAATGCAAATGTTTGTAATCGGTGGCGATGTTGACGGCGCTTTAGAACTGAACCAATTACCGACTTTGTTCAAAGGAATAAGCAATTATGGTATACTGTTATATAATATTTACACTGTGCTATTAGCTATTGTAGCCAGTCTAATCTTCACGTTTAAAGTGATAAGCCTATTTGTTACGGAACTTAAATCTTATATTGATTATTGGATTGCTCATCCTTTGTCAAACATTTTCGTTATGTCAAAACTAAACGAGAATTCTATCATTTTAGCAGAAAGTATTTTTACTAATCAATATTGTTGTAAAGATCAAACCCAAAAAAGATGTACCAAACATGATAAAATATATTTTTGCGATGTTTACAGCGACAACAAAGAAAACGTTATGGAATTAATAGAAAGAGCCAAGCGACTGGGCGCCGTGATAATGAAAAAAGATATTTCGAGGATTAAAATAAAAAAATGGTGCAAGTCCAATAAATTTTATATGATTAGCGACTCGGAAGAAGAAAATGTAGAACAAGCCCAACAAATCTGCGCTTCCAATGACGCACAAAGGTCGGGAAAACGTTTGGAGATTTATATTTACGCTTCAAGGTCTGAGAGCGAGTTTGTGATAGACAGCCTGCACGAGAATAAATACAAAAATGTAGACGATAATAATGAGAAAAAATAACGATAAAGATATAAAAATAAAAATGACGAAAATCAGACGCGTAGACGAACACAATAAATTCGCCTTAAATTTCTTTTGGAGATATGGGAAAGACTTTTTTAAATCTATTGAATACAATTCCAAGAGCAATGAAATAAAGATTTTAAGAGTCGGTTTTGTCGGTTTCGGCGATTACGCTTACGAACTTCTTAAAGTTTTGTGCTGTTTGGGTCAGTTGCCTAAATGTCGATTGATTGTTTATATTTTCGATAAAAACGCAGAAGAAAAAAAAGAGTTGATACAAAATGAACTGTTAGAAAACTGCGCAAACAATGTTAAAAACGAGCCTATAGCGTCCGGGCTCAATGCGCTATATAAAGGCACAAGACGCATTATAGAAACAAGCAAAGATAAACTCGCGGACATTAAGTATCTTGACGAACCGTTTTATGAAATTCATTTTATAAATTGCGACGTAACAACAAACAGCTTTTCGGAAAATTGTTTTATAAGGGCAAAAGAAGAAAATGCGGACGCGAACGCGAAAAAAAGCATTTCTTTTGTTCCTTTTACACATATGTTCTTTATGACGGGAAGCGATGAAACCAATATCAACGTCGCAACAAACGTAAGTGTTGTATACAAAAGACATAACGCCGATTTTTTGCGAGATTCAAATTACAACTACCCTCAATTCTATGTTATGGTTAAAAATGACAGCACCACGGCACAGCTAAAAACATCATCGGATTTTTATAGTACTTACAGATATCTTATTTTTATAGGCTCGATCAGTGAACGATATTCATTGGATTCATTGGAAAACACCGAATTGGACAGTATGGCGCTCAATATTCATAGAATGTTTAAATTCAATCAATGTTATTATGACTTTCAACACCTTGATAAACCACATTCGGACAACACGAAAGGCGAAACGGAGGCAAGCAAGAAACAAAAGGATGAAATTACAAGTAAAATATTTGGAAATGCAATATCTATTCTTTCAAAAGACATAAAGGAACATTCTGCGGAATACGTTATTAAATACGAATACAAAAAAATATTAACGGATAGCATTTTTGACAAAACCAAAACGGAGAACATGACACCAAAAGACATACAGGACTTGCAAGTAAAAATTTTAACGGTATTAAAACCGTTCTTACCCATTTACGATACCGACGCGATAGAGGAATATAATAAAAAGGAAGCTAATATTCGATCTTCAAAAGCACGCGCATTGTTTGAAAAAATGCTGCTTACGTTGAACTACTTAAAATTCGACGAGAACGGCAAACTGATTTATAACAATGTCGTTGCTGAATTCGGCGTATCTGAAGAAGAGTGGGAGAATTTTAAAAATGCATTTATCCATAAAGAAAATTCCGAATATTACAAAAAACGGGAAACGGATTTTAATAGAGTCCGCGACGCATTTGCGGCGGCAAGCACAGTCGATGCAGGTAACATTTTGGATATCGATATTCAAAAATTTGAGGTGGATAATATTTTACAAAAACGTTGGATGGTATTCAGATGGAGCGAGGGCTACATCAGAAACGACAATCAAAATCAAACTACCAACGGAATTGACAGAGCCGCCAAAAGACAGCAATACTTGATGCCGTACTTAGATATTTTTATAAATCCGGAAAAACGGCAGAAACATACAATCGACACGCCGATAAAAGTACCAACAGATTCAACCGAGAAAATCGATGAAAAACAAAACGCAAAACGACATGGACCGAGAAAAATCATATCATATTTGAAATGTTTGTTTAAATCTCACAAAAAATAAAACCGACGCATAAGCATAATCGTCGGTCCAAATTTATAAACGCATTTTTCTTTGCTGTAATGTGCGGTTGAATTGATTATTAAGTTAAAGTAAGCGGTCGAAAATACGGTTTCGCGAATAAGCACAAACATCATCTATAAGAATAAAGTCTGCCTTTGTTCCCTTTTCAATGCGTCCGGTATATATAGAGCGGTTATAAAACTCGGCGGCAACGACAGTGATTTTATACAGTAAGTCGTCAAGCTCGAGTTCCGGATAACTTTTCTTTAGTTTAACGCACTGTGCAATTAGATTAAACGAGCGCCCCGTAGCCAGCCCATCCGTACCCACCGTCCATTTTATTCCGTAACAATCCAACTTGCAAACATCCACTGTTTGAGTATTGAGAAAAGCATTGGAGATAGGGCATACAACAATCATACAACCTCGTTTTGCGATAAGTTCATAATCTTTTTCGGAAATGTAGCCACAGTGAACAAGCAACGTTCTTTCTCCAAGAAGGTTGTAATCATCCAAAACTTCAACTGGCGATTTACCGAACTTATTGCGTTCAAGCAAAGTTGTATTGTAATCTTCCGATATATGTACGGTAAAAAACTCCGCGCCCCAATCCATAACATTGCGAGCAAGAACCAAGGTTTCTTTATCGCTTTTATAAATAGAGTGCAGGCTTGCCCCAATAGAACATTGGGCATTATTATATTCCATGTAATAATTTTTAAATAAGTCTTCCCTTTCTTTTGGATTGTCAGCAGCTTTTATAAGACTTGTGATGGAATATGCACTCATATTGAGCATATCGTATTGCTTGCATAATCTGGCGCAGCCAGAGGCACACAAACCGACTACGTTGTTCGATTTAGACTCATTTATGACCGATATTGCACTCTGTTGCCATAATGCGGTTCTTTCTTCTTCCCCTATGTTCTTACAATAGTTTTCGGTATATGAAAGATATTTGGAAAGAGTCCATGCATCTCCGACAATATTTCTAAATGTATTTTCACCCAAATGACAATGCAGATTAAAAAATTTTGGCACTATAAGCCCATTTACAATTTCTTTTTTATTATTTTGCGGTTCGGTCACATCAGAAATAATGCCGTTTTCAACATACAAGTCGCGCAAACAAATTTTGCCACCGTTTTCAAACAAGTGATGCACGGGTTATAATCCATTC
>JAMPEH010000207.1 GCA_023665245.1 Muribaculaceae bacterium
TGTCCAGTAAACCGTCCATGCCCTGCAGCTGCCCCGCGCCGCCGCCCTCATAGCCGGGGATTTCCGACGCGCTCACGCCGCTTGCGTCCCCGCCGTACTCAGAGACGTCCCGCAGGCTGTCATAATATTCAGGCACGGCCGCCCTCCGGACCTCGCGGAACAGGACGACCAGCCGGTTCCGCGTCCCGGCCCCGCCATAGCACGTCGAGAGGATTAAAATATCCTGGTTCTCGTCCGGCCATTCGACGTTTTCAGCCGGATACCGGTCCAGTGTCTTCAGGTGCCCCAGCAGGTTTTTATAGCTTTCCGAGCCTTTCCCGTACTCGCCGAACGCGTAAACGCTGTCATTCATGTCGGCAAGGCAGGCCGCGAAGGGCTCATACTCGGATCTATAATTATCCCGGTACACGTAGCACATGGTCCCGGCGAACTCCGGCTCCAGGTACTCGTACAGCCCGGAGAACATGGACCCGGACGACATATGGTGGCCGAACACCCAGGTCACGGCGCTGCCATTCCCCCGCTCCCCGTCGCAGAGCTCGAATATGCTGCCATATTTATCTGCTTTTTTATAGATATTATGATCGATATAGTAATATTTCCCCGGCTCCGCCTCTTTTAAAATTGGGTAGTCCACCGGGATCCCGGGTATGTAAATATAGCCGGAAACGTCCGGGTTCAGGGCCTGCACGGCCTTTAAGTCAATGGCCCGGTAAAGCAGGTCGTCCGGCTTGTACACGGCCTGGCCTGACATCGCCCCGAACTCCGGGCCGCCCGGCCCGACCGGGACCTCGATTAAATCCCCGCCCGCCCCGGGCGGCAGCTCGCCTGCCGGCACGCCCCCGGACGCGATGCTGGATATCTCCGTCCACTCGGACTTCATGCCAGTCATGGCATGGTACTCCTTCAGGCCGGCCCACAGGAACCAGCCGCTGGCGCAGAGCGCCACGGCCGCAATCCCGGCCATGATCTTAAAATTCGTGCCCGGCCCGTTCCTGAAAAGCCCCCGGAGCCCAGGCTTCGGCCTGTGCGCCGCTACGATCTCAACTGCCATATGCAAAACGCCTCCGTCATTATTTTTCGTCCTGGCCCATACATGGAACAGCATAGCATAAAACAAAATAAAAAGCAACAAATTTATTGAAACCCCTACATGATAAGCGGGAGGGCAGAGCGCCCTCCCGCTTATTCAGTAACGGGCTCACCTGCCCCGTTTCCTGGACCTCAACGCAAAGAACCCGGCGCCGCAGGCGATGATGACGAACAGTGCCGCCAGCGCGAAATATAGCCCGTAATGCTCGGCCACGCCGGTCTGGATGTTCGTCCCGCCGGACCCGCCATTGTTCCCGCCGTTCTGGCCATTGCCGTTGCCATTGCCGTTGCCATTGCCGTTCCCGCCGTTGCCATTGCCGTTCTCACCGTTGGGGTTCTGCCCGGCGACGCCGACAGCCACGGTCTGGTCGGGGTCCGACGTGTCGTCGTGCTTCAGCACCGTCTTGCCCGTATAGTCGTCGATAAGCTCCTGGGTCACGGCCACGGACTTGCCCATGATGTTCGCCGCGTCGATGGTGACATCGACGGAAATGCTGCCTGACGCGTCCGCAGGGGAGAACTTCGTCTCCAGCGTCCCGACAGAGCCGCCGGTGCTGTTGTTTTTCCCGCCGGACGTCCCGCCGGCAGGGATGACGCTGGTCTTCAGCGTATACTGGTTCCCGGGCACCAGATTCGCGTACTCCACCCGGTCGCGGACCACGGCCTCAAAGACGTACGTGATCTTCTCGTCGGACTTCAGCTCGCCCGTGGCGCTGTCCGTGGTGATCGTGACTTCCGAGTGCTCTTTCTTCTCCGGGTACACGGTCTTGGACGCCCCGTCCGTCCCGGTCGCATAGGTGTCGATCCAGGGGACGTACAGCATCTGGGCCGTGTCCTTCGGGTCGGAATGGTCGGCGATCAGGTCAAGGCCGTCCGGGTCATACAATTTCTCATAGATGACCAGAGTCTTGCCCGCCAGCAGCGACGTGTTCAGCGTCAGCTTCACATCCGTCTCGATGACGCCCTTGGCGCCCGCCGTCAGCGGCGTGGACTTCTCGTTGATCTGGCTGATGACGCTGCCGGTCTTGGCGTCCGCGACCGTGGTTTTCAGCACGTACTGCCCCTCTGCGTCCAGCCCCTGGATCTTCACATGGTCCGTGACAGGGACAGCCGTCCCGACCTGGGTGTACTGGGTGCCGGTCCCGTCGTCCCGGGCCTGGGTCTGGAAGTAAGTCCGCGTGGACGGAGCCTCGTCCTCGACAGTCTGGTCGGACGAATTCAGGTCATGCTCCGAGACGACAAGCGTCTCGCCGTTGCTGGTCACATGGTACAGGTCGTTGAACGCGACCACGGCCGTGTCCGTCAGCTCGGACCCGTTGAACGTGACCGTGATGTCGACCGAGCTGGAGCGGGCGCTCCGGGCCGTGAACTGGGCCGTGGCCGTCACGGCTCGCCCGTTCCTGTCCAGCACGTCGTCGCCGCTTAAATACTTCAGCGTCAGCACGGACTTGTACTTCTCATTGGGGATCAGGTCCGTGTACGTCACCCGGTCCCGCAGCCTAACGCTGTTAGATTTCAGATCCGCGCCCTTGTTGCCATTGGTGTCCGTCAGGACAGTCTTCACGGTCGGCCCGGACACGTCAACCTGGTTTTTGCCCGGCTGGGCGCTGTTGGCAGACCAGCCCATGGACTGGGCATCGCCCTTTGTGAGCAGCTCCTGGCTCTGCGTCGTGTTGTTGGCTGCCGCCTCCCGGTACAGCGTCGCGTAGACCGTCAGACGCTGCCCGTTCAGGCTGGAGCCGTCTAAATTGTCGAATTTTAATTCGACGCTCCCGGACGGCCCGCCCGCGGTGAACGAAATTTCAGGGTTGGCTGCGGCCTGGGACTGCCCCTGCCCGTTCGTCACGGGGTTCCTGGCCACGTCGTTTCCCTTCCCGTCCACCAGCCGGGCCGAGATCCTGTAATTCTCGCCCTGCTGCAGGTTGCCGTAGGTGACCACGACCCGGACAGAATCCGTATTCTCCATGCGCTTCAGGCCCGTGGACCAGGCCGTGGCCGTGATGTCCATGGACGGGACATATACCGTCTGCCCGGGCGCCGCGCTGCCGGTGAGCTCCGCCGCCAGATTATTCCCCGCAACGGCCCTGAAGTCCGAGACCGTCTGGGTATTCAGCAACGCGTTGTTCACGGCCCCGGTGTCTAAGATAAACACCTGCCCGACCAGGGTCTTGCCCTCCATGGGGCGCAGGTCCAGGTTCGGGAAGCTCAGGACCTTCTCGTCCGAGCCGGTCAGCCCGTTGTCGCCCGCATTCGAGTTCACATACTTCAGCTTGCCGATCAGGCTGCTGTGGGCGTCGAACGTGCGCATCCGGTTGTCAGCCTGCTGGTTCACCAGCGCCGTGATCTCGGATACGGTCTGCGCGTCGACGGAGGCCGACAGGTTCGGCAGGTAGCTGCGCAGCGTCATGACCCAGGTATCGTACCCGGAATCCTTCATGTTCTCGGATCTGAACGCCTCTCCGGTCGCGATCAAATTTGCCAGGCTCTTCGTATTGTCAGCGCTGCTGCCGGACCCGGACGGCGAGTACGCCGCCGTGGCAGCCGAGGCGATCTTGGATCCCGGCACGATCCGCCCGGTGGACGGGTCGGTCAGCATCGCATAGGACGTGTAAGAAACGCCTTCCTGGAGATTGGACAATTTCAAAGTGTCGTTCAGGCTACCCGCCGAGTTCACCGCCACGGACTTGGACCCGGTGGCCGCGTCAGTCAGGTCAGCCTCAAGCACCGGGATGGCGGCCTTGTCGGCCAGCACGATGGCGCAGCTGGCCAGCTGGTTGAACCGGACAGTCATCAGGGACACGGAGCCTCCAAGGGGCGCATAGTCAGACCCGGTCGGGTCCGTGACGCCAAGCACGGCGACTAAATACGTCCCATAAGGCAGGTTCTGTAAATGCTCCGTCTCGGACATGCCGGCTTTCACGTCGCCTTCCCAGATTTTCGCTTTCTGCCAGGCCTCGGACTTGACGATGTTCGCCAGGCTGTCCATGGACATCCCGGACTTCCCGGCAATGCCAGCGTCATAGAACGTCTTCGCCGTAGCGATCTCTTTCCCGTCCATGTAGATCAGGTTGTTCGAGATGTTGAACACGGCGATCTTTGCCGCCACGTCCGACGCCGTGCCGTTCTTCAGGGACACGGAGACAGTCCCGTTGTCCCGGTAGATGCTCTGGGGCATGTACGTCACGCCGCCAGCCGTATATTTCGCCAATATCTCATTGACCGTCTCCTGGGACGGGCTGCCGTTCAAGTCCTTGCCGCCATAACGGACATAGACCGTGTCCTCGCCCACGGCACGCAGGAACGACGGCGTCAGCTCCTCATAGTTATGGGCGGACCACATGTCCTCAGAGACGTTGCTGCCGTACCCCTCGCCGCCGGTCACTTCGACGAGGGTATACTCGCCGTAGGGCATGTCGTCGACAGGGATGTTCAGCGCGTACGACCCGTTCTTCAGGATCTGGGACTCGTACTCCCGGTAAGAATCGCTCTTGTTCTTCCAGGTGTTCGCCGTGTTGTTCGTCACGCTGGACGAGCCGTAGGCCCCTGCAATGCCGAACCAGCTGGTATAGCCGGACATGACCTTCTCGCGCCCGGCAATGATGCTGCCGCCGATCACGCGCCCGTTCTCAATATAGGCGCCCAGCGCGCCAGTGCCCGTCGCCGAATCATGGTACAGCCGGAACATGGCGCCCTCGAGCCTCGCGTCGCCCTGGGACGCAGGCACGTAGCCGGATGTCTTGC
>JAMPEH010000208.1 GCA_023665245.1 Muribaculaceae bacterium
AGATTGTGTAGGCTGACACTGTCGATAGAGAAATGCAAATCGACGTTTCTCAACCGGTTTCGAACCGGTAACGACGGCGTGATGAATCCTCCGCGCATGGCGGTTATCGAACCGCTGACGTCCCACTGCCGAAGCAGAGCTTTCATGCCGGAATCGACCTCCAAATCAAGATTTGCATCCTCGACCGGTCTATTGATGTGGAGATTCCGACGGCGAAGCATTGCAACGGAATCTGGCGACAGTCTACGAAGCTTTCTTATATGTGCGTTCACATCAAAATGACTTTTAGCAAGACTGACAAAACTCTTGCGATCGGTTGCAAGCAATCTGTCGGCATCGAAGTTGAAGCGCAACAACGGGACATGGACATTACCCTCGTAACGGGTCAACGATGCGCGGCAAAGAACACCCGACAATCTTATCAGCGAGGAATCAGTCGTATCGTCAAGTTTCAATCTGCCGAAAGAAATCACTCCGCCAAAAGGTCTTATTACAGTAGTGTCAGTCATATTACCGGCTACCTTCGTTCCCACTCCGGCTTTCAAATCGTTAATGACAATCCCGATTGGTCCACTCGACACATTAACCGAATCGGCTTTTATTGAAGCCGTCAGCAGCGAGTCGATGGATACGCCGTAAGCGTCGTTTACAAAACGTTTATTGGTCCCGAATTGAAAACATGTATTAAGCACATATATCCTGTTAACGCTGTCGTTAGAAACGAAAGTGAAGTCGTTGAGGTCGACATTCCCGGTCAACTTAATGCGATGAAAACGATCTGCCGACAAGTCACTTCGCTTCATGACGACAGAAATGTCGGCTTCAAGATTACCGGATATTACCCTTGCAAAATCGGAATAAAGAAACTCGGGCAGACGACCAAAGTTGACCGTCGCTCTAAGTTTCGCATCTATCATGGGGTCGGATATAAGTGTTGACACAGTACCCTTGAAGTCAAAGCCGATAACGTCACCCTTGACAATCATTCTCTCTATATCAACGGTAGATGCATCTACGTCACGTCCATTGAATTTTATGTTGCTCTGCAACTCCAATTTATGCAACCTGAGCCGGTCGAAATGGAGATAACAATCGGGAATTTTTATCATCGCATCGAACGAAGGCAACACTGTGGTGTCGGCAACATTATATGGCTCCGTAAGTTTTCCGCTGAAAGTCACCGACATATTCGTCTCAACTTTTTTACCCTTAAATAAATCTGCCGGAAGCAACGACAGCAGATAGCTGAGATTAACTCTGTCGACGTTGAATTGCAGTGAGTTAACGGTAATGCTATCGCTAAAGTCGACCGAAGTGGACAATTTTGTCTCTATCGAGTCAATCACCACGGTGAAATCAGTGAGGTCAAGTGTCTTGGGGTGCTTGTCGGACCATGAGATACCACCGTCGATACTAATCGGCAATTTACAGCGGTTCAACTTCTCAAGTGCCGGAGCGCGTCCGTCGGCGTTAATTATCAGACGGTAGTTCGGTGCATCTTTTCCTATAAAGTCGATGTTATATAGATTGATTTCTACATCGAGAGAATCAGGAATCGACCTATACCTTATGGGCCCGGCATCGGTGATAGCAAATCGGTTGATGCTTATCGGTGGAATCGTATTGCCGGAGTTGTCATCAGCGACCTCATCGCTTTCAGGCATTATATTGAAATTAGCCCAACTGTCGTCTACTTGCAGTAGATTGGTTTTAAGTCTATCGACAACAACATCATAGAGTGAGATACGTCCTACTGAAAGCGAGGCGACATTAAGTCCGGCATGCAAATGACCCAACGACAACAACGAATCAGCGTTGGCAGGTAAAATCGCCGATATACTGTCGGGCAAGCCCACGAGCGAGTGACTGATTATGTTGAGTGAGTCAATGTCGACAGTCATCTTTGGAAACGTATGCCAAAAGGTTAATTCGACCCTTGCTGCTGTAACCTCGGCATTGAGATAGTCCGATGCATGCTTTTCAACAAGTGGCGTAAGCTGCGACGGAGTCAAAATCCATACTATAAGCGAACATATAATCAACACTATCGCTACAATCGAAGCAATACTCCACCCTATAACCTTTAGGGTGGTTATCAACCACGATAATCTGCCGGAAGACTCAACGGTCTCGGATTGTTTTACAGGTTCATTCTCCATTATTGCTTCGGGTTGTTATATGGAAACATCCTTGCTTTCGTTCGTACTTAACGTAGCAACGCCCTTTATTGCGAAAATCGGAAAGCACTTCTCCAAGAAGATTTTTCATATCTTCCTGTGTACGAGGAATGTTAACCGAATCGCATATAAAATTAACATAGCTTATGTCAAACGTTGTACCATACTGATGGGCTGAAGAGTCTACGGCATTGCGATTGCGACGCCTCAGGCGACTTATAGTTGCAGGGGTGCGTAACACACTCGTCACCTTTATTCTGTAATAGCCGCCTCCACGGGCATTTAGAGAATCAATCCACGTGCGACCTATATCCTCAAGCAATTGCTTGGCTTCCGGTACAAGATATGGAAGCGAATGAGTGAGGTTGTCAACATAGTAATATCGACATGTTTCGATTTTCGACACAGGACGACGCAGGTGCCAAGCGTCGCAGATAGAATCAATCGGTTTTATTCCAAGATTCAACGCCTCGCGCAATTGCTTGTAATTACTATCGTTGAATACGCGACCCAACACACCCGGACTATTTACCTTCAACTTTATTCCACCCGGTGGCATTGAATCGAACCTCGACATATAGAGATTCTCAACAGAATCGGTCAACGAGAATGTGATTTCAGGATAATCGACATTACCGGTCAACGAAGATGTACCGGAGCTTTCACCACCACAAGAGAAAACGACTAAAGCTACAACTGCCGCAACTATGATAACCGTAAATTTCCTCATCAGAAGACAATGGAATCATTCTTCACTGTGGTGCGAAGCATAGGTAACATGCGCTGATAGTCCTTCGATTTCAAATAGGCTTCTATAGACTCCACATGCTCCATGTGATGTATATCACTGCCAAGGAAATCGGCATATCCCTTTTCCACAAGCTTTTCAGCCATCTTTTTTTCAGCCTTGCCATGATATCCGGCAAGACTCAGCAGATTTATCTGAAACAGGTTGCCTGCACGGTGAAGCTCGTCGTATCGCTCAACCCTGTCATGATAATACAGAAACCGTTCGGGGTGAGCCATAATCGGTCTATAGCCCTTTACCTTAATATCAAACAACAGATTGTCGAGTCCCCACGGCTCCTGAAGATAACTGTTCTCCACCAAAAGATACTTCTGAGGCATAGGGACTATATCACCCTTCTCAAACTGCTCCATAAACAATTCGTCGATACGATACTCTGCCGAATAGGCAAGCTCAACCGGCAATGACGCGCTTTTCACCGCATCGGTAATACGCCGGAAACCTTCAGCCAAGGTCGTCGGATTATTTTCGAAAGTCACTTCGGTAACATGCGAAGTCAGCACGAGTCGAGTTATTCCCCACCTCATTTCCGCCTCGAGCAGAGCAAGAGACTCTTCCTCGTTGCCCGCACCATGATCGACTCCCGGCATTATATGGCAATGTATATCGGTGTGATAAAACAGCTCTGCCGGTTTCGACTGCTTTTTACCGAATAGGAAATCTAACATACTTTAGACCATGTCTGATTATTCTTATTGCAAAAATAGTGTATTTCCGCCTAATCAGCAATCAGTACCGGTCTATTTTCTGTGCCAACCCTTAAAATAAGCAAGAAACATCATAGCCACAGCAAGCACAAGACACGTTAGGGAGAACCACAGACCATAGCCCGCGATAAATGCCGCAGGAGCAAATGTCACCAATAAAATCTCAACCGGTGCCATAAACAAATATGCCAATGCATAATTGTCGAGACAACGACTATTCATTTTCGGGTCCACAACCCTGAGAAGCGCTATGCCCATTGCCATTGTCCCGGTAAACCAGCCCCAGGTGAAAACAGCTTTCTCAAACCAAAAGTCTTTCATCAGCCAACGACCCACGACCATAACATAGACAAGCGTTACAAACAGCCCCACAGCCAACAATATCAATATCGGAACTATGAAATCAGCAACCACCGACAGTTTTATCGATGCGATTCCGAACGCCACGAGATAATCGGTGAACGTGCCGCTAAGATGTCCTACCGACCTGTTATCCACATAGTCACTGACCTTCGTGCGGTCAAACACTTTTTTAACTATGATTCCCGCCACAAATGCGCAACTGAATACCGGAAGCTCAAAACCGGGCAGAAACAGTCCTACAAGCTTGCTCAATCCATATCCGCCGAGGGCTATCATGGCAATAATGGCGAGGTTGAATGTCAGCGTATCCATCGAGATTGAAGACAATGAAGTGTCACCCATACTCTCGCGCTTTTCGGGAGGCAAAAGTCCGGTACGCAACTCGGGAGGCAACTGATTGAAATTGGCAAGAAATGCCGTATAGCCCTTTCGTGTACCCCACTTCACCAATATCAAACCTATAATCACCGACGCGACAATACCCATAGTCGCCGCTGTCATAGCCAAAGTCAGAATATCGTCATAGCCATAGCGTGAAAATGCCTGACCAATGGCAGCAGCCGTGCCGTGTCCACCACAAAATCCGGCAGGCATGGTTATACCGAATCCCGGACTGAGTGTCCATATCTTGCCAAGAACAAGAATACCGAGCAATCCACCGACTGCCCATTGAAGCAACATCCCTGCCTGAGAATAAGTCCACAACACACCGATTGTGCCACCTGCATTCTTCGAACGCCTCGAAGTCAGCGGCAATGCTCCGAATATAAAAGCAAT
>JAMPEH010000209.1 GCA_023665245.1 Muribaculaceae bacterium
TAGACTTTGATATTCGTAAGCCTATGGGTAATCTCGTTACCGGAAGGATCAACGGAATGAATAACTACCGCTACCCTATTACCCGCAACAAACTCGCCGTCTACCGTAATGCGTATTGTTGTTGCTTCGCCAAACGTATCAGTACCGCTTGCACTGAATAATGCATTGTTAAGTTCCACAACATCTTCGGACGCACTATTCGTTCTATCCGAGATATTCACATATGTGCGCGACGTATCGGAAACGGTTATAGTAGGCGTACCGTAGACTTTGATATCGTTTAATGTAAGTTGCTTTGTTTTGCTTCCGCTTGTTGCGGTAATACGTACAATTATCGTTTCACCCGCCGCTTTCGTTCCGCTAACAGCGACAGTAAGCGTCGCTTTGTTGTTATTAGTATCGTAGCATTCTGCGCCGAACAATTCTGGCGTAATCGTATCGTTTACACTGACAGCGCGTTTGCCGCTTTCTTTTATCGAACCCAAGTCAAAGGTCGTCCACTTCGCATAAAGCGTAATATTTTCATCTGGCATAGTGGATGCATTGTACGCCGAAGTATCGGACGCACTTAAATACCAACCGCCAAATGTATAATTACTTCTGCTCGTGGTATACAGGTTAATATCAAATCTTGCACCATATTCAAGCGTTACGGTATTGCCAACCGTATTTGTAACATTAGTACCGCCGTTCGTTTGGAATGTAACGGTATAAATCATACGTTCCCATTTGGAATAGAGAACAGTATTCGCATCTTTGTCCCAATTACGGACGCTTGCGCCTGTCCCATCCGTATACACAACGCCGTTTTCGTCCTGCCAACCCAAGAACTTATATTTTTCATCAGTAACAGTAGGTAAGTTGAATGACTGACCGTAAGTTACAGTTGCTCTGTTATTAGCCGTAATATATCCGCCTGCCGGAACGGCTGTTGTTCCAGTTACTCTTAAAGTGCAAGTTCCGCTTGCCGTGCCGTATGAACGAACACGAATTTCATAGGTTTTTCCTGCCGTTACATTGTACACAATAAGGAAGTTATTATTACTGCTTCCACTATCGTCGTTTTGCGCTACTTGTGTTCCATTAAGATACAATGCGCCGTATGTATCGATACTACCCGTTGTAGTAATCGTTACATTACCCGAAACTAACGGAACGAATTTATATATGCGTTCTGTCGTTCCGCTTATAGATACCGAAGCCGTACTGCCTACGTTTATTGACTTTTCATTTGTCCCGATTTTTACCCAATTTGCATAGAGAGTAACGTCCCCGACTATCATTGCTGTAAAGTCATAAGGATTGCCGTTACATTCCGCATTATCATACCAACCGCCGAATATATAACCAGACCTTGACGGTTTAGTAGGATAAGTAAGCGTATTACTTGTAGTTATCGTCTGACTTGCAGGTGCAGAAAGTGTTGTCTGATAATTCAAATTGAAAGACACAATACTTTTTGCCTCTTCCGTTCCGTCCAACCAAACAGTATAACTGTTAGGCGTAAACTTGCCGTAAACTGTTAAATCCCCAGTTGAACCGCCGCCTATCGTCGTTACTTTTTGCGTATAACTTGCGCTCGTATACCAACCATTGAAGGTGTTACCTTTCAATGTTGCATTTTGAAGCGTAGTAATATCCGTTTCGACAGTATATGACGTTACATTAGTATGAGTTGCACCGTTAGGCAGAACATAAGTTATGCTATATGTTGTAATTTCCCATTTGGCATATATCTCTACCGCGCCGTAATTTCCTGTTGATATTTTAGTAATCGAAGTACCATAATTGCTATCCGAATACCAACCTCTGAATGAATATCCAACCTTTGTAGGTTCTGCAAAAGTTATATCGTTGCTTGCAATAGTATATGACGACGGATTGTTACTATTATTGCGACCACCGTCAAGATGATACGTTATATTATAATTTACAAGTTGCCATTTCGCCCATAATGTCTTATTTTCGGCGGGCATAGTGGAAAAACTGTACGAATTCCGCAGAGTCGAATCTTGATACCAACCAACAAACGTATAGCCTGTTTTGGCAGGATTAGAAGGCTTCTGCACCGTCGAACCATAATTTTGCGTTATAGGCTCAACGGACGTACCGCCATTTGAATTAAATGTTAGAGTATACTGATTTATCGAAAATCCTGCGTAGAGTTTAATATTTCCGTGAGAACCTATTGTAATTTCGGAAACCGTTGCGGATGTTAATTCGGCATCAGTAAACCAAGCAATAAATGTATGTCCTGTTTTTGTCGGCGCGGCGAATGTAAACGCATCTTCTACCGTATACGTTGTAGGATTAGTGTTTGCGTTTGTTCCACCATTCATTTCATAGGTTATGCTATAAACAATCGGCGTCCACTTCGCATAAACCGTTATATCCTCTTGCGGCATTACCGTAAACGAATACGAAGTTTTACAAGTAGCGTCAGAATACCACCCCGCAAAACTGTAATAATTCGTTGTCGGGCTATTGGGTGCAGACACTTTCGTTCCTGCCGCCGCGCTTATGCTTGTAACTGCGCTACCGCCTTTACTATCGAAAGCGATTGTAGAAATATAAGTCCAATGTGCATAGAACGATTTATTACCCGTTGTGCCTTTGGTTATTGCCGTTACTCTCACGCCGCCCGTACTTGCCGTATACCAACCGTCAAACACATAGCCTTCTAATTGCGGCGATATAAGAGTAAATCCGTCTTCTATCGTATAACTTTCGGGATTTCCGCTTGATTCATATTCACCACCGTAAAGAGTATAATTTATGCTGTAACTAATCGGATTCCATTTTGCGTAGTAATCCATATTGCCATAACTACCCGTTTTTATAGTAGTTAATGCCGATGTCTTAAAGTCGGAATCACTATACCAACCTAAAAAGTCATAACCTACTTTTGATAAAGCAGTGATTTCAAAATCGTTGCTTTTAACCGTATATGTTGTCACATTTGTATTTACAATACCATTTGCATTATGATATGTGATATTGTATACTTGCAAACTCCAATGAGCATAGAGCGAAATATTACCCTTCGTTCCGCTTGCAATACGTTCTACCTTAACGCCCTCACCATCCGCTTTTGCGGTAAACCAACCTTCAAAAACATAGCCTTGCGTTTTGTTAATAAGCGGTACTAATTCAAAAGCACTACTCAAAGTATATGTCGCCGGATTAGACGTGCCAGAAGCATAGCCGCCGATTTCTTCTTCCCAATAATATGTAATTGTATAATCCGTTTCGCCCCAATCGGCTATAAATGTTCTATTACCTACCGAACCTTTTGCAATTTCGGTTATTTCAGTATTACCATCATACCAACCGTTAAACGTATATCCCGTGTCGGGCGCACTCAGCGGCAATAAAGTAATTGTATTGCTTTCAATCGTATACTTTGTAGGATTACTATTCGTCGCACTTTTGGTATTTTGGTAAGTAATACTATATTCTATTGCCGACCATTTGGCAGTAAGCGTTTTGTTGCCGTATGAGCCTTTATTTATAGTAGATACTCTTTTAGCGCCGTCATACCAACCGTTAAATGTATAGCCTGTTGCCGTAAGCGCAGAAAGCGTAATATTGTCGCTTTCTATCGTATATACCGTTGCATTTTCATTTTCCGAACCTTTTGTATTCTCATATGTGATTGTGTACTCTACGGGTGTCCAACTTGCCGTAAGAGTTTTATTACCAATGGATCCTGCTTCAATTTTTTCAACCTTACTATCGCTCACATACCAACCGTTGAAAGTATATCCTGTCGCGCTAATACTCGACAGACTTATATCTTCACTTTCGATTGTATATTTCGTTACATTATTATTCGTTGCACCTTTTGTGTTTGTGTATGTTATCGTGTACTCGATAGGCGTCCAACTTGCCGTAAGAGTTTTATTACCAAATGAACCTATTGCTATCGTACTTACCTTTACGGAGCCTTCATACCAACCGCCAAAGGTATAACCGTCTGTTATAATCCCCGAAAGTGCAATATCTTCGCTTTCAATTGTATATTTTCTTACATTATTATTCGTTGCCCCTTTCGTATTTTCGTATGTTATTGTATATTCTATTGGCGTCCATTTTGCCATTAAAGTCTTATTGCCAATAGAGCCTTTTTCGATAGAACTTACTTTACTATCGTTTACAAACCAACCGTCAAACGTATATCCATCCGCTGTAATCCTCGATAATATTATATCGTCGCCCTCGATTGTATATTTCGTTACATTATTATTCGTTGCACCTTTCGTATTTTCGTATGTTATCGTATACTCGATTGGCTTCCATTTCGCTGTTAATGTCTTATTACCTATCGAACCCTTTTCGATAGAACTTACTTTGCTATCGTTTGCAAACCAACCGTCAAATATATATCCGTTCGCTGTAACGCCAGAAAGCGTAATATCTTCACTTTCAATTGTGTACTTCGTTACATTGCTATTTAATGAACCTTTTGTGTTTTCGTATGTAATTGTATACTCGATTGGCGTCCATTTTGCCGTAAAGGTCTTGTTCCCCATAGAGCCTTTTTCGATAGAATTAACTTTGCTGTCATTTGCAAACCAACCGTCAAACGTATATCCGTCCGTCGTAATATTCGATAATATTATATCGTCGCTCTCGATAGTATATTTCGTTACGTTGCTATTTGTTGAACCCTTTGCATTTTCATAAGTAACAGAATATTCAACAGGTGTCCAATCCGCATAAACAGTAGTATTATCCGCTATATTCCATTTTTCAAGGCTTGTACCATTAG
>JAMPEH010000020.1 GCA_023665245.1 Muribaculaceae bacterium
AACGGGAAGAAAAGATGGCGGGGATACCTCTTTGTGTGAAGTTCTGAAGGTGTATGAACAGATATTTGAATCGTAAAAAATAGGGATAGAGTTTTTGACTCTATCCCTTAATTGTTTCATCTTATGTTAAGTATTTATCCGCAACCCAACCAATTTTACCTTTGAAATCCCCACTTGTAACAATTACATATTGCCAAGTATAATTATCTGACTTAGTAGCTTTTCCAATAAGAGAAACTTTTGTTTTATTAGAAAGTACGTATATGGTTGTTGAAGTATCAGATGTCCCGGCGGTTTTTCTTAAATTAAGCCCATTGCTTGAATTAACGGTTTTCGTATTTGACAAAATCTTGTTGACTTTCGTTTGTACTTCATCATAATTATAACCAGCATTGGTTAGTTTAGTCTTTCTGTTTTCCCCGTTATCCCATTTATTTTCAATGACTTCAATTACAATGTCGTCAACAGTCTTAACATGATTCTTTGACAGTATCTTATTAACTTCTGTTTGCACCGCATCATAATCATATCCTGCTCTTGTCAGACGTGCTTTTCTATCCGCTCCATTGCCCCATTTGCCTGACAGTACCTCTTTTGCGATAGCGGCAGTATCTTTCCTTACTTCTAATTCATGTATGCCAGCATCTTCTAATACGCCAACCGCCTCTGTTTGTTTTTCTTCCGCATAGTCTTTGTAAAAATAGTTTGCATCGCAATTTGTACTTATACCGTCAACCTTTGTCGTTGATGAATACTGCCATCCTATGTACGGTTTTCCATACTGGCATTCCTTATAATACTGTGCAACCCATTTGTCCCACTTGTCAAATCTGCTGTCAGTGAGTATATTGTTAAACCAGCTTGTACTTGCATATATACCAACTTTATAGCCTGCTTTTTCTATCGTATTACAAAATACCTCTGCCATGTCGCCAATTACTGTTTTAGGACATTTTGCTGTTGTTTCGTTATCTTCTAAGTCATAGAAGACAGGATAAGTGAGTTCCCTGCCTTTAACAAGTCTAAGTACATGCTCTGCTTCACTTTTCGCCTTTGCAGTATCAACGGCATAAGAATACAGATAAACACCATACGGAATACCTAATCTTTCACATTCTGAAGTATTTCTTGCAAACTGCTTATCATCCTGTTTTCCGATATTTTGTCCAAATCCACACCTGAGTATTGCAAATTCCACACCTCCTTTTTTTGCCCGTTCCCAATCAATAACTCCCTGAAACTCTGATACATCAATTCCGAATTTTTTCATGCTACATTTTCTCCATTTTCTTTTTTAATATGTTAATTTCCTCGTGCAACCTTTTATTTTCCTCAGACAACTCCTGAATTGCTTTCACGCAATACCCAAGCAAATAAAAATCATTTACTCCTTTCGCATTCATAACACCATCCTCATCATAACCTCCCCCAAATGTTAAATTCTCATCTATTTCTTCTATTTCATCTGCAACCATTCCCACATTCCAGTGAGCACCGCTGTCTTTCCAGTCAAATTGAACTAATTTAATTTTATTGACCGCCTCAAGACCATTAACCATTGTTGGTTCAATATTTTCCTTAAGTCTTATGTCCGAAGAAGAAGTTGCTACTGATTTTGCGACATACGTTCCGCTGGTTCCAAATTCTCCGTACACAGAAACTGTTCCGGATGAATTTGAAGCCACTCTGTCAACTTTTCTACCATCTGTATTTTGCGTGCATACAGCTTGAAGATGTGTGTACCCAGACGGTGATTTTATACACACCTGTCCTGACACATTCGCATTAAACTGTGTTGTATTGAACCTTGCACGATACCAAGCTGCTGAAATTAAAAAATTATTATTTGCCGTGGCGTCAACAGTTGCAGTTGAAATTGGGAGATTGAAGTAAAAACCAGTTCCATTGGCATAGTTATAAAAGCCTAAATTGCTTGTATTTGATGGGGTTGGCATAATTTTAAACTGATCATCTTTAATAGTTATAGATGTATCGGAATTTATTATTCCAGCAGCATCAATATTATTTAAAGTGCGTAATTTTCCTTGTGCTGTTATATACCAATATGGTTTAAAACCGTCAGTATCCTTATATTGAGAAGATATAACCCATGTGTTTAAAGGGTCGGAATTATTTTTAACTGGTTGCAAGAAAAATCTGAAAACACTAGATGATATTGTAATATCGGTATATAATTCACTGTCGGTTGATATTTTCCAAGTACCAACATTTAAATTTTTACCAGTAATAGAACCACCACTACTTATATCTCCGGAAGAAGTTACTGAATTTGTATTTATATTGGCAAATCTGGTATTACATGATGTTTCCAAAGCAGTAAGATTAGTGTTTGTAGTTGAAAGGCTGCTATTTGTAGCAGCTAAATCAGTTTTCTTGGCATATGTATTACCTACAGTATCTTTAAATGAATCAAAAGAGGTTGTTGTTGTATATTTAGTGCCAACAGAAGATAATACATTGCTTTTAGCTGTATCAATAGCGGTATTTAAATCAGTCGTTGTAACTAAATCAGATGGAATTACTAAATCATTTTGGATATTATCTATAGCTTCTGCTAATTCAGCATCCTTGGCATCTAATCTTGATATGCTGCCACTCATTTCTGATATTGTTTTGTTAATTCCAGTTAAAGAGCTGTTTACAGCATTTTTGGATGCATATCTTGCATCTGCATATTCTTTTATTGCTGTCTCCGAATTTTCAATTTTAGTATCTACTTCAGTCAGGGCAATTATTATTTCATCAATCAAATCCTTCAGTATTTTACCTTGATTGGCTGAAAGTGGTTTATTTATCTCCATTGAATCTAAACGGTCAATTATATCAGCAACATTTACCTTGTTGATTGTCACATTTTCAATTAAACTTCTGTTGCTCTTGATATATGCAACAATTTCTGAAAGCTGGTCTAAGGTTTCGTCATCTGAATCCGCAAGGGCATTTAATCGGTTCGTTAATGCATTTATTAACTCACGGATGTCGTTGTGGGCGTTGACAGATGTTTTGTGCTCAATATAGTCTGAGACAGCCTTTGATATTTTTCCAAAGGCTGTTTTGTATGTTTCCCCGGAAGACAGGCTGGAGAGGGAAGCAGCCTGTGTGTATGCAGGTTCTTCCAGTGCATTTAATGAATCTTCTACAGTCGTGCCGTTTTTCGTATTTCCACGGTCAACCTGTTCCGCACGTGTCCACCATGCTATCGGTTCGTAATTTCCATTTGCGTTTTTAATTGTTTTTTTCCAGCGTTTAAAGCTTGATAAAAGTGCCATGGCATCCTCCTTTCCAAGCAAAAGTTAGCTTTTTGGCATATTTTCCTGTTTTATTGTTGTATCAGGCAACCGGATCACTGTATCGTCTGTAATGTCTTTATCTATAATCCAAAAGGAAAGGGCTTCCTGGTTGGCAGGTTCATTTGCTTCCCCTGAGATAATGTAAGAATTTGCCACATGATTGATAAAGTCAATTCTTTTTTCTTCATTTGCAATACGGGTTGCCTCGGCTTCCTGCCGGTGTTTTTCATTTGCAATACGGGTGATTTCATTTTCACAACGTATGGTTTCGTTTTGTTTGCGTATGTTTTCGCTTTCAGTAATCTGGTTTTCAATCTCCACCAGATGCTCACGCTGTTTATTCAGCTTGTCAAATTCATATGAAGATATAATGTTGTCATTTGGATAGACCTGGGAAACAATGTCCATATGAATGATTTTGGTGGAATAGATTTTTGCAGTTACTTTATCCGTGAAGGATAGTTCCATTTCAGCACAACCGGAAACCGCAAGGATTTGTTCCGTCAGCTCAATTAAGAGCCGTCCATCCTCTATGGGGACAGGCTCATTCAGGACTGAACGACCGTCAGGCTTACGGATACGGACATCTATTTCCTGTGGATTCCGGAATACTTTTTTGGTGCCATCCTCAGTAACGGTTACCAGAAGATATCTTGCGGTATCCATTTGCTTTGCCGTAACCCGTGTATAGTTATCATTGATTAAATCAACGGTTACTTCAGGAATCTTATTTGTCTGTTGAAGCTGGTCTAATTCTGTTATTGTCATATTTATAAAACACCTCCTCTGTTTAATGCTTCTTTGATTGCGTTGATTTCGTCCCGTAAGGATTTTATTTCTGCCTGCTGTTTTTGGATGATTGCCGTGTTTAAGGCTATGAATTCCTCGTATCTTAAAGAATACAATTCATCAAAATGAGTAGTGCCATCTGCATCTGACACTTCGTCCTCACCGATATCAACATTGGTATCAATAAGCACACCGGCAAATTCTTCTGTTGTAAGTCCTGATTTTTTTAAAGCATTTTCAACAGCTCTTGCCCCAAATCCAATATGCGTTCTGTGACCGGTATTATATTTATAAAGGGTAGGCTTCAGATTGTAGAAGAATTGTTCATATCTGCTATCCATGTCATAAAGCTGTTTGAAATTTTCATCTGAGGTGATGGCAGTAGAACCAGATTGACCTAAATATACACCGTTATCAGGAGTATTACCTATATATATATTGCCATTTTTATGTGCATAAATTTTTACTGTTCCACCACGTAAAACAGAAGTTGATGATGCGGTTGGAATAGTAGTATCTGAATCAGAAATGCCAAAATAAAGAACATTTTTTGAAGAGACATCAACAATGGCAGAACCATCACTTTTAATTGAATTAGTACCAATATCCAATGAACCACCAATATCTAAAAATCCGCCAACATATAATCCATTATTAATATGAAGATCACTTCCGTCGCATGATAATCTGCCATTTGTGCCATTTAAATTACCATTTAAATAAAAAGTTAATGAATTAGAAAATAAGGACGCACTGCCGTCTTTGCCTACAATAGAATATGAAGTAGATGTATTTTCAGTCTTATTTTTAATTTGAAAACCGTCTGCTACTTCGCAGGTAAATTCATCGTCTGAATATTTAAACGATTTTGCAGTAATAGTACAGCCTTCAATTTTTTGTCCCTTTATCGTTCCACCCTCTAATTTATCACAGGTGATTTTCCCTGTTATATTCGCTGAAGGTACTTGCAGATTTCCGCTGCTGTCAATGGAACATTTACCGATGGTACCGCTTGTGGCTGTAACTTTACCTGTAAATGTACCGCTTGTTGCGGTTATTTTTCCTGAAATTTCTGCATCGTTAGCCGTGAGCCTGCCATCCGTGATATTGACGTATCTTTTTCCATTGGCATCAGACTGGTATTGTCTGATTCCGTCAGTGCCGATGTACGTGCCGTCCTTTTCAGATTTCATGGAATCCGTGTTGTTGTAAAGGGACTTGTTTCCGATTGTCCAGCCTGCAATCTCGGCATGGTCGTTGGTTACTTTCATGATATCCTTACTGTTGCCATTATCTTTTACATGTATTTTAAAAATGGTGTTATCGGCTGTATCCTGTGTGCTGGCAGATGAATTTTGCATATTGTCAGATGAATCCTGTATGTTATCGGCTGGTTTACGTTTATTACCAGGGTCGATTTCAACGTAACTGCCATCCTTTTCAATATACAGATAACCGCCGCCGATTTTTGGGGATATGACAGCATCGGATGTGATTTCCGTAACGCCCAAAGAAGCTGTAACATCATTCTGGAAAGTATTGAAATCATTTCTTATTTTTTCCTGGGAATTGTTAATATTATTTAAATCACCAGCCAATCCATTAATGTTTTCCTGGTTAATCGGAGTTTCCCATGCAATGGAGCCGCCCTTTAGTCTGATGCCCTCACTGGATATAACGACATTGCCGTCTTTGTCACCGATGTATGCTTTCTGACCTGCAAGGAGATTGCCGATTACCGCATCGCCTACAAAACCGTATACAGTGTGTGTTTCTTCCGTAATCGGATCGGTGATTTCCATTTCCCCGATTCCTGCCCGCATGGACTGCCAGCCGTCATCGGTAAATGCCATGGCGTTGCCTGTAATCCTGCACTGCTTTAGTCCGTAAGTTCCTTCGTCATTCATTTTTTTGCAGAGGATTCCGCTCTGGGATATGGTGACTTCCTCGTCATCGGAGTTTTTGATTTTCATGAGCATGGAATTTAGTCCATCGGATTTTAATTCATTGAAGGTATGCTGTGCCTTGTTTCCCTGTTCCGATTGTCTGGCAACAGCAGGGTAGGAGGTTGCAATTGATGCAGCCTGGCTTAAAATGCTTTGGATGTCATCGCCCATTGCTTCCGTGGAGCCAAGGGTTATTATCTGGTCTGAAAATGTAACGGACAGTCCGGATGGGTTTGATTCGTCATAATCGACACCGACCAGCCTCATTTTAAACAGCTCGTCCTCCGTCCGTACCCTGAAATAGTTGAACATCCCAAACGATTCATGAAATTCCTTAAATTCAGGGAGGATTAAGAGATTGTTCATGGAAGTGGAGAGTGTCCTCTGGAGCATACATGCTTTTTGGAGTTCTTTTTCAGCTGCATCCAGTAATGCTTTTGCTTTCTTAATACATTCTGCTATGTCAATGTATCCGTTGTCATCCACAAGGGCATCCGAGGTGTAATTGGCATTGCTGTATTCGCTTTCACGCCTGTAGGATGCAAATGTTTTAAACAGACCGCCTGTGGGGTCTATACGGTATAGATAGTTTTTGAAATTCCATGTTTCCTGAAATTCCTTTTGCTGGTTTTCCAACGCTTCAATCGTGGTTTTACAGTCATCTGTCTGTTGCTGCCTGTGGGGTATGACACCTTCAATGATGACAGTTCCGTTTTCATCCGTCAGACCTGTCAGGATGTGGTATCGTCTGGCATATTTATTATACAGGGTTTTGGATGGATTGGCGGTTTTTGTCGTTTCCGTGCTTAAATTGTCGTTTTTTGTCGGTTCTGCTTCGTTTAGTTCACACAAAATGCTGATGCATGAGTTGTAGCCCTCCGCAAAGCCTTTCAGCCTGTTTAAGCTGAACTGTTCAAAGTATTTTCTTATTTCTGTATCGGATACCGCCTCAATTTCTGCATCAGATATGTTTTCAATTTCCGTACCGGCTGTTTCTGCAATCTTCTTTGCGATGTTTTCCTCAATGCCAAAATCTATTTCCGCAATGGAGGATTTGGACAGGGCTTTGTATATTTTTTGTTCCGTGTATGCCAGTTGTCCGTTTATTTCATCGTCCTCGCTGACCTTTAGTGTGACTGCATATTTGGATATTAATTCCGAAATGTCGGTTTCCACAGGGTATCTGTCTGTTTCATCGGTTTTACGCTTGTATCTCAGGACACCAGTCCATTCGTGGGTTGTTTCGTTATAGCTGGCTGTCCCTTTTACGACCTCGACATCATACCTGCTGTCAACGTATACTTCCGCTAAGGATTCCACGTTGTTATCCATAGCTGAATGGTACTCTGAAGTGTAATTGTCTAACCTGTAAACACCGACACCGTGACTTAAAGCCTTTAATTCTTTTTTTACCAGCTGAAACTGTTCTTCGGCACTTGTTTCGGTCAACTCTACCTTGGGCATCATGGATGATTCATAATAAGACAGATCGGCATATGCCTTTGTCAGCTTTGTAAAGATACCGTCTTCCCCGGTGTATTCGTTCTCATGTTCTGATTTTTCTTTCTGGTACCTGCCTATGGCATCAGAAAGCTGTCTGGGCATACTGTTAAGCTGGTATGGGGAGAACATGTGGATGTAGTTGTCCCCTGACATGTTGACTGCCGCAACGTAAGCGGTAATGATGTCGTCACCGCCCGTAACCCTGAAGCAGTTCTTTAACTGATCCGCATTTGATTCAATGCTTATCTGCCCGGCAAGCTTTTTTTTGGATATCAGGATGGAGGTGTCTTCACCGATGGCTTGGCTTTTTTGTACCCTGTTGCCGTTTTTGTCCGTAACGTAACAGTCATACAGGCTGTATACATTTATCCTGCGGTTAAAGGTGTCAAATATAAATACGGCATTTGTTTCTTTCGCAACGTCACCTGTCAGAAAATCATAAATGCTTGTGCCGTCCACGGTGTATGTCCTCTGGAATGAGGAAACCGGTTCCGCTTCGGTATCAGGTGCATCATCCTTTGTGACATATTCGGTTACGTGTCCGATTGTCCAGTGGGGAGCCTTGTCTGCCAGAACCCTGTGCAGCAGTGAATGTTTTGTATCGTTTTCATTGTAAAAGACGGTAGGGATAAAATTTCCCTCATCCGTGTAATTGCCAGAGGAATATTCCGTTTTTACCATGTCCACTGCCTCTTCATCATTGACATGGAGATATAATGGCAGTTGTCCCAGTTCAGTCTCCAGTGACTGTCCTGTAACGGTCTTGACGGTCTGTGCGGCATCCTCATAGGACACCTTTATCTGGAAACGCCCGTAGTCCTTTACCTCGACAATTTTTAAATCAGAAAGCTCCTCCCAGAACGGACACCGCTTGTTGTCTGTGTATTTATTGACGGTGAAACTGATTTCATCCATGCCGTTTGCTTTTGCGGAAAAAGTCCAGTTATGGTAATTGCCGATTTTATGTATTGTTTCAAATCCGTTATTCTGGAGCAGGAGAGTGGGGCGTTCTATTTTCCCGCTGTGCGGATTACGTCTGATGATGTTGCTGATTGGCTGGTTTGTCATACGATTACCCTCCTTATTTCCCTGTATTTTATTGTCAGTTCCACATCAGCTTCACAGTCACAGGTCAGTTCGTTCATGCCGTCCACAAAATATAAAAAGCCCCAGTTGACGAAACTGTCAGGGCTTGGCAGTCCCGTTATGATGTCATTTCCGGAATCCATTTCAAGGGTGCCGTTTATGTTTTTGAAGGAGCTTTGGCATATGACATTTCCTGCTATGTCTGAATTTGTTATGGTGAAACTGCCTGTGCCGTTTTTGATTGTAACCTGTGGGTATATGTTTCGTTTCAGGTCATTGTTTATCTGTATCTGGATGGGCTTTTTTTTACCATTTAAAGTAAAGGTATCCGTCCTTACATATTCCTTTGAAAAACCATAGCCGCAATTGGAGGTGGCAGTAATGTCAAAGCCGATGGTTCTTCCATTTATCTGGTGTGGGCTGACATTGCAGTATGCCATGTAATATACCTGCGTGTAATCTTCCTGCTCAAAGTACAGCTCATGGTATCCGTCCTCACCCATAAGCCATTTTGCCATGTGCCGTTCCTCATCCGCTGAAAACCACATTTCATCGGCTGCCATGCACGGATTTTTGATGACACTGAAATTCCATGTGAGCACATTTGGAAGCTGGGAGGTATAGTAATCATAAATATCCTTACCCGGAGTCTGGACTGCCGTAACTTCAACCTCGCCGCCTGTAACGGATTCCTGCCCACCGTCAAAATTGGCAATTATTATTCCATATTCATCCGAGCTGTGTCCATTGTATATAAATTTTGTAGCGTACATGTTTTTTCCTCCTCTAATATGGAATAACAGCAGATGGTCATGGTGTTATAGCCATATTGTTTTTGCATTTATCCAGCCAAGCCTTATATTCAGCCTTTATCTGGTCTAACTCGTTTGTCATTGTTTCATATCTTTGGATGTTTTTCTTCATCCGTCCGGAAAGTGTTTTATATTCTTCATAGTATTGTTTAAAGAAATCCAGTTCTTCCTGGAGCCTTATGTTTTTTGCCTGTAACTGTTTTATTTCTTTCTGGTACAGCTTTTCCGTGTGTGGGTCAATGTTCCGTTTCAAATTGGTTTCCTCCTGTTCATAAAAAATGAGAGGGCAGTAAGAAATACCCTCTCTTGAAGAAGCATACAGTCAATGTCCTATTTCTGACTTGATAACGCTTCTTTATATTTATATGTTGAAAATGTGGGAATATATAATAAAAGCATGATTACTTTTGGATGGGCGGTGTATCCATCATCTCAGGTACTCTTTTTTAGAGTGTGTCGGGAACCATTTCCGACCTCAAAAATAATCATGCACAAATGAATAGAAGAATGATGCAACTGAAAAACATCTGCCGAAGCAGATGCTTTTCAGGGACAATATGAAAATATTGTCACACATTAAATATAGTCATTATTGGTCAATGTGAAAACATCAACACTCTCATATAGTATGCCTACATATTATATCATTAATTCCTTATTTTAATTCCTTTTTTTTGTGGTGTAGGTTCACACGCTATTTTAATGTCCCTCTTGTTGGTGGAGACTCACACGCTATTTTAATGTCCCTCTTACTGGTGGAGACTCACCACTATAGAAATCAGCCTGATTTCTTGTATTATACGCTGATTTGAACAGAACAATCAACGAACGAATTGTAAATTTTTTGTGAACAAAAGAAAGGTTTTACTGATACATCAAAATTATCTATATAATAACATAAATATATTTTAAGATTTTACTTTTTCATTCTATGGTTTTTATGCATATTCAAAAAACTTTTCAAGAACAGCATTACTTTGCAAATTACAATTTCTCCCATGTACAAAAAGAACCTGCCGCTTCATGGTTTTTCAACCGTTAAAGCGGCAGATCTTTAAGTCTAGTGTATATGTTTTACGCTGTTTGCGGATTTTCCAAGCATTCCGCTGTAAGCAAGTCCCTGGGTTAAGTTCTGTATCTTTTTGTTGTTCTGGAGCTGGTGGGCTAATTCATCCCCGAAGCTTTCAGGATTGATTACATTCGGTAAATCTATGCTGTTAATGTTGATTGCAACAGTACCGCCGCCGCCTGTGGATTTCACTAAATCAGGAGCATTGGTGTACTGTAACAAACCGGACATGTCTGTAAGCAGGGCAGGATTTTGAACCAGATCACTGTTAATCAGCTTTTCAAAGTTCTGGTTCTGAACCGGTGTAAGAATCCTTTCACCAGGCTGTGCAGAAACAAGTACACTGTCTCCGTTGGCTTCCACCTGCTTTTTTATGTCAGTGTCAGATATGACACCACCCCTGGCAAACCCCTGCATCCCTGCGGATTCAAGCTTCGCTGCTTTATTTTTGGCATTCTTTTTCTGGGCATCATCCAGACCGCTTAAGGGAATTAAAACATCCAGTATTTTAGTGATATCAGTGGCAACTGCCTGTTGGATGTTCTGTCCGTTTGCAATTGCGGTTATTATGGAATTAAACTGGGATGTATATTGGTTGGTGGTTTGAATGTCACCAAGTGCATCAGCAATATCCGCTGAGTGTCCGTTGGCAGATGCCAAGCCTTCCTTTACCAGTCCATAGAAGTCATCGAGTTTTTTGGAGATTAATTCCTCGTATTCGGTATACAGGGTGGAAAGCATGTCTTCCTGGTCTGAAATATAACGGTCATATTCCGTTTCCTTAAGTTCATCCTGTGCCTCAGATAAGGATTTCTGTAATGCCTGGAGCTTCGCCATGCCTTCCTCTGACGTATCACCACGGTATGCATTGATTTGCATCTGTAATGCATTGATGTCCTTTACCTGATTGGATATGGTACGCTGGTAATCGTGCAGGTCTTTTTCGGCTTGTAACGATGCCTTACGCTCATCGGTTAATTTCTGGGCAAGGCTAAGCTGTGCCTGGTATTTTTCGGTCATGGCATCGGCAAGGTTTTTCTCGTAACTGTAAGTAGCCTGGATATCACTCTGCCATGTATCATACAGCTCATCAATTTTGTCCCTCAGCTCATCAACGGAGTTAAAGGTGTAGTTCTTATTGGAAAGAATGCCTTTCGCAAGCATACCGTTTAACTCATCCAGCGTCAGTTTGTCAGAGGTCTGCTTTTCCAGTGACGCATAGTATCCGATGGCATTTGTGCCAAGTCCCATGTATCCCATGTCGGTGAACTGTGCATTGTCTTCATTTATCTTTTTCAGGTCGTCGGCAAGCCCAAGCATGAAGTCATATTCCTGGGCAATGCGTGAAATCTGGGTTCTCGTGTCCTCAAACAACTGGAACTGTAACTCATTGATTGCAGTATTTAGCTCATAAACGGTAATGGTTGTTTTTGATATTGCGTCTTTTACATCCTCAATTGATTTTTTTGCGTCATACCATTCGTCCGTTCCCTTTTTTATGTTCTTGAGCTGTTCTTCCAATTTTGTAAGCTCCGCCTTGTAGGTTTTTAAATCCGATTGGGCAGTGTTACGCTGTGTTTTATACAGGCTTACATCAATGTTTTTCCCTGCTGCTTCAAGCTGTTCAATCTCACGTGCTGCTTTGTCCATTGTTTCGGTAAGCGTCTGTATTTTATGGTCATAAGATGAAGCTATGTTTTCAAATTTCTGGACTTCAAGCTGTGCCAGTGCCTCGGCTTTTTCTGCCTCCAGCTGCTTGACCTTTACTTTGTCCTTGTTCAGTTTGGCAATCTTAATCTCATAGTCATACTGTTGTTTAATCCATTTGGCTTGTTGCTTAAGATATTCGTTCTGTGTCTTATAATTATCCCTGGCATTTGCAGCCTGTGCAGTAATTTTTTCAAGATTTGCAGTGGCTTCATCAATATATAACTGGTATTTCTGTTCTTTCAGACCACGGATTTCGGTGATAAGTTCTTCTTCCTTCTGCATGGCAGCCTGGTACTTATCCCAATAATCCTGATACTGGTTAATCTTATCGGCAGTTTCCTGTCCGTATTCCGCTATCAGGTCGGCAAGGGAATATTTTTTTAACCGTCCGTTTTGTACGGCTTTTTGCAGACTGGAAGATAAGCCTGAACTTTTGGCATACTGCTTTGCTTTTGCAAGATATTTGTCTGCGGCTGTTCCTTCCGCATTCATAAGGGCAGTGGTCTGTTTTATCTGTTTTTCAAGGTTTTTGGATTTGTTTTTTAGGGTAAACAGGTTTTCAAACTTTGCCTTTGTCTTGTCAATTGTTTTCTGGAGCTGCTCTAAATGCCTTGCTATCCAGTCAATGGTGGATTTGGTTTCTTCGGATGCCGTATTATTTGAACCTCCACCACCACCTCCGCCACTGCCTTTGGAAGAAGAAGCAGGGATGGAATTAGAAAAATTAGCACCGCTGAAATTAGAAGCCATTTTGTAACGGATACGTGGAAGCTGTAAGGTTTTGGTAACCATACCTATTGTTGCACCCATAATACCATTTGGCAAAGTAACGGGAACAGGCTCCATGCTTATTTCAGGTGTCGCACCGATACCTGCCAGAATATTGTTCATATCCTTTTGGGCAATGGCACCTTTTTTAACAAGATCCTGTAATCCCTGTACGAGCGGTAATTCATCTATATATGTTCCAACTTCAAGGGTATCCAAATCCGTATTGTCAATCCATGAATTAATCTGGTTCAGTATTCCATCGTATGCCTGTTGTGGGACATTCATGCTTATATTGGCGGCAATGTCCTTGGATGCGGCAACACGGAGACGGTTCAGGGCTTCCTCACTGCCTGATGCTGCGGATTCTATATCTTCAAGATTCTGAATGATAAAGTCATCGGATAACGAAGCACTGATTTCCATTTCACCCGAACCTGAATTGGCATTTAAGAATTCCTCAAAGGATGTCTTTACTGTTTCCAGTGAGTTTTTATATTCCTCAGTCTCGGAATTTCCGTTTTTCAAAATGTCGATATGTTCTGACAATACTTTGGAAAATTCATGAAATGCTTTGATACTGACCTTAACGGAGTCATTTAAACGGTCATTTACAACTTCTTCGGCATTTATGACACCGATTTTTTCTAATTCCTGTATGATGTAATCTTTATGTTCTTCAGTTATGTTATCAAGTATATCAGATTCATCAAGATAGGACGTTACCAAAGCATTCAGTGCTTCCTGTGCCTTATCCACATCACCAGGGAATTGCAGTAGTACATCTGCAAAGTTTTCAAGTGCCCTGCCGCCGTCAATATCACCGAAGTCATCCTTTAAGGCATATATATCACCGGAATCAATGTTTTTACCAGCCAGAATGTCAGCATATAAACCATTTTCAGCATCGCCAAATTTGGAAAATGCATCCGTGGCGGCTTTTAAGGCTTCCGTGGTGTCTAGTGAGGTTGGGATTTCTAACGGGTTTTCGTCTGCTTCTTTTTGGAGTTCGTTGATGAAATCCATCCATTGCCGTTCCGTCCAGTTGTATGACTCCTGTGGAATATCAGCATTAGCAAGCAATGTAATATTATCACCAGTCAATGAATTAGCAACTTTATTTATCGTCATGTTATGGAATATTTCATCCCTTGAAAGTTTATCTCCAGAATGGTATCCCATGCGGGTTTTTGCCGTTTCAATTGCCTGTTTGTCTGATTCAAGGTCATATCCAAGTGTAACCGTGAGTTTATTTACATCCATATCCAGCAGTTCGGCAAGCTTGGATATATATTCCTCTATTTTAGGGATATTATCTGCCAATGAGGCATCTGTGTCCAAAGACAGCAGGTTATTATAATACTCCTGAAATACTTCCTTGTCTTCATCGGACAGGTTGTTGAACGGTTTGATAATGTCCTGCTTAATCTGTTCAAGTGCTTTATCCCAATTACCGCTTCCACGCATGTTATAAAGTTCCATGTCATACCCGTAATTGGTAAGCAGTGAGTTGACAATTGATTTGTAATCACCCAGTTCTTCATAATAATCCGTTCCCTGCAAAGATGTAATCAGGTATTTTGAGAAGTCTTTGTTTTCAGCTTCTATCTTGTTTGAAAAATCATTGATATCCTTTTCATATTCCTTGATTAGAAGGGCATAGGCATCCTTGATGGCATTTTGCTGTTTCTCCGAAAAATCTGACCATACGGAAACTTCATTTAATACGGAATTATCTATTCCTGCTTTTGCGAATAGTTTTCCAAAGTCATCATAATAAGGATGCAGGGAATCAATGCTGTCATTCAGCATTGCATCATAAAAGCTGCTTAAACCTCTCTTTTCATCATTCAGACGGTTATACTCGTTTGAATAATCACTGGTATTTTGTGAGTATTCGCCCCATATGTCACCCATCTTTTCCTGCATATCAAGGGATGCAACTGCTTTCTCGGCATCAAGATAGCCGTAGAGGGATGATGTGATTGTATCTATGTCGCCACTTAAATTAAGGATCGCATCACCGTTATCATTATATCCGTTTGTCAGGCGTGGGAAAAGGTCAGCCAACTGGTTACTGATGTCAAGAAATTCCGAATACTCATCATTGGAAAGAGTACCCTGATTCTGTGATGCTTTTCCGAGATTGCCGACTTCCTGTGCCAGAGTGGCGTATCTTTCTGCCACACTGTCAACTGTAGATTTGGTTGACTCAAAGTTTGAATTGATGGAATCTACCGAGCTGCGGGCTTCTTTACCAAGGTCACGGATTTTCTGCCGGTTTTCTTCGAGTTCTTTTTTTGTTGTAATTAAGGCATCAACGAGTTTTGATATACCCTCAATTGCGAATGGTGCAACCGTTGCAATCATTAGTAATGGATTAGACTTCATTGTCAGCCATAATGCCCTTAATGCTCCAGTTAAACCTTTAGTAGAAGCAGTAGCCGCCTTTTCTGCCACAGTAACACCAGATGTCATTGCAATTTCCTGAGCTTGTGATTCCGTCACTAATCCAGTAGCAACTGCCTGTTGTAATTTCTTGGTAGTTAATTGTACTGTCTGTACTTCTTCACCCTCAATAGCAACAGCAAGCCCCATATGAGACATAAGTGCTTTTGCATCTTCTTCATTACCAATTTTGGTGGCAATGGTTTTTTGTAATTCTGCATTGGTAAGCGATTGTTTGGACTTTAGCAGTCCAGCTTCCACCATTGCCTTATATGCTTCTGCCGTACTTCCTTCTTTGATGCTGAGTGTTTCCGCAATCTGTGCATTGGTTAATCCCTGGGTAGAGAGCAGGAATGCAGCTTGGGAGGCTGATACTCCTTCTAAAGCGTTTGCATAGTCAAGATATGCTGTGTTTTCAAATACACTAAAATTACCGTAATCTGCATTTTTGATTTCTTGAATTGCGGAGATGTAGGATTGGAGTTGGTCTGGTTTATAATCTTTAAATAACTGAATTTGTTTACCAGACATACCCGAAAAGTCGAAATTTATTTTTTCAAATTTTCGTATTGTTTTTGAAATATTATCTATTTCCTCTTTAAAACCTTTAATTTTCTTAATATGAGATTGAATATATTTATTTTATTTGTTATAATTGCATTAACAAACTGAGAAGGGATGTTAATTCATGGCAAATATAAATTATGTGTTAGAAGGAAAATATAAAAATAGGAAAATACTTGGTGGTTCTACATTAGATATCGATGTAGATTTAGTACCACTTGTAAAACGATATATTTCTTCTTACGCCATCCTAGACGAAAACAATCCAAATTCATCTGAATATTCCTTTTGGAAAGGGGCATTGGGAGTTGCCGTGTTCGGTGCTCTTGGTGCTGTCGCAGGAATAGGTGGTAAAAAATCCTCCAAAGAATATCTTATATCAATCGAGTGGAAGAGTGGTGAGAAGTCACTCATATTGCTCGATGATAAGTATTATAAGGTGTTTGTTAAGAGTATGTTTTAAATAATCACTAAAAGACATGTAAATTTCAATAGTTTGCATGTCTTTTTAAATTCAATCTCACCTGTCTTTTCTTTTAATGAGATTGAATGTAATTTTTTATTTGTTATAATTGCATTAACAAACTGAGAAGGGATGTTAATTCACGGCAAATATAAATTATTTGTTAGAAGGAAAATATAAAAATAAAAACATTACTTGTGGAACTCAATTAAGAGTTGACTTATATTCTTTTTTTAAACGATATATTTCTTCCTGCTATTGCGATTTTATTCGCATCTAAAGACGAAGTTGTGATAAAAAGGTGCTGCTTTGAAAGTGAAGAAGCTAGAAAGCATATTTTGACATAGTAATATACATGAAAAAGGAGCTTATTGTATATGGCAGGGTTGCATATTGTTTATATAATGAAAATAAATCTGAAACAAAATCCTCGTGAATAGAAAAGACAAAATAAATGTATATATGATAAGACCGTTTCAAGTTTTGTGGAAACTCAAAAAGCGATATATGATTTGTAAATAGTTGCAAATAGGCAGAACCGACTTTCCTAGTTCTGCCCTTGTCTGTATTATACAGGGATTTTTCTGTATATCAATAAGACCTGCTGCAACAGGATTATTTACAGACTGCATCCTTTCAGATGTTCCTCAAAATAAATCTCTAGATGGGAATGAATCTGTCCCCAGTACTGACGGTGCCCTGTCCATTTCTTTGTGATATCCATGGTTACCAGATACAGTATTTTCAGAAAGCTGACGTCAGATGGAAAAACCGTTTTGGACTTGACCACTTTTTGGAGCCGACGATTAATCCATCAATGGCATTCGTAGTATAAATGAGTCGTCTGACAGCTTCCGAATATTTAAAATAAGTGGAAAGGGTTACCAGTTATCATGCCATGATTTATAAATCTTTGGACATTTGGTATCCCATTTATCTTCGAACAGATTTAGTTCATTCAGGGTAGTTTCTTCTGTTGGTGCTACATATACAAGTTTCAGGGCTACCATCAGTTTTTTATGTCTTTGTATGAAACAAACTTTGTGGAGTTCCGTTCAAACATAAAAATGACTTTGTTATTAAGTTCATACTAATGATTTAATGCAGCAACTTGTTCATCTCTATATTCATTTATTTCCTTTAAGCGTTGTTCTCGTAATTCTTTTCTTTTCTGAAAATCTTTTTGACTACTCAAAAACAAATGTTGTATTTCTTTGTTTTTTTGTTTAAGATCAATATTTGGATTTTCGGGCGTGTTATTATAGTTCGTTTGCATAAATTACCTCCTTTATTTTTTAATATGTGTTAATAGTTTAATTTCATAAATAGATGAAACTAAAAAACACAACTTAAATATATTCAAGTTAGTATTAACTGGATATGTAGCATCACCAATTAATACAATCATTGAACCATTATGTAGATGTACTTCAGTATACCATAAATAATGAGGTAAATCGCAATATGATAAATTTAAAATTTTTTCCCTTGTTATATCGTCTAAATTTGAGGCGTCTCTTAATATAGATAATAAATGTGCTTTTAATTCAGTATTATCAACAATAATATTTCTCTTTTTAACAATATCGTCTTCTTCAATATTTAATTGGGATATTTGGTTCCGTACAAAACCATTATATTCTTCAGCAGTTAAGTATACTCTTTCATGTGTTGCACATATCAAATATGTTTTTTCATTGTTTTTAGGAAAAAGTTCTTTATTTGATGCCAAACCTATAAAACTATTCTGTCCGATTACATTTTTTAAAAATACACCAGAATCATCATAAACAATGTATTTTTTTGGATTATCATTAGTATGCCCAATTATTAATATAACATGTTTTGCCTTATACAAAATAACTGGCAACTCGCTTTCTATATATGTATCTAAAATATTTGTAATATGATTTAAAGCTATAAAATATGAGTATTCTTCTAAAGAAACTTGTTTTTTGGAAATTCCTCTTTTTTTGACTTTTTTCATTAAATGATAATCCACTGGACTACCATTTGAACGAAATATCTCCATCATTTCTGGTCCAGTAAGCCCTTTGCTTGGCAAAGGACTATACTTCATATATTCTTGGATATCATTTACTTTGATTAATTTATGATTAAATTTTTTATTTGTATATGTTGCAAACATAATAATATCAGCCTGGGCACAAGTAGTAACAACCGTATCTTGTGAGTAAAAAGGAAAAGTTTTTATAGTTATAGCATAAGATGATATATGTACAATTTGCTCACATGTCATAATATAATCTTCATTATTAAATTTTAAAACATTCCAATTTGGCATTATAAAAGATAACATTAAATTAAAATCTGGTACAGGGCGCAATGTAATATAACCTAAATAACTATTATCTAATATTTTAATATTTTCAGGGCTAAAATGTTCAATGTCGCTATTAAAAAAATGTACTCGCATTACTTTATTGCTAGACGAATAGGAAGTATGAGCATAGTGTAAAGAAAAGATTTCTTTCCACACGGATTCTGTATATTCGTTTTCAATAATAACATATTTACATTGTTTTATTAATAGATTTATTTTTGATAAAATATGCTCATTAAATAAATCAATCTGAAATTTTAACCCATCATCGTTATCCAATTGCAATATTTGCGTTAATCCAAAATTAACACAAATAGTATTAAATAAGAATTGTTCAGAATATTTCTTTATTAATTGTCGAATCATCACATTACTCCCCTTTGTAAAAGCTAATATTTAAATTCAATGTAATTTTCATAAACATATAAACAGAAATTAATATCAAAAAAGCTCCAATGTTTATTTTTAAATTTTGAATTTCAATATCATTAATGTGTATTGTTCCGATTATTAAATTAGATAAATCTCCCTTAATATATAAACATATACCAATAATAAAAATAATTATAGAAACAACATATTGTATAAGTGTTAATATTACTTGATGTTTTAAAATTTTATGCAGTGCTTTGGGCTTGATATTCTTATCAATTACTACCGATGATTTGGCACGTTCTTCACTCATATCTATAATCATTTGTAATCCACTCCCTTATAAATACTATATATAGTATTTATAAATATATAATATACAATTATTTGTATTATTTTATAATATTATACAGTATATGATGATAGATTACAATATTAAATTTTTAAGGGATTATAAATTATTTACTTGAGTTTCTATTTGTCAGAAGACCATCTAATAGCTGTTTCAATACTGTCATTTTCCATATTTTATTCTCATCGTATCACTGTTATTGTAATATGTACTCTTTAAACTTAAAAATCTATTATGTATTTTATATTCAATCTCATTCTACACTACTTCTCGAAGTTACCTTCTTGCTGGTCTGGTTACCAGCGAGCATAGACATATATGTTTCTCACGCATATATGAAATTAGACTGTACTTCCATATCTCAGTGAGATATCGTGCCTTCCAGTCGTTGAACCTTCATCCCTCTTTCTTTTAAGTAGAAGAGTAGGGGAGACAGTTTTCCACGCTGTCTATAGCTTGGCTTCGGACTCTTTCATTTTATTTATTAATTCCCATTTTAATAAATACACCACTTAGCGTTATTGGTTAGCATATGGCAAACATCAACTTTTCCCGTCTTTCGACCCTATCATATAGTACCATTACTGGTATATACTTTTGTGTTGAGTTGTTAGTTGGTCCCCGAAATTTGACACCCATGATTTTTTTACTTGGTTATTTGCAATATGGCATCACTACCATACAGGACAAAATTGTTGTTTTAATTTATCTCTTCCAAGGAAAGCACCTAACCCGCCTAATAGTGGAGTTAGAATGCCAATTTTACTTATTATTGCATCTAATACATTAACTGCACCAGTTCCAAAACCTACAAATCCTTTTAAAAAGTCGCTGTCAAGTACAGTAGAAGATAGTGATTGAAATGCTGCTTCAAACTTCTGTGTTTTTGCCTCAAGCGATTCCAGACATCGTTCTTGTTCCTGCATGGCAGAACCTTCTGCGTTAAGAGCTGCCTCATATGCTTTTTGGATTTGCCCGGATTGGAATGCCTGAATAAGGGCAGCACCTTGGTTTCCCCTTTGCTTACCGAATAGTATTTCTGTAAGGTCGGCTTGATTTGTTGAACTTAAATCATTATATACCTCGGAAATATCTTTCATGATATCATAGTAATCCCTAAAATTACCCATGTCATCAAAGATATTTACTTTTCCACCCGTACGATTATGAATCTGGGTTTGAACCTTACTGATGGAATCTACAGTTTCATCAACTTCCTCGCCTAATTCCTCTAGGCTGCCTTTCATGCCTCTGATACGCATACTCCCAATTTTTAGGAAGTTACCAAACTCAGAAGCATTCTGGGTTATTTCTGTACCACCGGTCAGCATTGCAAGAGTCTTATTTAAGTCTGTTCCACTTGTTGCCATTGCGGAAGCAGACCGTGATAATCCATCACCGAGTGATGCTGCTGAAGTTCCATATTCATTCCCCAATTTGTTTAGTTTATCGACAATACTAATTGCATCTGATGCTTCAATGTTAAAAGCCTTCATTGCCGTAACCATATCAGATACAGCAGTATTGTCATCTGCTTCACTGAGGTTTGCATAAATCGAGCTTATTTTAGCAAGTTGTTCTGCCTCGTCCAGTGAAAATCCTAATTTTGCCCAATTTGCTGTTTGTTCAATCAGGCTTGATACAGACCTTCCAAGTTTCTGTGCGGAATCACATGCAGAATCAAGGAATTGAGTATATTTTAGTTCTGTTTCATCTGTTACCTTATAGAGGTTGGTCATGGCAGTATCTATTTCCAACACTGCATCATACATTTTTTTACCGGTTTGTATTGCTTCGGCTTGTATTTTCTTAAACTGTTTAACCAAAGCATCTGATAAATCGTCATTCATATATTTACATTGCTCCCTTCTACATAAAAATACCCCCATAAAAGGGAGTGGTGTTAATCGGCTGCAACGGTAGTACCATTGTGGATATCTTCATAAATTGACTCAAACCCTGAAAAGGCATCTTTTATGGAATCAAGTGATTTGGCAGGATTAACGGTAATATCCACTTCGGCATTATTATTTAGTTTCTCTATGAAATCCATCCATTGCCGTTCCGTCCAGTTGTATGATTCCTGTGGAATTAAATCAAGGTTGCCACCTAATATATGCTTTTGCTCATCTGTCAGACTGTTATATACATTATTAGCGGTTATATTGCGTTTTGCTGCAGTAGCATTACTGGCATTTTTATTAAAACCTAGGGCATTCAGTATATTTTCTTTATTCTGTATGTCTGCGGAATTGGTTATATAACCCAATTCGATTAGTCTGTCAATTAATGCATCAACGCCAGCCTCGGAAACATCAAGCTGTTTAATTAGATGTCCAAAAGCATCTTTATAATTATTGAGGCTGTTTACACTTAGTAAGTCGTCATAATTCAAAGAACGCAACTGGTCACTTGTAATATCTTGTAACTTATTAAGATATCGTTCAGTGTTTTTGTTCCCGTTGTTTATGTTTGTATCCAGCTTAAAGCTTAAATCTAATGGTTCATTAATTTTATTTAATAAGTCACCATAAACATATTCTATGCCTAGAATATCTGCTGATACATTTTTAAACTCATCACGCAGTTTTTCGTAATTACTATAAGCTTTGTCAATGCCTTCGCCTGTCTCAAGGGCATTATTATATTTTTCTATTCCGTCAACCAAGGAATCATAAGCAGATTGTATTTCGGAATTACCATTAACAGAGGATATGGCATACTCTGACATATTTTGAATAGATTGATTGATTTGTTCAGAACTGATTTTTTCATTCTTTAATAATTCAGACAAATCATCCAAAACAACATTCACATATTCGTTTGAGTCCCCATACTGCTTGCGTAAAGCGTTTATATCCGCATTAATTTGTTTACGGATTTCTTCAGCGGTTCCCTCATACTTATAATTTAAATATACACCATTGCCACTATAATTACTGTTGTAATCATGAATTGCGTCTATACCATTTAAGCCCTGTAGATATTTATTATAAATTTCTTCATTGCCGTTGGTTGTCCTACGCTGTTTTGTTATGGATTTGGTATCATTTAAGAAATTCCAGTCTTCCTTAATGTTCGAGGAATTTTCATTAACAAAATCCTGAGCCTTTTTTCTGGAAATTGTATCCAGCTTTTTTATCTGCTCATCATATTTTCCATTAACAATATCAATGGCAGAAGCTTCTTTGCCATATTTTGATATCAGGTCTTCCTGAAGGGAAGATAATTGTTCTTTTATGGAATTGTATTCTTCGGTTGTCAGAAAAGCATTTGTGAGCTGTTCGTTCAAATCCTTATATTTTTCAATAAGCGAATCTAACTCGGATTTTTCCTGCTTATAGGTTGACGTGAGTTCTGTTGATTTCTTTAAAGTTTCAGTTATTTTCTCCTGATGTTTATTATAAATACTTGAAATAACAGTACCAATACCAATAATAGCAGTTACACCTGCTATTATTGGATGTTTTTTGATAGTTGCCCATAACCCCTTAAATGCATTGCCTAGTCCTAATGTGGAAGCAGTAGTAGCTTCTTGTGAAGCAGTAAGAGCGTTGTTTGTAGTTATTTGTGCTAATTCTGCTGTGGTTGTTTCAAGAAACTGTCCCTCCAATCCTTGTCCAATCAGAATGTTTTTGATCTGTTCTTCATTTAGTTTTGATTGGGCTATTGCTGCTTTTACTGCTTCTAAGGAATAACCTTTGGTTGCTCGTTTCAACTCTTGAAGAACGACAATTCTTCCGCTATCGCTAAAGTTGTTTAAAACATTTTCTATAGAATTTAATACATTTAAAGACTCGCCTACAGCTTTTAATTGCATTGCTTCGTATAATATGCTAATATTATTTTAAGTTTAGATAGATAATGGAGGATTAAAATGACAGTAGATGAAATGTTAAACGTTCTTGACAAAGCAGAAGATTCACCGTTTTATAATATATGTAATCTAATTGGAAAAAATGACTTTTCACAAGCAACAAAAGTCATAAAAGACTATCTGCATTGTGATGAAAATACAGCAAAAATCGTATGCATGGATTTTAAGACTAAAGTTTATGATGAAATATATAAACCAGATCCAGATCTTTCCCCACAAGAAATAGCCCACAACAACGCAATAGCAAAAGAGTGGCAAAACAAACCTAAATGTCCGACATGTTCATCAACCAATGTTCAAAAAATAGGTGGTTTAGAACGAGCTGGCTCAGTTTATATGTTTGGTATTTTTAGCAAGAAGATTAATAAAAGTTTTAAATGTAAAAATTGTGGATATACGTGGTAAATTAGCACGACCTTTCTTGAAATTTTTGTTTGTGTTTTTATACACAGAAAGCAGCTTTACATGAATATATGTAAAGCTGTTTTTTTAATGATATCTTCTATAGGATTAATTTATTTTTACTTTGTCCATTCTATTTTGCGTAGTTGGTGATGGAAAAGTAGTAACAATAATTTTTTGCTTGTATTGTTATATGTAAGAAAATTATTAGAAACTCCATATAACACTATACTTTAAAAGCATATTCAATGAGGTAGAATATACTCTGAGGATCGGTAGTCGATGAACATCCATTCCTATTCAACTTGTTAGTCCTTTTTACAGGGTTATTAGTTTAGATGTTATAATCTTAGGAATGTGTGCTGCTGATTTTGTTTAAAACCCTTGCTAATAGCACTTAGGCACACTCTGTATTTGCATACAGATTACCATATGCCGAATATTCTGTTTTTTCTGCCTTTCGCACATTTACGTCTATTGTTATCAATTCCGCTTTAGTCGAATATTCATGAGGTCATTCCAGCAATTACTCCTCGTTAGTTTATTTTAGAACTCCCAATGCATAGACTTGTACTATGAACCATTTTATCATTTTCTTATCTATGTTAGCCCAATTAAAAAACTGTAAGCGAGTTTAAAATTGTACCTTTATTCCAAGGTTGAGCAAAGTTCTTAATGAATTCCGTAATACCAAATATTTCGGCACCGATTCTTATGGTTCCTAAGGAACCGAGTTTATTTGTAACTGTATCTAATACATTAACTGCACCATTACCAAAATCAATGACTCCTTTTAAGAAGTCAGATTTTAAAATATGATTTGAAAATGTCTGGAAAGAAGCTTCAAGGCGATTCAATGAATACTGAATACCTTTTTCATATTCCTCTTGTTCCCTTAATGCAGAACCGGCAGAATTTTCAGCAACCCTATATGCATCTTCAATCATCGAAATGTTATTCAAGGCGGCACTAAGAGCATTCCCCTGTTTACCAGCTAAAACCTCAAGAAGTTCAGCTTGTTCAATATCGGTGAGATTTTCCCATTCATGACCAATTCCGACCACAATTTCATAAATATCCTTAAATTGAGTGCCGGCTTCATCAACCATAATGTCAAAACCAGTTAAGCCTTGAATTAAATCTCTTAGCTGTGTTGCAGACCCAACCATGCCATCAGTTTCTTCTCCGATATCTTCTAACTCCTGCTTAGCTCCTCTGATTCGCATGGAAACTGTTTTCCACATGTTACCTACGGCATCAGGATTTTGGACAACACTGTTTGTTCCTGCAATCAATGCAATTGATTTTGAAAGGTCAGTATTGGCAGCATAAAATGAAGCAGCACTCCGTTGTAATGCTTCACCGATTCCGGCACTATCAATTGGAAAATTGTTCGCTACTCCAGTAAATTTGTCTATTATTTCAAGAGCATCTTCCGCTTCTAATTGAAATCCCTGCAATGCAGAAATCAAAGTGCTGTTTGCCGCACTCATATCAATACCATCGCCGATGTGAGTATACAAAGTGGAAATCTCTGCCAACTTTTTACTGTCAGATAAATTGTATCCTAATCTGCTCCAATCGGCTGTGGCATTAATCATATCGCTTACTTCTGAACCATATCTTTTTGCACTGTTAGTCACTTCATCAAAATATTTTTTAATCTCAGAAGCAGAAGCATTGCTGACTTTATTCAATTCTGCCATGGCAGAATCAACTTTCACAACTGCATCATACATTTTTTTACCGGTTTGTATTGCTTCGGCTTGTATTTTCTTAAACTGTTTAACCAAAGCATCTGATAAATCGTCATTCATATATTTACATTGC
>JAMPEH010000210.1 GCA_023665245.1 Muribaculaceae bacterium
GCCGTTCACATCCTTTTTGTAGACCTCAATACTGCCGGTTTTCAGCTGGTTGACCGCGTTGATGGTTGCTATACCCTTGTTGGCAGAGTTCAGAGTGACTGTCCACTGAGATGTGCCGGAAGTCGTGTAATTTTCAGGGAATACGGTTTCAATTACTTTATAGGTTCCCAATTTAAGCCCGTCTTTGTATGCATAGCCGTTTGAGTTGGTGGGACCGATCAAATACTGCTCGTTGGTGGTCGTATTGGTGGCGGAGAAATATGCTCCTGCAAGGTTCTTGCCGTTCGGATCCTTTTTGTAAATCTCAATCCGCCCGGTTTCTCCTGCAAATTCGGGCACAACGATCTGCGCCACTGCTTCCGGATAACCACCCTTGGTCATGCCCTCGATGCTGTTGATTTCAGGTCCTCGGTCATTGCCCACATGCGTAACAAAGTTGACGCCGTTATAGTAACCGGCATACAGGGCTACATGGGCGATGGTGCCTTCCTCGATGGATCGGAAAACGATCAGCGAGCCGATAGGGATTTCCTCGCTTGCAGAAAAGTTGCTGCCGTCGGCACTTTGTGTAAAGCTAATCCGTCTGGCTTTGCCGTTTGCTACCCAATCGTTTGCCGCCGTGTTGTACGCCGAAGCGGAACGAGGGTTGGACGGACAAGGCACGCCGGAGGTATCCACTCCGGCGATATTGGGAAGGTAGTTATAATAGACATAGCTCACATAGGAAGCGCAGCAAAGACCGCCGCTTTGGAAGCTGGCGATGTTTGGGGCAAGTCCGGTGGCTGTACCCGATTGAGATACCGTTTCCTTACCGCTCGGCCCGTATCCGTAGGTAATGCCGGACAAGACGGAGCTGCCTTCCATTTTGTATCCGTAGTTTTTGAAGATCGTTCCATCTGTTTTCTGGCTCTGCACATTGTAGCCGGTGTATGCCAGCGCGTCTAAATAATCGTTGTTCAGCATATCGGACGGAATATCCGACGATGGCGCCGCAAAGACGCTGAGAGGCAACGCCGAAACCAACATCACTACCGCTAATATGGCGGAGATCAGTTTTGACTTCTTTTTAATTTTCATAGAATCTCCTTTCAGTTTCTAAAAAAGGGTATGAAAAAAGCTCCATTGCCTGAACAATGAAGCTTTCTCTTTTGAATTACATATTTACTTTTCATCGGTATTTTCCTGTGCCATGGCAATATCGCAGTACCACATATCGTTGCGGCAGGTAACACCGACGCCGATGTATCCGTACTCTGCAGAACCCACATACGCCCAGTGACCGGGGCTGTTTTTTATCAGCCGTGCAAGCGACTTTGCCACCTCGTCTATCGTTCCGGCATAGCCGCCCATACCGATTGCCTCTCGGACATTTACCGTGTAATACGGCTCTCCGGTCATACCGTAAAGAGGCGGATCGACATACTGCCCGTATTGCAGGGCGGTTGCCGCTGCCCGTTCGTCCGCAGTATCGTGCGCAAAGTTGGAAACAAGCTGTCCGCTGCGGTACTCGGCATAGCGTGTAAGTCCCGACAATTTTACAGCAGAAGGGCATCCCTGTTCAAAACGGTACTGATTGATATATGCCAAAACCTTGTCTGCCACTGCCTGCGTATCCGCCGCCCCTGCATTCGGTTCTTTGGGCTGCACAGGTTCGTCAGGCAGATCGCTTGCCGCCGGTTCAGGTTCCGAGGGCGGTGTGGGCTTTGGCTGCTCGGAAACGGTGGGCGGAGGATCGGGTTTTGTCGGCGCAGGTGCATCGGATGCGGATTGACTTGGTTTATCCGACGCCACATCCGCTGTCGGAAGCTCTGGCTCTGACGTCTGAGAGTAATCCCGCCTATCGGATGCAGCTTCGGAATTGCTTTCGGAAATTTCCGAGGTTTCCGATGTACTGACAGTTTCCGTTGTCACGGACTCCGAATTAAAAAGTTGTTCCTCCGATGTGATTTCGGAAGGAATTTCACTATCGGATTCCGGCGGAGCTTTCGCCCGACACCCCGTTGTTAGAATCATAAATACGAAAAGCAAAGCAATCATAAGATTACGCATATTGGAAATACCTCCTAAAAATCGTCTTGCTATATATTTACGACCTCATCCCAATCTTTTTCAACAGCTCATAAATTCTGTTTGATGATACGGGTGATGATGCCTACCGCCACGCCGCGTTCTTCGTCGATATGCGTAACGGCAAAAGAAACGTCATCCTTCTTTCCGGGCATACGCCTGTCATAGCAGGAATGGGCAATCGCATTGACACCATTCGTCAGACGGATATAGACTACGCCTTTGTGTATGTCTGTAACCTTGCCGGCATACTTGCTTTGAATACGGCATTTTTTCAGATTGTCTCGGCTGGTGTTATCCGACACGCTTTTGGCGTCGGCACGGATGGATATATCTTCAACGCTGTCCCGTTTCACCTCCAAAACACGAACAAGTACCTGATCGCCTACGGAAAAACGGTCATGTGCGTCGCCGATCCAATCCCATGCGAGATCCCTTGCCATAATGGATGTCTCCACTCCGAACGCTTCAATGCGGATTGCCTTTTCCGCTACGGCAATGACACGCGCCTGAATGATCCGTCCGTCATAAATGCGATAAGCGCCGCTGTTATCCGTCTCCATATAGAAAAGCTGCCGTTTTTTCAGCATCGCTTCCTTGCGGCTTGCTACAATGCTGCGTGTTTTGGAATCAATGCCCTTAACGACAAAATCAATCTCAGCGCCAAGCATTTTGCTGATCAGCTTATTCTGACGGGTTACCATTTGGGTATAATCGTCACCCGATAGCTGATTCGGGAATTTAACGGTCATCTCTTTAAGTGGAATGACAACACGAAAACCCTTGTATTCCACAATGGCAATGGTCTTTCCGGCGTCGGTCTGCTCAATGCCGCCGAGATACCCGGTCAAAATACGGCGAGTACGGTAAGCGTTGTGGATTTCGTGCCAGGCAATATCGGATACGCTTTCTTCCGTTTCCACATCAGCGCCGACTTCCAGCGTTAGAATCGGATCCTCTTTTGTTTTGGCGCTTCGCCTCGCAGGAACGGACTGAGCCGGCTGCGGTTCAGGCTCCGGCTTGATTTCTTCTGTTTCTTCGGCTGGCGGTGCATCATTTTCGGGTAATTCTGCGCTTTCCGTATCCGTTTTCTTTTTTCGGGTACGTTTGGTTTTGGGCGGTTCTTCACTTTCTGCGGGAGCTTCACTGTCCGGGAGAGGGTCGGTGTTTTCATTTTCCACCTCCGGATCAAGGACTGCTTCCGCTGTTTCTTCCGATACGGTTACTAAAGTATCGGTTTCGGTTGTTACTTTCTTTGGCATAAGGTTTCTCCTTTCAAATATCGGACATAATATCGTCCTTGGTTGTTGCTACAACGCCAGTCGGCGCTGCATTCTGTTTCTTGCGGGTAGGCTTTTTGATTTCGTTTTTTTCTGTCGGCTGATCTGCCTCCTTCCAATTTGATTTGCTCCATTCGGGGATATGCTCCGACGCTTTGCAGGGCTGTAGTTTTTTCGCCTCCGGGTGCTTGGTGTAGTCGCACTTATCCACCTGCAAAATTTTCTTGCCGTGAACGATAACCAAGGCTTTCGTCAGCGGAAGACGCAGCACTTCATCCATTGTCAGCAGCTTTCGCTTTCCCACGCCGCTGGTTTCCCGGTACTCCGGCGTGTAGTTGGAGATTCGCCATGTGCCGAGCTGTTTTGCCTTGCTCTGCACATGGACGCTGACTTCTCCCGAACGGTCGCTGATATGCTGTGCGGTCAGTTCATCCACACAGCCTAAAAACAGGTGGATGTCGCAATTTCCTAAAATCTCTTGCCACTGGTTATAGGGGTAGCGGTTTTGGAGTCCCGCAAGGTTTTGAAATACGCAGGACATAGAAATATTCCGGGAGCGAATGGTACTGATCTTTCTGCTCAGATCGGGGATAACGCCGCAGGCGGTCAATTCCTCTCCGAGCACATGGACAGGCACCTCCAACCTGCCGCCGTGACAGTGCTTGTCCGCATACCGTACCGTGCGAATAAATACAAAAGACAGGAACAGTGACGCTAAAAAATCAAAGGTACTGTCCTGGTCCGAGTTGATTACAAAGTATGCGCAGGGCTTGGTGCAGGGGAGCTCCAAGTCGATTTCATCGAAGCTGGTGATATTGCAGATCATCCTGTTTTGAAATACTTGAAGACGGGAGCCCAGACCGATAATCACGCCGCTGCGTACCGTGTCGGACGCCTGCTTGAAAATGGTAAAGGGCGCTTTTGCCGGATGGGTGGACGGAAGCATATCAAAAAGGCTGTTCAGTTCCTTTTCCGAAGAAAGCGTCAGCAGCTTATACACCTGTCCGATATTTTTGCGATCGGGCGGATAGCCTTGCTCTACATACAACACCAATGCTTTCAGCAAATTCATCTCAGCCGCATCCCAGAAGTGGTCGCCCCGTTCCGAGCCGGTATTCTTGATGATAACGTCACAGAAGAGCTGCGCCATCAGCTCGTCGCCCTTGATTTCCGCAATACAATTCCACGAATCGGAATTTTCCGGGGAGACAAGATTGAATACCTTTACCACATAGCCCCGTTCCTCCGCTAAATAGCGGCTTGTCTTTTCATACAGTTCGGATTTCGGGTCGCAGATAACAAGCGATTCGCCTCTGGCTGCGCTTTGCAGAATACGGTTGGTACAAAACGCCCGCGTTTTCATGCTGCCTGACGCTCCGTAAACCGCAAT
>JAMPEH010000211.1 GCA_023665245.1 Muribaculaceae bacterium
GTTTGAAATTAGTAATTTAGCGATATGAAAACGACGCTGAAATTGCCCGATACACTTGAAGCCTGCCATGAGATGATTATCGACATGGCACTGCAGATTGCGCAGTTGCAGCGCCGATTGTTCGGTTCGCTGACAGACAGGGCTGTCAAATATGACGAGCCGTCGCTGTTTGAGGAATTTGACAAGGAGGCGCAGTTGAAAGCCGCTGAAAAGCTCGATAAGGCCACTCGGCAGGTCGGTGCAGCGGCTGAGAAACGCCGCAAGGCAGCAAAAGAGGTAAACAAATCCAGTCGTCCGGCAAAATACAACGCTTACGGGCTGCCCGAGGAAACACGTACTGAGCTGCCCGAGGGGATAAATATTGAAGATTACGACATTATCGGCCATGACACATTACGCATTCTGCATCATCAACCTCAGCGGCTGTGGGTCGAGGTCGTGGTGCGTCCGCTGCTCCGCCTGAAAAAGGATAAGGACAACCCCAATCCAATAATACTTCAGGCATCAAAACCTCGGATGCCTCTGGGTGGAAACCGCGTGGCCGCTGATTTGCTGGCAAACCTGGTGATAAACAAGTACAGCTATCATCTCCCTGAGTACCGGCAAGTGAAAATGTTCGCCGATCCGGGGCTGAAACTTCCCACATCCACTGTCAACGACTGGAACCACTCGGTGGCCCAACTGCTTTATCCCCTTTATGAAAGCCAGCGCGAAGCTATAATAGCCGGCGGCTATCTTCAGGTGGATGAAGTCCCATGGAAAATAGCCGACCGCATGGGGCAGGCCTGCCGAAACGGCTACGCATGGCAGTTCAGAGACGTAAGTGCGGGATCCCGCGGAACCTTTTTCTATTACTATAAAGGCTCGCGCGCCGGCGAGATAGCCCGGACGCAGTTGCGCGACTTCAAAGGTGCCATACAAACCGACGGCTATAAAGTTTATGACTACTTCGAGAATGTACCCGGGATAACCAATCTGGCGTGCATGGCCCACATGCGTCGCAAATTTGTCGACGCCCAATCCGGCAACCCGCTGGCCGGAGAAGCCGTCAAATACTTCGCCACACTATATACACTTGAGGAAAACCTAAGGGAAGCCGGTGCGTCACCGATGGAAATCGCCGCCAAGCGGCAGGAGCTTGCCATCCCCATACTTGACGGCATAGAGGCATGGATGAGTGCCGCCCTGCAGACATGCACACCCAAAGAGCCGTTGGCCAAAGCAATCAAATATGCCCGATCCTTATGGCCACGCCTCAAACGCTACACCGAATCGGGACTGTATCAGATCGACTCAAATCCCGTGGAGCGAGGGCAACGACCCACCGTACCTGGTAGGAAAAACTATCTGTTCTCACAGAACGACCGCGGCGCCGAAGACAACGCCATCTTCTACACTTTCCTTGTCAGTTGCGATATTCTCCGAGTCAATCACCTTGACTGGCTTCAACACACCTTGGAGCATCTGCGACCTGAGATGGAAGAACAACAGTTAATCCAATTGCTCCCCTACAATTATAAAGCCGACTCTAAATAATCAAGTCGGCTTTTTTCGGACGGATACGGTATGTCTCATCGAGCATTACCAAACTACTGCGCTTTTTGTCTCAAAAATAAGAAGTTTTATCGTTTTAAATCAAAGATAGACAACCGACATACAAGTTATGATAGGCATATTTGGGGATAAATAGCCGTGCGCTTAAAAGAAGGGAGCTGCTTATTGTTTTGCATATGAAACAAAAATGGCTAATTTTGTTCTGTTTACGCAACTATCATGTTCAATGCAAATTTCGGCAATGAAAAAACTGACAAATAAATTTAAGAGCATATTTTCTTCAACCGGGAATTTCGTTCATACAATTGGCGTTATCCTTGTATTGATTTTCATTACTCTGTGTTTCAGCCAACCGCTCAACACCTGGTTTGAGAACCACCTTCTATCTTACTTTGCGTCCGCAGGTGACTCGGGCTTTATTCTTGTAGTTTTCATTGCACTTACAATCAGCATTGCCTATGGAATTGCATGGCAATGGAAACATGCATATTGTTTCAGTCAAAGAACTTGCAGCTTATTTTGTTACATTGCATTCGTTTACTGCTACTTCCGCTTCACTTTCAATTATTTTCCTCAACCGGTACTAATTAACATTAATGGTTTCCAACTTGGCTATGCTGACATTCTGACATGCCTATTGGTTGTTTCCATTATAGTGTCCTGGAAGTCATGGTTTCACAAATCAGCCAGCGATAAAGCCATTACCGGCCGAATCGTGAATTTTGTCATTGACCGGCCCATAAACAATGAAAGTGATGACGAGTTGGATTATCATGACCCTGCCAAGCTGTTAGCCAACAGCATACGGGCATCGTCTATAAATGAATCGTTCAGCATAGCAGTTGTTGCACCTTGGGGCGCCGGGAAATCGTCATTCATAAATTTAATGGTGGGATATTTGCCTGAGGCGTCCATAGAGGTTGTTCGGTTTAATCCCCGGCATGCTCGCTCCGTACAATCCATTCAAGAAGATTTTTTTGAAACTCTGAAATCCGAATTGTCCGTTTACGATGGCGAGTTCACATCCACAATCCACAAATACTTGGAATCAATCTCCATGTTTGATGGGAACTTCTTTTCAAACATTATTATGGAGGTGGAATCGGCTATTGACTGCGGAAATCCTAAAGAAACCCTGACCAAAATCATATCCCGCCACTGGGATAGAGTTGTGATTGTTATGGAAGATTTTGACCGATTGACCTCCGAAGAGTTAATTGAAGTTCTCAAACTCATTGACAATAATGCGGCAATAGATCGGCTTGTTTTTGTTTGCGCATTTGACCGCAATCACATAAATGAAGTTCTACAAGAACGTGGACCTGGATTCATTGACAAATACTTTGACGTGGAGTACCCAATTCCAGCACGTCCCTATACTGCAATTTTCAAATATATTGAATCACGTTTGCTACAACGAGTGTTTGGCGAAGACAATGACAGGGCTCGTGATGCAATCCTTTCATGCAGCCAAGTGCTTCTGAAGCATGTTCCCACATTCCGTGAAGCGAAACGCCTTGTAAACCACATTGAAATAGCATACGAATATGTGAAGGGCGATGTGGAAATAACCGATTACATACTTGTGACCGTGATGAAACTTTTCGCGCATGCCGACTATAGGATATTGTGCGACAGTAATTTCATTTCCGAATGGAACAGTGCAACAAACGACAACGCAAAGGAACTTCTAAAACAGTTCAAAACATCAGGTGACGTAATTTCAAAATTAGTCAATCGGAACAAAACCGAGCGCAGTTTCAACAATCCTGATTCCTATTATATTTACATTTGGAACGACGTGTACGGCAAACTCAGATACAAAAATTTGCTTGAACTTATGGAACCGAGCAAACCGTTCGAGAATAACTACAGTTTATACCTATCCTCCAAATCCGGTCCTCAAATTCTGGAGTTTCTGCAATTCCGAAGTCGTGAGACATTCAATTCATTTGAAACGCTTAAACGATTCATTGAATTGATCACCTACCCGTTCGTGTGGAATCCCACCGGCGATTACAACCCCGGTTTATACATGCTAATATTAAAAATGCTGTCGAAGGAAACAGCAAACGAATGCTGCAAAAACTGCAGTATAACCATTGATGAATATAAGCAAATATTCACTACGATACTTTCACGGCAACAGGATAAAAACACTCCTGTCTCGTTATGCCGCGCATTGGTTTACAGTAGCTTGACAGAGTCAGCTCGCAGTATTGTACTTAGACACAACGAAATATTCAAAATCAATTGTCAAAATCTTGAATCATATACTCAAGACAATCCTGACTACACCCATGTCCATTATCTCATGCTCCTTTGCTGCATGGAACGCATTGACGAGAAAACAGATGTTGTGTTTCTTGATTCAACAAGTTGCCTGAAGGTCAGAAAACTCATTGAGAAGTCACCGTCCATTTATTTTGAAACATTTGTTCGCCAGGCCCGAGTCAGTTCAAGTATTTACCATTTTCATATTGGATGTGAAGGATTTTGGAGGCAAATTTTTGGGTCGCCGGAGTACTTGGAAAAAATCATTGACAGTCTGCCCGATAAACTCCTTGTTGTCAAAAACTTTTGGGTCCTTTACAAAGCCAACAATTATGAACCCATCCCGTACGAAAACGATGGGACATATAATGAAAAAATCAACAATGCATTGTCCGACGAAGTTAAACGGTACGACATTCTGCTCCATTTGCGTTACGATTATGTGGACCTTCTGGAACAAAAAGATGATGGGCGGATAACCATAGGGATTTTCAATGCCAAGGTACAGGAAATAAAGGATAGGATGCAGAATGAGGTGAAGCTGGACATACGTGAAGCTCATAGTTTTATGTTGGCTTTAAACCGGGCGCAATGATTAGTGATATTGAAAGAAGCGGGCCCGCTTTCACAGCGAGCCCGCCTCTTAAACTTTGATAAATAAACCAATCATTTTATTTTAAACCAATCATTATCAGAAAAGTGTGTGCAATTCAGAGTAATTAAGAATTGTGGGGTGTTTTTATAAGCTAATGCAATTTCTTGCTGTTGCGTTCTTGAATTTTGGAGGAAGGAGGTGGGTTGGGGTTGCTATCATTCGGGGCAGCGGCGGTGTCAACGGTAGTCGGCGAAGCGCTGCTGCAGGGCCTGGCGGGCGAAGAATATGCG
>JAMPEH010000212.1 GCA_023665245.1 Muribaculaceae bacterium
ACTGCATCTACAATTCCATAATCAGGCTCTATGCCTTAGGTGCCCGTTGCCTGTCACTGCGCAACCCCAAAGTCAAAAAAATGACCGACGGGCACAAGGAGACATTCAACCGGCTTCGTTCAGCCCTCAACGAAGGTGATCGTCCGGTATGGATTCACGCAGCGTCGCTCGGTGAATTTGAGCAAGCACGTCCTCTCATCGAGCGCTTGCGTCGCGAACGACCCGAATTGAAGATTGTATTGTCATTCTTTTCCCCGTCGGGCTACGAGGTCAGAAAGAATTACAACATGGTCGATGCAGTAGTCTATTTACCGTTTGACACCCCTGCCAACGCTACCAAATTTATCGACACGGTAAACCCTTCAGTAGCAATCTTTGTCAAATACGAGTTTTGGGGAAACTACCTTACACAGCTCTCCCGACGAAAGATTCCCACCTATATCATATCGGCAATTTTCCGTCCTTCGCAAATCTTCTTCCGCCCCTACGGTGGCATGATGCGCAACGTGCTGCGGTGCTTCAACCGTCTCTATGTACAAGATGACAACTCACGCAAACTGCTATCGGGAATCGGCATCGACAACGTCACAGTGGCAGGCGACACCCGATTTGACCGCGTCACCGACGTGATGCGCCACCCGGCAACAATCCCGAGTATCAACCTCTTCAACCTGGAAGGCGGAGGTGCCGACATTGTATTCGGCAGCAGTTGGCCAACCGACGAAGAGAAATACATACCGTGGCTCAACGACAATCCAGAAATCCACTTCATCATTGCCCCGCATGAATTTGACGAACGAAGGGTCAAACAACTGCGTGACAGCATAACGGGAAACGTAATGTTGCTGTCGGAATGGGGAAAGACATTCGCCACCCCGACCGACGGTTCGGACGGATTAGCCAATCCCGCCGGCATCCGTGGACTGATTGTCGACTCTTTCGGACTCCTGTCAACCCTCTACGGTCATTCTAAAATGGCATACATCGGAGGCGGATTCGGAGCCGGTCTGCACAACATCAACGAAGCAGCCGTCTACGGCATACCTGTAATCTACGGTCCAAACAACGCCAAGTTTAAGGAAGCTCAAGACCTCGCCCGTCTTGGCGGAGGATTTCCATGCAACAACGCCGAGGAAGTCGTAGCCACCCTCAATCGTCTTTACGACAACCCGGAAGCACGTGAACAAGCCGGGAGAACAGCCGGCGATTATATCAAAAGCAATATCGGTGCAACCGATAAAATCTTCAACGATATCTTCGGTTAACGTCCGCCTCCAACAATATCTTCATCCTTATTTTCCATTCCCCACACAATAAATTGTGGCAAATGGAGTTATATAAATATGAAGATTAAACGACTACTTATACTGGCTACAGGATTATCGGCAGTAATACCTTCAATCGCCGACGACTACATAAAAGACAGCGAGTTTAACCCGGTGACTACCGGAGTTACGTCGCTCAGCATAGCCCCCGATGCACGTGGAGCATCGATGGGCGACATAGGTGCGGCCACCGACCCCGACGTGAACTCCCAGTTCTGGAACCCTTCAAAATACGCCTTTGCCTACAGTCAGGGAGGTGTGTCACTGAGTTATACCCCATGGTTGCGTAAACTCGTCAACGACATATTCCTTGCCAACGTATCGGGTTATCTGAAGTTAGGTAGTCAGGACAATCAGGCTATAAGCGCCTCACTCCGCTACTTCTCCCTTGGAGAGGTCAACGCATCCAATTTCGACGGCGTGGAAGGACAATCGCTCAACCCCTACGAAATGTCAATCGACGTGGGTTACTCCCGCAAGCTCTCTGAGAAATTCTCAATGGGAGTCGTTTTCCGATACATTTACAGCGACCTCGGCTTCAACACCTCGGCGGTAGGTGACCCCACGGCAGGCTCGTCGGCATTCTCAGCCGACATAGCGGGATACTTCACAACCTACCCCATTATAGGTCAGAGCGAATGCCAATGGTCGTGGGGATGGGACATCTCCAACATTGGCACAAAAGTAAACTATAACAATGGGGCTGACCCTGCATTCCTGCCCACCAATCTACGCCTCGGCACAACTTTCACATTCCCCGTCGCCGACTATCACAACCTGTCGCTGTCGCTCGACCTCAACAAACTGCTCGTACCTACCAAGCCGCGCGAAAATGACTATGCCGACACTCCCGAAGGGCAGCTCGAATATCTTGAAGCTCTTGAGAATTGGGAAAACATGTCACCTATAACCGGTATCTTCAAGTCATTCAGCGACGCACCCGGCGGCATGAAAGAGGAACTGCGAGAAATCTACTACTCGCTCGGTGCCGAATACAACTACAATCAGCAGTTTTTCTTACGTGCAGGCTACTACCACGAGAACAAGTTCAAGGGCAACCGACAATATTTCGGAATTGGTGCAGGATTCTCACTAAACGTGTTGCGTCTCGACGCTTCCTACATGATTGCCACAGCCCAGACCTCACCGTTGGACCAAACTCTGCGTTTCACGATTTCGTTTGACATGGACGGAATACGCGAGTTCTTCGGCAAACGTAAACGCTGACAAGTTACCGCAATGATAAGGATAGGCAACGGATTTGACGTACATCGCCTTGTCGAAGGGCGCAAATGTATAATCTGTGGAATAGAAATACCCTATCGGCTCGGTCTGCTCGGTCACAGCGATGCCGACGTTGCTCTCCACGCTCTTTGCGATGCACTGCTCGGAGCAGCTGCGCTCCACGATATCGGATATCATTTTCCCGACAATGATGAACGGTGGAGCGGAGCCAACTCTCGTATACTCCTTAGAAGAGTCAAGGAGATAATCGATGAAAAAGGGTTCAAACCGGTCAATGTCGATGTCACAATCATAGCTCAGGCGCCAAAAATGCTACCCTACATCGACCTTATGAGACAAAACATAGCTGACGACCTTTCGATAGATATCGACTGTGTGTCGGTCAAAGCCACCACTACCGAACGTCTCGGATTTACCGGACGAGGCGAAGGCATTGCCGCACAAGCATCGGCACTGATTACAGATATCTCACCTTCAGACCGAGAGCCAAAGCCTTAACTCGCGTGGCTAGAGTCTTTCTCTTACGCCATGTGGCATGATAATGATGAATTGAATAAGTTGTGTCGGTTACTGTTGACCTGTCATTCAAATCACAAAAATATCCTATGGGATAAATCTTGGGCCAATCTTGCTTCGGAAGAGAGGGGAGGATGCGAAACGTAAGTATGGCTGTATTCGGGGTCCTCACGCAATGTCCCCATATGTTTATAAAATGAGTGGTACTATAGTAGTTCATAACTGCTTTGAGCCACGGCAAGCCGGGTTCGGAACCTATCACGCATGTCCCCACACGATCTGATTCCATACCCAAAAAAGCCTTGTTCTCAAGTAATTGATTGAAAGGCTTACACACTTCTACATCAGTATCAAGATAGATTCCGCCATAGGTGCTGAGCGCATAAATCCGACACACGTCGGAAACGTGTGCCAGATTATGCGTACCATATGCTTCGCGCGAATAGACGCAGCAATTAACGTCGAAATTGTCTTCATTCCATTCCATAATACGATAGTCGGGAAGACATTTCTTCCACGTGGCAAGATAATTACGGAATGATTCCGGCTTGTCTTTACGACCAAACCAGCAATAGTGTATTATTTTGGGAATCATCGGCTATCTGTTAGTGACAACAGCCATCTCCACAGCCGCCACCACAATTATCACCGCAGTCGCTGCCGCCACATCCACCGCAGCAACCACCTTGGAACGGCTTCAGTTCCTCGGGAGTGGCATCGTGGATTTCCTTGATTTCACCTACGAACCTCACGTCTTTACCCGCCAACGGATGATTGAAATCCATAACCACTTTTTCGGGCGTTACATCCTTGACCAGACCGTTGATACGGAATCCGTCGGCGGTCATCATAGGCACTACCGCACCAACACGTATCATCTCCTCGTCGAATTTTCCGTCAACGACGAAGATACTGCGTTCAAGTTCAGCAATCTGCTCATTGTCATAGGGTCCGAAAGCTTCATCGGCCTTTACCGAGACATCAAACTTATCTCCCTTTTTGAGCCCCTCGATTGCAGTCTCGAGTTTGCGAATCATTCCTTGAGTCACACCGAATACGACCTTCTCCGGGTCAGAAGGATCGCTCTGATGCACAAGAGTTTCTTTTCCGTCGTTATCAACCTGATAGAGGTCATAGACCATTTCCACGTATTTTCCGGGTTCGATTTTTTCCATGATTTATAATTATTTTGTTTATTTCGATATAACAACCGCAGGGCTAAAACAGTTTTTTGGGCTTTACGGCTTGGAACTCCTTGAGATATTTTGGCACACTGTAGGCCGAATCAATAAACTCACGGCGAGAGTAGGCAAGGTCGGCGAGAGCCGTCATGTCGGTAGCCAACGGAACGATATCAGGAATAAATATCGCGTTGGGCGACTTTATCAGGTCGCGTGCCTTATCGCTGCCGTTACCGAAAAACATCACCTTTCCCTGACTAAGCCAACAGTCATAGCTATCAGTGTCGAGAATCAAGGGAGTAGGAGCAACGAGTTCATTGAGTCCGAGATCGTAAACGGCAGTATAGACCTCCATACGACGGGCATCGAGCATCGGAGCATAGAGAGCATCGGGATCGGCATCGCAACCAAACATCACG
>JAMPEH010000213.1 GCA_023665245.1 Muribaculaceae bacterium
ATCGCCTCGGCGATCAGGCTGCCGATGGTGGCGTCGCTGGCCGAAACGGTGGCGACACGGGCGATGTCCTTGCTGCCGTTGACCTTCTGGCTGTTGGCGGCAAAGGCTTCCACGGCGGCCTTGACGGCCTTCTGCATGCCGCGCTTGACATCCATCGGATTGGCGCCGGCGGCCACGTTCTTCATGCCCTCGTTGACCAGCGCCTGGGCCAGCACGGTGGCGGTGGTGGTGCCGTCGCCGGCGGCGTCGTTGGTCTTGGTGGCGACCTCGCGCACCAACTGGGCGCCCATGTTTTCAAAGGCGTCCTTCAGCTCGATCTCCTTGGCGATGGTCACGCCGTCGTTGGTGATCAGCGGGCTGCCGAACTTCTTGCCCAGCACCACGTTGCGGCCCTTGGGGCCAAGGGTGATCTTAACGGTATCGGCCAGGGTGTCAATGCCGGCGGAAAGAGCCTTGCGGGCATCTTCCCCATGCAGGATCTGCTTTGCCATGATGAATCTCTCCTTATCTTATCGTTATCGTTTTTGGTTGGGCTGTGAGAATCGGCCCCAACGGGCCGCCCGGAAGCTGTTTACTCCACGATGGCCAGGATGTCGCTCTGGCGCACGATGGTGCACTCCTCGCCGTCCACCTTGACCTCGGTGCCGGAATACTTGCTGGTGAGCACCTTGTCGCCTACCTTGACGATCATCTCAACTTCCTTGCCGTCCACAAGGCCGCCGGGGCCAACGGCCAGCACCTCGGCCACCTGAGGCTTCTCCTTGGCGCTGCCGGCCAGGATGATGCCGCTCTTGGTGGTCTCCTCGGCTTCCACCGTCTTGATGACGACACGGTCTGCAAGAGGTCTGATCTTCATAATTCATATCCTCCTAAAAATAATTTTTTTGAAAGCATTTCGTGATTTAGCACTCATTTGCTCTGAGTGCTAATGTATATTCTAATCACTTCTTCCGAAAAAATCAAGGGGGAAAAATAAAAATTTTTTGTGAACAGCGCTTTGCGGCCAAGTTTTTCAAAAAAAACGCCTTGAAACGACAAAAACCCCGGCAATCGGCCGGGGCATTTTGTTCGGAAGCGGTTCTTGTTCATAATTTGATGGCAGGGTCCGCCGCCTGGCAGGCGGGTTCTTTTTAGCACACCCGGCCCGGAAAAGCTCAAAATGCGGCCCAGGCGGTCTGCTTTGCATCCAGCTTGCCGGCCAGTGCTTTGGGCAGGACGATCCTCCCGGCCAGGGGCAGTACCCCGGCCTCAAGGCTGGGCTGGGGCGCACACTCGCCGTCCAGATTGACGATCAGCGGCTGGCCATCCAGCGGGGTCACCCGCACCCGGCGGGCGCGCCGGAAGAGCAGGACGTCCTGCAGCAGGGGAACAACCTTTCCGTTTTGGATATGCCTGCCCTTCTGATAGAGGCCCAGCACCTTGGCAATGCGCAGGCGGCTGAGCCTGCGCACGATAACGATATCCAGCAGTCCGTCGTCCAGAAGTGCCTCCGGGGCCGCACGGTAGCCGCCGCCGTAGGTGGTGCCGTTGCATATCGCGGCAAGGATGCAGTCCTCTTCCAGCGTTTCACCGTCCGCCTCGATGCGCACCCGGTGGCTCAGCTTGCCGCAGAGGCACTCGACAATCGAGAGATTATAGGCCATCGAGCCGCCGCAGAGCGGCACCCGGCGAAACTTGGGGATGCCGTAGGCCACCTGCGCGTCCAGCCCGGCCGAACAGATCGAGGCCGAGACGCCAAAGTTGGTTTGGATCAGGTCGATGGGCAGGGCGCTGCCCTGCATCAGATCGGGCAGGTCGAGGAAATCTTCCTTGGTGCCGTAGTTGCGGATAAAATCGTTGCCGCTGCCGCAGGGCACGCACGCGATCCCGGCGTTGGGGTACTGCCAGGCGCCCTGCAGCACCTGCCCGAAGGTACCGTCTCCCCCGCAGGCATACAGCCGCACCGGGCCGTCCGCCGTTTCGGCCGCCTGCCGGGCCAGCTCCACGGCATGGCGGTGGTATTCGGTCAGCTGGATGGCATAATCCACGCCAAGGGCCTTCGCCGCTGTGATGATCTGCGGCACCAGCGTGCCGGAGGCGTCCGCCCTGCCGGACACCGGGTTTACGATAAATACATGCTTCATCCCTGCACCTGCCCTGATCTTTTTATGAGATCATTGTACGACATTTGCCCCCGCCATGACAAGCAAAACGGATATTTTCCCATTCTTTGCACAATCTAAGTGAGGTTTCCGTACCAAAAGGAGGGGCCGCCATGCTGCCTGATATTGGAAAGGTCATCATCACCAGCCTTGTTTCCATCCTCGTGTTGTTTTTGCTCTGCAGGCTGATCGGCCAGCGGCAGATCAGCCAGATGAGCCTGTTTGACTATATCAACGGCATCTGCATCGGCTCGATCGCCGCCGAGTTTGCCACCAACCTCGAGGAGTGGTACCGGCCCCTTACCGCAATGGTCATTTACGGGTTTGCGGCGGCGCTGATCAACCTGCTGACCTGCAAAAGCCTTGCCCTGCGCAAGTTCTTCAACGGCAAACCGCTGGTTCTGTTTGAGGACGGCAGGCTGTACAAGGGCAACCTTTACCGGGCCAAGCTGGACATCAACGAATTTCTGACCCAGTGCCGGGTGGCGGGCTATTTTGACCTGAGCCAGCTTGGCGCGGTGGTACTGGAGACCAACGGGCAGCTGAGCTTCCTGCCACTTGCCGCCGAGCGGCCGCTGACCCCGGCCGATATGCAGCTCAAGCCCCAGGAGGAGACTTTGCAGATCAACCTGATCCTGGACGGGAAGATCCTGCAGGAGAACCTCAGGGCCAGCGGGCGAAGTGAGGAATGGCTCAAAGAGCAGCTGCACAGCCAGGGCATCGGGCAGGTGCGGGAGGTGTTTTTGGCCAGCTGTGACAAGCAGGGCAGCTTTACGGCCTACCGCATGCTGGAGGAGTCGGTGACAAGGGAGATTTTTGAGTGACCGCCGAAAAGCACTGTCACTGTTTTGAAGCTGCTTCTATAAAACTTCATCTATGTCTACCATTAGAATACCCTCCTGATCAAATGGCAGCCTGTCAATAGTTTTTCCGTTGCAAAAATAAAATGCACCGCCATGATTTTGAGGCTGGCGGTCAATCGAATTGATCATCAAAACATGTCCCGATGCGAGTGAAGCCTGCTTTGCATAGGCTTCTATTTCCTGACGATTCCAATCGTCTACCGTAAAATCCACATATACAGGACAAATCAACAGATGCTTTGTTTGGAATTTCTCTGGATGATCCCATAGGTCTCCACACAAGGCAAGTTTGATCTTATGATCGTGGAAGGTAAACTCTTCTGTTTTATCCCCCTCTTTGTAGCGATCATCTGTTTTCCAGTATTCTTTCCAGCCTTTTGTAATTCTCCTGTAATTGTGCAGTATTTTCCCATCTTCAATAACAACACAGGAAGAATACAGGGTTCCTTTTGCATTCTCGATATACCCTGCCAGCAATGCCACACCATATTCTTTTGACCATCGGCATAACTGCCGAATCGTCTCTGAATCCAAAGTGAGTGCCATTTCTTTGTCAATGTCATAATTCCAGCAAAGAGAGTCAAAGCCCTGTAAAAAGGCTTCTCCAAAACAAAGCAAATCTACCTTCCCTTGAGATTCGCGCATTGCCTTTTCAATTTGTGCCATATTAAAGGCCACATTTCCGTTTTTCTGTTCAAAAGATGCTAACCCGATTCGCATCAAATTTTCCTTTCAATTCACGATCTGCCGACTTTTGATTTTTCTATCTTTAAAGTATAGGAGGGCGAGCCATACGGCCCGCCCTCCTTTGCGCTTGTTGTATCGTTTTTGCTGTAAGGCTTATTTGAAGTACCGCTCCAGCAGGCCGGCCATGCCGCGGCCGTGGCGGGCTTCGTCCTTCGCCATCTCGTGCACGGTATCATGGATGGCATCCAGTCCCAGCTCCTTCGCCTTCTTGGCGAGGTCCATCTTGCCGGCGCAGGCACCGCACTCGGCGTCCACACGCATCTGCAGGTTCTTCTTGGTGCTGTCGGTCAGAACCTCGCCCAGCAGCTCGGCGAACTTGGCGGCGTGCTCGGCCTCCTCAAAGGCGTAGCGCTTCCAGGCCTCGGCGATCTCGGGATAGCCCTCACGGTCAGCCACGCGGCTCATCGCCAGATACATGCCGACCTCGCTGCACTCGCCGGCGAAGTTGGCGCGCAGGCCCTCAACGATCTCCTCGGGAACGCCTTCCTTGGCGATGCCCACGACATGCTCGGTGACGTAGGTGTTCTCGGTTTTCTCGGCGAACTTGCTCTTGGGGGCCTTGCAGACGGGGCAGACCTCCGGGGCTTCGCCCTCAGCGATGTAACCACAAACGGTGCAAACAAACTTGGCCATTGTTTTCATCCTCCATTCAATTTTCCTCATTCCCATCTTCCCATTTCCATGCAAATAGGAATGATTCCTTGTTGTGACTGCATTATAGCATGCCCGCAAAAAAGCGTCAAGCCCACTCCGAAAATATTTCGGGGCTGCCCGCAGCCTTGGCAGACTGAGGGGCGCTTCAATCTTTTTGCTTGCCTTTTTCGCCATCCCCGGCCGCGGCGGCAAGGCCCAGCCGTTCCAGAGCCGGAACGACCGCCCGCAGCACCAGCGAGGTGACCGCCCCCATCAGGAGCCCGGCAACCAGCAG
>JAMPEH010000214.1 GCA_023665245.1 Muribaculaceae bacterium
CCCTCCATGTTGGAGCCCCAGGCATAGATGGTCCCGCCGGTCTGATTGGCCAGCGCGGCGTCCGCCGGGTCCTTCACAATGGCCTCGCTGGAGTTGCCGCCCGCGGCGATGGCCCGGACGTACCGCAGCAGCGAGCCGTCCTCGCGCCGGACCATGGTGGGCTGGGCCACCCGGCTCTCGGTGATAGCGTCCTTCAGCAGGTCATAGGCGTCCACGCTTTCGCGGTCGTCATCCGGGTTGGTCTCGTCCACGACCACCAGCTTGGAGATGTCATACTTCACCCGGGCCGTGGCCTTGGCGGCCTCGTCGGGAGCCACGTCGCTGGAGGCCTCCACGTCGTAGGAGCCCTTGCCCACCCGGTCATCGCCCAGCTGGCCGTAGGTGTTCTTACCAAAGGACACCACCGTGCCGTCGCTGAGTAGGGCCAGCGTGTGGTCGCCACCGGCGGCCACGGACATGACGTTCACCAGATACTCGCCCATGCGCTCGCCGCCGGAGGTCAGCGGCGGCACTTCCAGAGCGGGAGAGTTGGTGGAGACAATATCGCCCCGGCGCACCCGCACCGGCACGCGATAGGTAAAGGTCGCGCCCACGCCGCTGTCGTCGCTCACCTGCGCCGTAGCGTTGAGCACACTGTCCACACCCACGCCCAACTGGCCGTAGGTGTTGTCGCCCCAACCGAACAGGGAGCCGTCGCTGCGCAGCGCCATCACGTGGCTGTCGCCGGCGGAAATAGCCATGATCTCGCTGAGGTAGTAGCCCTTGCTGGCGGCGGCGCCCTCCAGCACCTGGCTGGGGATCCAGGTATACTCCCGGGTGCCCAGCGCCTCGCCGGGCTGATAGAAGAAGGTGGGCTCGCCCTCGTAGCACTCGGGATCGCCGCCCTTATTCACATACTCACCCTTAGAGCCGACCCAGGACTTATTTTCGATACGCTCGTCATACTTAGCCAGAGCGTCCTCGTAGTCCTCGTAAGACCACTTCACGCCGCCAAAGCTGGGCTTAGCCAGGGTCCAATCCAGGTTGTAGAGGTCACCGGGCGACATGCCGGTCTTGCCCAGGTCATTGATCAGCGGCACGAAGGTGCTCGAGCCCTGGCTCTTGTACCCGGCGTTGGCCTCGCACATATCCAGGTGGGCGGTGTAGAGATAGTTCACCGCCGCCTCATAGAGCTCCATCGCCAGCACATACTGCCGCTGGGTCCGCATCTCGTTGCCGCGGTACTCGTCCAGCGGGCTGACCAGCTTGCCGTCCTTATAGAGGTTCTCAATACCCGAGGTATCCACTAGATTGTCCCGCTGCATGCGGACAAACTCCGTCAAGTCATAGAGATACTTGGCGTAGATGTAGTAGCTATCCAGATAGTAGGGCTCTCCGATGGTGTACGCCGGGTCGGCGCCCTGGGTAAAGCGATTCACCAGCGCGCTGACCTCGTCGGTGGTCAACGTGCCGCCATCCTGGAACAAGATCATGATCAGCTTTCCAAAGAGGCCGGACACATCCGCGGTGCCCACGTCCACGACCACCTCTTCGTTGCGCTTACGCACCGCGTCGAAGCCGAACACGTCGCCGGTGTAGCCAATGCCCAGCTGGCCCTTATCGTTGCGGCCCCAGGCCCAGACGGTGTTGCGCTCAGTCCGGGCCACGGTGAAGCCGTTGCCCGCGGCGACCTCCACCACCTTACCCAGGATCACATCCTTGTCGCCGTCCTTGATCTTAGCCTCCACAGCGGAGTAGCTGATGTGGGCCACCACCTGGGGCTCGCCCATGGCGTCGGCCTCAATGATCTCAAAGTCGGCGGGGTCCAGACCCAGCTGACCAAAGGTATTGTCGCCCCAGACATAGACGACGCCCTCCCGGGTCAACGCCACAGCGTGGCGGGCACCGGCGGCGATCGCCACAACATGACGGATCGCCGTGGCCGCTCCAGTGTCGGAGACCGTGACCACAGCTTGCGGCGCGCTGGCGTAGGGCGTCACGTCCCGCTCCTCGTTGATGCCCAGCTGGCCGTACGTATTGTCGCCCCAGGTCCAGACCGTGCCGTCCGCCTTCAGAGCCACAGAGAAGTTATCGCCCAGCGCGATGGCGGGCGTTGCCTTATAGGCGTAGTCCATGGCCCGCGGCTGGCCGTTTTCATCCTTGCCCGTAGCGTTGACCACATTGAGCACGTGGACGGTGATCATCGCCGAATGCTGGGTAGCGGGGTTGTAGACCCGGACGGTAGCCGTGCCGTTCTTGGCCCCGGCGATCAGGGTATAGCCATCCACCCGCACCACCTCGGGGTCCGAGGAAGTGAGGGTGAGGTCGAAGTCCTCCTGGCCGTTCCAGACCCACAGGTCATCCACACCGACCTGGACCGTCTCGCCGGTCTCGTTGCCGTTGCTGTCGAGGATCTTCTCTTCCACGATCTCAGCGTAGCGCTCGGGATTGGGGGCCAGGATGTCCTTGCCGTCCACCGTCTCGCCCACCTTGATGTTCTTATCGGGCTTGGTGAGGTAGAGCTGGCCCATGGCCTGCCCATCCACCAGCTTGGTGGTGCTGTTGAGGAAGAACCGCTGCTGGGTGGGGGTGTAACGCAGCCGGTAGTCGGGAATATACGTCTCAATGGTGCCCACCACGTCCACCGTGTCGCCCTCGATGAGCTCGATATAGCTGCCCAGAGCCAGCTCGTCCATCTTCACGTCCTTGTCGGTCCAGTTGGGCAGCTCGCGGCCGGGCACGATAGCCTCAGTCTCCACCACCGCGCCGGAGCCCGTGTTGGCGAAGAGGCTGGCGGCATTCACCGTCACGCCGTAGGCGTCATAGTCGGCCACCAGCTCGGCCACCGTCTCCACAGGTCCTGTGTAGACGGAGCTGAGCTCGGCAAAGCCATTGCCACCCACCGGGTCGCCCTGGCCGTAGATATTCACATAGAACGCCGTACCCTCCGACAGCATCCACGGGTCGGGATGCACGTTCCCGCCCTGGTTGATGGGATAGTCCGCGTCGGTGGGGATGTGGGTATAGCTGCCGCCGTAGAAGTTCATGTGGTGGGCCGTGTCGGTGCTGAAGGTCATGGGATAGCCCAGGGGGATGGGGTCTGCCTGGACCATATCGAAGTTATCATAGGTGCCGGGAGCGGCGTCCTCAGTGGTAGCGCTGACGCTGATCATAAAGGCGCTGGCCCCGCTGCCCACGATCTGAACGGAGACATCGTTGTCCCGCGGCAGGATGATCGAGCCCATCTTCTGGCCGTCTTTGCTGCCCGAAGCCTCCACGTGGATCGTCTCCACCACGGTGACATTATAGTTGGGCGCGGGCTGGTCGGGCTCCACCAGGATAAGGCCCTTCTCGTTCCAGCCGTTGGCGCTCACGTAGGTATCGTTCACCCGGTCATAATACTGCAAATTGCGGTTGAAGCCGTTGATGATCTGAACATCCACCGCGGTGTTAGAGGTCATGCCCGCGGCCGTATTCCCGGCCTCGATGGTATACTCGATCTCCCGCATGTCGATACGCAGAGCGGTGCCCTTGGCGGCATCGGGAACGATGGGCTGGCTGGAAATGCCATAGACATAGCCCCGGGAGGTCAGGGAGAAATAGCTGGTAACAACGGGGATCTTCACACCGTTGGGATAGCCGATGTAGATCATATACACATCGTTGGGGATATTGCCCACACCCTTGGTGTCAAAGACGCCGCCGCCCTGGCTTGTCAACTCATAGCTGGCCCAGCTCTGGTCCTTGTCCACCTCGCTGTTGTTCCGGCCCAGCACGCTCTCGGCGTAGACCCGGTAGCCCTGGGCGTAGGCGGTGGACCAGTTGATGTCGTTCTTCACCAGCTGGACGGCCATGTAAGACACGCGGTTATTATCCTCGGCCACGCCGCCGTTCATCACCACATGGAGATTCACCTTGCCCGTGGCCTTGGCGACCTTGATCACGCGCGGGCCCTGATTGCCCGTGCTGGTGCCGGGGATGTCCGCAAGGCCGTTGTTGGCCGCGCCGGGCATAGCCCGCCAATAGGTACGGAAGAGCGAACCGAAGAACCCCTCGCAGGCCACGCCGTTAGCCACGATGTAGAGCGGCGCGTCTTTCATGACCGGCTTGTTCTTCAGCTTCGTCCACTCGCTGGCGGCGTTGGGCAGGTACACATCCTCGCCCTCGTCATTCTTTGTCAGCCGGGCGTAGGACACATCCAGGCTGGCGCTGGCAACGCCGTACTCCGGCAGGATGTCGGCGTTCATGGTGTAGTAATCCAACGCCACATCGCTGGGAATATCATTATTGGTCGTAATGACACCGTCCCGCACCGTGATCTTCAGCGGGCCCTCCAGGCAGAGGGAGGTATTGCGGATCAGGTGGTTGACAGCATCATAACCCACATCGGTGGCAGTCTCCTGATACTCCCACACGCTGTAGGTCCCTTCGGGCACATTGAGCGCCACGTAACTATTCCCCATGCCGTCATTGGCATTCTGCGTCAGCGGCACGGTGATATAAGAGCTCTTGAGGAAGAGCTTGCGGTCGCTGTCAGTCCAGTTCTTGTCGTCCAGCCGGACATTCAGCGGCACGTCATACTGCTCGGGGTCGTCCACGTTGACCAGGATCTCCACCGCGCTATCCAGGCTGGGAATGACCAGATGGCCGTCCATGGTGGCCTTCTCGCTCTCGGGGGGCTGGCGG
>JAMPEH010000215.1 GCA_023665245.1 Muribaculaceae bacterium
ACTCAATGCGCCAACAGATGACGCAAGCGTTGTTATATAGCAGATGGGGCCTAAGGTAAAATATTCCGTCGGAAAAGTCAAATGTGAATCTTATTTAACATAATACTGATTATTAATAACGGCGATAAGGGGTATTTTAATTTTAAGGATAAAGGAGGCGGGGAGATAAGCGAAGGCGCCCCCGATTTATAGAATTCTATGAAATCGGTGCTAAATTATTTGGCTGGAACAAATGTTTCAAACGAAGAATCGTCGTAAAAAACCGTTATTTGGGCTACTCTACGTAAATTTTTTTGCAAACTTTCTATTTGCATCTGCAATTCAAGGATTTTCTTATTATCTTCAAGATGCTGAAATATACTATTTTGTGTTTGTTGGTCGGGTATATTTAAGCCTCTGAGATTCGAATATCCAGCATTTACTGTGCGATCGGCAGACAATTCTGAATTTTCAGCAGGATTTTTTCCCGTTTCAGAAGTTTTTTTGGAGGATGCTTCGTCTTTGTCATCTTCAGCTGATTTTTCCTCTGTCATTTTTCCCTCGCCAAACATTAGCCACATAATCGACAGTTGCGGGAATACAGAATGAATTTTTTTTATGAGAACATCACTCACCTTCTGATTGCGACCGGAAAGAAGCTGAGAAAATGAAGGTCGAGGAATTTCGCACAAATCGGCAAATTGAGATGAGGGCATCCCAATGGATTCCATGAAGAGTTTTAGACGAGTAGCAAAATTTTCCTCCATAATATACCTGTTTGCATTTATTTTTATGTTTGCAAAGTTACAAAATAAAATTGCAAATTCCAAATTTTTATTTATAATTTTCAAATTTAAATTTTCAAATTTGAAATTTGAAATAACAAACAAGTGGTATCCGCTTTGCAAATTTGCATTTGTAAAACCACTTGAAACAAACACATCAATAACCTTTAATTCAGGTGCTTAATGCAATTAAAGCATTCAAATTTAGTCCGATCTTACCCCTTGATTACAAATCCATAGGCTTTACTAAAGGATTATACCCACAAATAATATTATCCTCTTTATTATTCGATAATTACATTAGATGTAAACAAATGTTAATCAATAAAATTTGAGATTTAAAATCATTTCATTTGTCAAATTTGCATTTTTAATTCGATATCGTCGCGCTTTACATTGTTTGCAATTTCAATTCTTATACTATTCACAATTTGCAGTTTGCATTTTCACCGTGCTCGCTGGTTTGAAATACTAAATTGGAAATGCAAACAGTTATCCAATCTCGAAAAAACAAAATTTTATGTTCTCAAATAGGACACCTCTCCCCTTCCCCCTCACGAATGTATCCACTATCCAGAAAGGAAATTTTGACCAATCGCCCTACATCTACCCTTCCAAAAGCATACTAGAACACTGCACCACCCTATTTTTATACCTGTTTTTCTATTTGCAACTTAAAATTTGCAAATTAAAATCAGAGTTATTCTTCTGACAATCAATATAATTCTATCCATAATCAAAGGTTTTAACCCCCTGAGATTCCTTTCGAACGCATCACCACTACCCTTTTACGTGAATATGGCGAGCATCTTCAAGAAAAAAAAGACACCCTCGGATGTAACATCCGAGGGTGCGATATGATTTTTCGAAATGGACCTTACAACATGTATGCTCCGAAATCAGAATCCTGGTCGTATTTGCATTCTTCAGGAAGACCTCTCACAAATCTTGCTATCCCCATCAGATTATTGACGTGAAGGGTAAGCAACCATGGAAAATCTTTCTTGCCCGATTGAGAGATCATATTTTCCGATCCAGGGTATTCCTCTTGGAAGATCAGTGCTCCATAATTTGTCAGGAGCACCTCGACGTCATAGATGGTCTTAGACGGGTCGAAAACAAACCCGAAGATATCCGGACGCAAGTCTTTTTTGGAGTTGCTGCTCTGAGTGCAATATTTGTCAAGAATCCTGGCATCTTTCCAGCGGCGCGATTTAAAAAGGCGAACATCGCGCAACGCCGTATCGTAGCCAAGAATACATTTGGATTCCGGGAAAACCTGGAATACTTCAATCTCGCGATCCCGCACTCCGCTCCTCGAAGCGTAATCTTTCAGGAGCACTCTCTTTTTAGAGTTTCGTGCTTCATAGATGGCAGCCATGCCTACTCCCTCGCTTTCCCCGGCGAGATTGTATTTTTTCAAAAGGGTCTGGTCCCTTACAAGATCGCTCATCGGCAAAGTCGCACCGCTTGTGCGTATGTAGGAACGTTGTATTTCCTCCGGACGATGACAATCCGGATGGAAATAGACCATGTCTCCGCGATAACTGTCCACGTGGATACGCAGAATCTCCAAATCCTCGTTATTTCGCTCTATATTGTAGGAAATGTATGCAGTGGTCACACTCGTCTTTTCAGCGCCGGATTTGTAGGCTCTGAAGGCATTGTCGATGATGTTTTTCAGATATGTCCGGTAGCGGTCGGCATTGGCCTCAAGTATTCTGCGGTCGTCAAAGAGCAAATTGTAGTCGTGATGGATGCCCACAGCCACACCATTGTCCTTGACACCAAGAAGCAGGTCGCCTCCCATGGTGGAGTTAAGAAATCCGCATACGGTCTTCAGAATCGACCATATCTGGGTGTCCGGTTCATATTCCTCCGACCCCTTCAGACGGTTTTTCGGCGGACAAACTGCCGATGATTTAAATTCCAGGGTGTCGCTTTCCACTCCATAGTAGGTGGTATTGTCGCTGCTCTTGAATTGGTCGTCGACATCCAGCACCTTGGCAAGCTCATATTTGATGCGGAAGATTTCCCGCTCGTCGATTTTGCCAAGCAGACGATTTGAGGCATCAATCAGTCCGTCGACCGTATCCTCAAGATTCTCATCGTCTACGTTTCTCTCATTGGCATGCCCTATCTCCGGATCCTTATAGTTGCGGATCATTCCGATGATCCTCTCATGCTTCTCTATCTCGGGTATGCCATTGAGATTGGGGCCATGGGTAAGACTCAGCGACATTGGCGATGCACCCCCTGCAAATCTGGCCACGGCCATCTGATATTCCAGTTCGTGGCGGATATATGCGCTCACATCATAGTTGCCCGCTGTGATCGACAGCATCAGAGCCACCTGAAGGCATGAGAATCTCGACATCGAATCCGAAAGGAGATTTTGATGCTCCATCAAAATGTTGCTGATGGTCTGCACGCTCTCACCGTCCACCTCATTAAGTTTTTCCACATTCTGGTGTTCGGGTGCATTCACCTTGCAATATTTCAGAAACTCCTCGAAAATATAGATGAAACATTCGTTTTGATACGACAATATATCGCCCTCAATCGGCTCCGGCATGCCATACAAATCAATGTCGTTGACAATACTTCCGTTGACAAGGACATTGCCAAACTGCTCTTTCGAGCCATTGATCCTTATAGTGAGCGGTATGTTGTTTTCCATCGCCTCAAGGATGTTCTCATCCGTCACATTGCCCATCACGTTTACCAGAAAACCGTCTTCTGTGAGCCATTGCGTACCGGCTGAGTATTGCGACAGGTAGACTCCAGGCATGGTCTCTCCGCGCATCTGGTCGGCAAACTCCTGGTAGAATCTGTTGAAGGCCGCCCTAAGTGTGAATGCGAATTCCCTGTCATCGGGTGTATACTCCACAAAGAGCACTGTACCTACCGCAATCAACGGAAGGACTTTGAAGATATCTGCATATTTGAGACTCTCCACAAGATTGATATTGACCTTGCCCGAAATATTCTCATATTCCGGCAATAAGGTATCCGCCACAATCTTTACTCCCCAACTTGATGTCACCACCACAGGAATGATGGCGCCTGCCGAGTATTTTCTCTTTGATTCCACCACGCTGGTCTTCACACCACTTTGGGCACGCGTCATGAAAGTCATGTCTTCCGCCACATCTTCCGGAGTCTCCGGAGTCTTCTTGTGGTCGCTCTTGTGAAGCAGAAGCTTTATATTTTTCCCGATCGATAGATATTGCGCCAGATTCGATGCCTCCTTGATGAAGTCCGACTTGTTGAGCGGAGCTGCCATTATGCCTCCTTTCGTGAAGTAGACGCATCCTTTGCCGTCAAACATACCGTCGACTCCTTTTTCCGTGTCAAACTTGGTGTTGCTTATGCTATATAGCAATCTGATCGGACTGAATGCCTGGGGATTCTCTATATCGTCCCATTTCACTCCCAGCGCCAATATCGGAGCTTTTGTCACGCAGTTGGCCACCACACTCACAAGATTATCGATAATGTCTGTTTGCGGCATTTTATGCGAGATCACAAGCAGATTGATGAGCCGCAGCAAAAGAAGATGTTCCTCCTGATTTATCTTTTGAGAAGCTATAAGGGCAGCGATTATGATTCTATAGGCCAATACCTCTGGTATCTCTGTTTCAGAATTGGAAAGTTTGAATTTAGGTGCGTTTGCAAAAGAAGAAGAGAGCGACTGCTCTGAAAGTTCATAGGCAAGGTCAATAAGATATCGGCAAGTGGTCAGGAATTCGCCCTCACCCTTGTCACTTTCCAGATACTGATACCTTCTTGTGTAAAAAAGCAATTTTTCAAAATTCTCAATAATGTACTCTTTTCTAATTTCCAGCCAGAAATCGGGCTGATAACCTCTGTATCCAGTCATGGTTAGTT
>JAMPEH010000216.1 GCA_023665245.1 Muribaculaceae bacterium
GCTTTGTGGATATATACACAAAATTACAACATTTTTCCGAAACTGCAAATATTTCTCAAGTTTTTTTCTATTCCGGTATATCAGATGCCTCTAATTTGCGTAAGTGTTACCATTAAGATGTGGGCCTTAGTCAATGGATTGTCAAAGTTGTGTTAACTGGCAATGAAGAGGAACTTCCACCGGCTGATATAGTGATTGTGCCGGGCTCGAGGCAATAGGATTTGGTTTCTTCATTCCAGTATCCAAGGTCGGTGACCCTGACGGGAATTTTTATTTTCTTTGTTTCCCCTTTCTCGATTGGAATTCTTTTGAACCCTATCAGTTTGCGAATGGGGCGGTGTGATATTTTGCTATCGGGCCAAGAGGCATAAATTTGCACCACTTCTTCACCATCCGTATTGCCGTTGTTGCACACGGTCACCTCGACAGGAAAGGTTTTCGAGTGTAGCCAATCTTTGATTTCTCCGTTTTTCAGACGTTGGTTTAGGGCTTCGATGTTATCGTATTGGAAAGTTGTGTAGCTCAGTCCATACCCGAATGGGTATAATGGCTCTTTCTGAGAATACATATACGTTCTTCCGTTGGTGATGTCATAGTCCATCATTGGCGGCAGGTCAAGAATGTCTTTTACCCATGTCTGGGTCAGTCTGCCAGCCGGATTCACTTTTCCTGTCAGCACATCCACCACGCCGTTGCCCGTTTCCTGTGAGGAATGGGTGAAATGCACTATTGCCGGAAGGTTCTGCTGCGCCCAGTTGATGGCGAATGGAAAAGAACTTTGGAGAAGTAACACAGTATTGGGATTGGCGGCATATAACTGTCTGAGCACATCTTCATCCTGAAGAGTCAATGACCTGCGGTCAACGGCCTCCCTTCCGTCAGACGGCACTGGACAGAAAAACCAGTCGCGCTTTGTCCCGTAAGGATGATTGCCCGAAAGAAAGAATACCACATCAGCCTCCTTTGCAATCTCAATTCCCTGATCCATCCTGTTGTCGGGCGAAGACAACACACGAATCCCTTTCGGTTCGAAATAATCCTTGAAAGCCTGCAGCAATGTAACATTATATGGTGGACGGCCTCCATACCAGTCTTGGATCACTGTGTCCATGTTGGTGCCTATCAAGGCGATGGTCTTTATGTCGATTGCCAACGGCAGAATTTTCCTTCCGTTTTTGGTTGCCTCATTCTTCAAAAGCACCACGCTTTTTGCCATGGCTTCACGTACAAGGAGTTTTGATTCTTCTGTAAGATATGGAGCATCCTGCATTGTCTCTTTTCCTATCTTAAGATATGGATTCTTGCTGTCAGGCCCGTCGAGGATTCCAAGCTTCAATGCCACATAGAGATTATTACGTAGGGCGTTGTCGATGTCCGCTTCGCACACCATTCCCGATGCGAGTGTCTCCCTTATTGGCTCCTGATATGCATCCAGATATACTCCGGTGGAAGCCTTGAGGATTTTTGCGGCTGCATCCGGTAGGGAGTTGGCTGCGTGGTGAGCCGTGTATAACATTTTCATTGCGCCCCCGTCCGTACAGATGATACCCTTGTGCCCCCACACATCTCTCACAGTATTTTGAAGCACCGGATGCATGGCCATTGCTGTGCCGTTCCAACCATTGTATGCGGCCATGAATGCACCGGCATTGGCATCTGTTATTCCAAGCCTGAAGGGATAGGAATAATATTCGTTGAAAAGGCGTTCGGAGAAATTTGATGAGGTGCTGTCGCGCCCCATTTCGTTGCTGTTTGCGAGGAAATGTTTCATCAGCGAGGCTGTCTTCCAGTAGCGTGGGTGATTGCCCTGAAGACCCTTGACCTTGGCGATGGTAAGTTCTCCGGCAAGATGGGGGTCTTCGCCGAAAGACTCTTCGGTGCGTCCCCATCTTGGGTCGCGTGCAAGGTCGGAATTTGGTGCAAACACAATGAGGGGTTGACGAGGTTGCCAGTCGGCAGGCAGATCCGGATGTATTGGCCTCTGAGGCGCATCCGGTGATTGCGAATACCATCTTGCCACGTCGGCATCGTGCGATGCCAGACGTTCCACAAGGTCTCTGTCCCATGTCTCACCCAATCCGTAGGCTTGCATATAAATTGTGGTGGGCCTGCCATCACCCTCGCGGGCCGGACCTCCCATGGTGATACCGTGCAGTCCCTCGGTGGTGCCGGCATTCGGAATTCCAAGGCGTGGCACTCCCATTGATGTTCCAAGCAGGTTGATTTTCTCATCGATGGTCAGTTCCTTTATGAGTGATTCTATTCTCGCCTCATTGGAAAGCGTCGTGTCTTGAAAAGCATATTTCATGGATGCTGTCTTGGCATTCGTAGTCAGGCATCCTATGGCAATTGTCAGTGTCAGGATAGTCGTTTTCAGCATTGTTTTTTTGATATTGAGTTTGAGTTTGTATTGTCAAATGATTGTGAATTGTGCATTATGCATTATGCATTGGTAGATCAGGTTCTGCTGCAATCTGGATTTCATCAGGCGTGTCTGTGTAGGGGATAGGTTTGCGGCGGGGGCCGGTGATGGTCTGGTAGAGGCGTTCGAGGGTTTGCTCGCGCTGCTCCTTTGTCTTCAACTGGCATTCCCAGATACGGATCACTTTCCATCCTGCGAGTTGCAGGTCAACGTTGTTGACGTAGTCGCGTGCCGCATTGCCGGTGATTTTCTTGCGCCAGTAGTCAGTGTTGGATTGGGGCAGGCGATAATATTTGCACCCTTTGTGGCCATGCCAGAAGCAACCGTCGATGAAGACCACGGTCTTATATTTCTTCAGCACGATGTCGGGGCTGCCCGGGAGTTTGCGGTTGTTGACGCGATAGCGCAGACCTCGGGCAAACAGGTACTTTCTCACCAGCATTTCCGGTTTTGTGTCCCTGCCCTTGATAGCCGCCATGCAGCGGCTTCGTTCCTCGGGTGTCATCACGTCGGTCATAGCGCAAAATTACAAAAATTTCTTGCAACGACAAAGAAAAAACAGGATGAATGCCCTTGCATTCATCCTGTAAGAAGCTTTTTTAGTTTGCTTATTCCACTTTTGAGAATTGGTCTTTGCCTACTCCGCAGATGGGGCAAACCCAGTCATCTGGAAGGTCTTCAAAACTTGTGCCGGGGGCGATACCGCCGTCGGGGTCACCAATAGCCGGGTCATAAACCCAATCGCAAACATCACATACGTATTTGTCCATTGTTTTAATAGTTTATAAGGTTATGTACTCTCAACACCCAACCATTCTGATTTGTTCATTTCGACAAAGACGTTATTTTTAAACTCCAGTTCATAAAACTCTTAAGAAATGGGGTTTTATTTGGTGAAATACAAATTATTGATTAATTTTGCAAAAAATCTAATTTGTCAATATGACACGCCCTCTTACTTTTGCATCACTCGCTTTGACTGCGACGATGGCTGTGGCGCAGACTGAGTTTCCCGCAGAGGAAGCTATCCCGACGCCGGCCAGAACTGAATCTTCGGAATCTTGAATCTAAAATGAATAAATGAAACTGAAAGGATACTTATTTGCAGCACTTGCTGCCGCCTCTTATGGCACCAACCCTGCTTTTGCAGTGCCTCTTTATGGTGAGGGAATGAATCCAACAAGCGTTTTGCTGTTTCGGTATCTGCTGAGCCTTCCGGTATTGCTATTGATAATTTTGACAAGGGGACAGAACTTGCGGTTGAGCAGAGGCGAGATAGCTCCTGTTGCAATTCTCGGAGTACTTATGGGGCTGTCGTCGCTGGGACTTTTCGAATCTTACAAATATATGAATGCCGGAGTGGCATCCACATTGCTGTTTATGTATCCGGTGATGGTGGCTCTATTGATGTCCTTCTTCTATCATGAGAAGTTTAGAATCACCACAGGTCTGTGCCTTTTGATAATGGCCGCCGGATTGATACTGCTTGTCAAAACCGGAGGCGAAAGTAGCATAAGTCTTGTAGGATTCCTGCTGGTTTTTCTTTCTTCGCTCACATACGCCATATATCTTGTGATGACCAACGTGTCGGCTAAAATCAAGAATATACCCACCGTCAAATTGCTGTTTTATCAATTGCTCTCAGGCAGTCTGGTATTTATATTCATGCTCGTTGCCGGTGAACCATTGACATTGCCAACCGGTGTTTCCGGTTGGGTTAATGTCTCGGCATTGGCCTTGTTGCCGACGGTGATGTCTCTTTACTGTACCACAGCGGCAATTCATCTGATTGGTTCAACTCCCACGGCAATTTTCGGAGCATTGGAACCTGTCACCGCCGTGGTGCTTAGTGTTGTGATATTGAATCAGTCCATGAGCGTCAATGAGATTTTCGGCGGACTGCTTATAGTGATAGCCACATCGATGGTGGTGGCATCCGACCCTATCGACCATGCCTTGCTGCGCATGCGCAAGATGTTTCCTCCACTCCGACGTGTGCGCTCAAGACGTAGATTATAAAGATGGGACAGCAATATATGTGTCAGTAAAAAAACGTTATAAGACAATGACTAATTATCAAATCAACCTGGAGGTGAGCACCCCTGTAGAGGAACTGGATTTCAATCCTCTCGACAAAAGATACAAAAATGCGCACATTATGGGAGTGGCCCTCATTTATCTTCTTCTGATGCTTCTTGCGCTGCTATTGCTCGCCACCGACATCACATGGA
>JAMPEH010000217.1 GCA_023665245.1 Muribaculaceae bacterium
CCGCCCTGCGCGGAACCGTCCCCGCCGCTTCCTGATACGGAAATCTCCTGCACGGCCGCAGACGGGCTTAAGACCATATCCGCCGCCACGCCGTCCATTGCCTTGGCCACCATGCTCTTGCTGTCCTCGATGCCCTTTGCCAGCCCCTTCATGAAGTCCGGCATCCAGCTCTCGTAATCGGTCAGCGGCCCCTCGTCCGGCACGGAGAAGTGCAGGAAGGACTTGATCTTGTTCGCCACGCTGCTGACCGCATCGCCCACAGCGGAGATACAGCTCTTGATGCCGTTCACAATGCCCATGATGATGTCCTTGCCCCACTGCAGGGCTTTGGACGGCAGGCTCGTGATGAAGGAAACCGCATTGTTGAAGCCAGTCTTTATGACGGATACAATATTGCCCATCGTGCCGCTGATAGAGGACTTGATATTATTGAACACCGTGGACACTGTATTTTTAATGCCGTTCACCACAGTGCTGACCGTGGTCTTTATCCCGTTCCAGACGGTAGAAATTACAGTCTTTATCGCATTTACCACAGTCGTAACGGCAGTTTTGATTCCGTTCCAGACCGTGGTGATTACCGTTTTTATCGCATTGAGAACCGTAGTAACTGTATTTTTGATGGCGTTCCATGCCGTGGTGATAAAGGTCTGGATTGCCGTCACCACTGTCGTGACCACGGTCTTTATCCCGTCCCAAACGGTCGTGAATACAATTTTTATGGCATTTAAGACCGTGGTGATGATGGTCTTGTAAATATTGAAATAGGTGGTGATGATGGTTTTAATTACTTCCACCACTGTGCTGAATATCGTTTTTATCCCTTCCCACAGCCCGGAAAAGAAATCCTTAATCCCGTTCCACACGGCCTGCGCCGTGGAGGAAATCGCCTCCCATGCCGCCGTGAAGAAGTTCTTGATTGCCTCCCATACCGCAATGGCGACCTCTTTTACATTCTCCCAGAGGTTAATCCAGAACTGCCGGAAGTCCTCATTCGTATTCCATAGGTAGATGAATGCCGCCACCAGCGCCGTGATCGCCGCTATGATCAGGAATATCGGATTGGCAAGCATGGTGGTGTTCAAAGCCGCGAAAGCGGTCTTGACCGTGTTTATCACCCCTGCCACCTTCGGCACAATCGTCATGATCGTGCCGACCGCAGACACCACTTTCCCGACCACGATCAGCACCGGCCCCAAAGCCGCCGCCAGCAGCGCGACCGTGGTGATGACTTTCTTCGTCCCCTCGTCCATGCCGTTGAGCCAGTCCACGAACTTCTGCACCCATCCGACGATGGTCTTTATCGCGGGCATGAGCAGTTCACCGAAAGAAATAGCCAGCCCCTCTAAGGCTGACTTCAGAATGGTGAGCTGCCCTTGTAAATTGTCAAGCTGTGTGTCCGCCATCTGCTGCGCCGCCCCGCCGCTGTCAATGATTGACTGCTGCAGCTCATCCCAAGTATCCCCGGTATTGGCAAGCAGGGCGTTCACGGAGGACAAATCGGTCTTGTTGAAGATCTGCCCGATGATGTTCGACTTCTCCTCCGCCGTCATGCCGTCCATGCTCGTGTTCAGGTCACCGAGGATGTCGTTTAAGGAGCGCATATTGCCCTCGGAATCGTACACATCCAGTCCGAGCTGCTCCATGCAGGCGGCCGCCTTGTCGGTGGGGTTCTGCAGGGAGAGGATGACATTGCGGAGGTGTGTGCCGCCCTCCGCGCCCTTGATGCCGTTGTTGGCAAGGATGCCGAGCGCCGTGTTCAGCTCCGCGGTGCCGCCCTTCACGGTCTTTGCGGTCGCGCCGATGGTGAGGATGCCCTCGCCGAGCTGCGCCACGGAGGTGTTTGTGGTGGAGGCGGTCTTCGCCATCTGGTCGACCATCGTCCCCGCCTCATCCACCTCCATGCCCAGGGCGGACATGGCGTCCGTCACCATGTCGGAGGCGGAGGCAAGGTCAATGCCGCCGGCCGCCGCAAGGTTTAAGACCGTGGGGAGCGTGTCGCACATCTGCTGTGTGTCGTATCCGGCAAGGGCGAGGTAGTTCAAAGCCTCCGCGCATTCCGAGGCGGAGAAGGCCGTCTCGCTCCCCATCTTCTTTGCCAGTGCGGAAAGGGTGTCCATCGTGTTGACGGACTCCCCGTTCACTGTGGACATGGAATCTTTCGTGATGCCCATCGTTGCCTGCACCTGCGACATGGACGACTCGAAGTTTGCCGCCGTGGTAACAGCGGCAGTACCGAGGGCGGTCACTCCCGCCGTGACGGGGAGCAGCTTTTCCCCTGCGGAGGAAATGTTATCCCCCACGGTCTTCAGCTTCTCGCCCGTTGCGGATATCTTCTGCAATGCCGTGGCGGACTGGTTCGCCTGGTTCTCCAAATCCCGCAGGTTGCGCTCCGTCTCGATGATCTCCCTCTGGAGCGCATCGTACTGATCCTGCGTGATCTCCCCATTGGCAAGCGCCGTGTTTGCCTGCTCTGCGGCGGTCTTTAAGGTTTCCAGCTTTTCCTTCGTCCCCGCCACAGCCTCGCCCAAGAGCCTGTGCTTCTGCGCCAGCAGCTCCGTGTTGCCGGGGTCTAATTTCAAAAGTTTCTCCACATCACGGAGCTGCGACTGCGTATCCTTGATGGAGGAATTGACGCCTTTTAAAGCAGTCTGTAGCTTGGTGGTATCCCCGCCGATCTCAACAGTGATACCCTTGATTCTGTTCGCCACGGCGGACACCCCTTCCTGTTAAAATACAGAAATAAACCCAGGGGACGCCGCCTAAAAGCGGTCAAAATCCTCCTGGGTAGCGATTTCCTTATAGCCTTTGTATTCATCGTTCCTGCTCTCCGCAAACATATCGTTGACCATTCCTATCGTGAGAAGGTCAAGGTCACGGATGGAAAGCCCAAGCTGTACGCACCGGAGCAGGAACAGCGGCGTTGTCATTTCCCGGTCAGTTGGGCGAAGTTTTTTTTAGACTGGACATCCGTCTGCACATTTAAGCCCCAAAGCTGTATCAGCTTCGGAAGCACCTGGTAGATGGAGAAGGTGTTGAATTCATCCAGCCATTCCTCCGGGCTGTCCGGGATATTGGGGTCTGCGTGTTTCGCCATCACATAGGCGATGTTCTCGAACATCTCCAGCGAGAACAAGTCCAGGTTGGAGCTTTCCTCGTCCCCGTCACCGATGGATTTCTCAAGGCTCCTTAAATCTTTGTAGATGTCCCGGTGGAACTTCATCCGGTAAATGCGCGGGATGGCCGCGGACGCCTTGAACGGCACCTGCTTCCCATCAATCTCGATATTCTGTTTCATGCTCATAAATTATCCCTCCCCTTCCGTATCCGTAATGCCGCCGTTTTCTGTATCCGCAGTGCCGCCCGCCGCCGCTTCCGGCAGGTACACGCTCTTATACCAGTTCTGGTAAACTTCATCCGTGGTGCTGTCCCCGGTCTTTGCCTTCACATAGCCGCTCGCCAGGGGCGCCGCCGTGATGGACAGCGTCTCGGTCTGCACCTCGATCTCGTCCTCGTTGGTCTGGGACTCGATGGTCGGGCGCGCCGCCGAGCAGTTGTACAGCACATGGCGGATTTTCCGCACATCGCCGTCAAACTCGAACAGCAGGGCGAAGTTCTCCGTCTCCGCGTTGGCGTTCTCCAAAAGCACCTTGTTCTCATCCAGCGCCTCCTTCAGCACATCCGTGCGGAAGCTCTCCGGCACCATGGCAAGCTCCAGGTCGCCCTCGTAACCCATGTTGTTGCTGACCGTGTAATAGGCGTACCCGTCCGCATAGAAATTGCTCGGCTCGCCGTTGGGGTCCAGGGAAAGGGAAACGGCGCCGGGCATCGCAACGGGCGTGCCAAAGGACACCGCCCCGTCCGCCCCCAGCTCCAGCAGCGCGTAATGCACGTTGCAGATGTTGAATTTCACTTTATTCTTCTTCGGCATCGTAAACCACCTCCATGTCAAACTGGTAGAGGACCTCGTACAGCTTCTCGCTGCCGATCCAGACCTCCGACTTGTTGTAGAAGATACGCCGCCTATCCAGCGCGTCCTCCAGTTTCTTTTCCACCGACGGGTCTTTCGTGTCGGTGTACAGCTCTATCTTCACGCCGCTCGCCTTGAAGTACACCATGCCGTCAGCGGCGAAGTTGTCGCTCTGCGGCAGGAGGTAACAGGCAAACGGCGGCTCCGGCGACTCGCCCTCCGCGAAATGGTCATAGGCGAAGGGGATTCCGGTTTCTTCCAGAAGTGCAACCAGTGTTTTCACAGTCTATCCCTCCAATGCTTTCTGTATTTCCTTTTCAAGCTGCTCTATGCCGGCCTGCTCCGCCGCCGCGATATGCGGCTTTGCGGAAACACGGCCGCCGCCCCGCTTGGCGTGGCCGTGTTCCAGAAGGTGCGCCAGTTGGTAGCGGTTCTTGGAATGCACCGTCACTTCCAGTGAATTCGCCGTTTCCTTCGTGGTCTTCACCGTCCACGACTTTGCATACTTCCCGGTGTCTTTCGGCGCATTGGCTTCAATGTCCTTGCGCACCGCAGTCCCGGCTTTCTTCACCGCCTTTTTCACATCCTCCGTGGCAAGGCCCGCATATTCCGTCAGCCCCTTCATGATCTCCTCCGCCATCCGGTCAATCGA
>JAMPEH010000218.1 GCA_023665245.1 Muribaculaceae bacterium
CGGTCAGGCCGTGGACCACCACGGGCTGCACCGCCTTGCCGCTGCGGTCAATGCCCAGCTGGCCGCTGGCGCCGCTGCCGATGCCAAACACCGTAGCGCTCTTATCACTGGCATACTCGGTGGCAGCGTCGTCCGCCATCACAGAGGGGCTGGCCGTCGTGGCCTCCACCGAGCTCACATCCTGGGCCGACAGCATCAGTATATGCCCGTCGGTGGCCGCCATGGTCACATCCAGATCCATCACGTCCCGCAGGTAGTAGCCCCACTTATTATTCACCTCGGAGCCCTCACGCACTGCCATGGGCACCCGCTGCTGGCCATATTCCGTGCCAGTGGTGCTGGTGGTGGTGTTGGTGTGGCCGCCGATCTTCTCCACGTTGGTATTGGCCCGGTCGTTGGTGTCGCCAATGTTATAGTTGGCCGCGCCGTCCATTATCATGGAGCCCCAGGTATACACAGCGCCGCTGTTCATCAGGGCCACCGAGTAATACCGGCCCGCATAGACCTTGGCGGCATGGATCAGATACCCCTCGCTGTACAGCGCGCGGTTCTCATCCCTGGTATTGATGCTGTTCACATCCTCGGCCGCGTTCACAAGGCCGTTACGCTCCACCTGAACGGGCGAGGTGTACATATTGCCGCTGCGGGAGCGGGAATCCACCTGGGAGTATGCGTTGCCGCCCCAGGCCCACACCCGGCCGTCGCTGGTGACCGCCATGGAGTGGTCAAGGCCGCCCGAGATCTGGGACACCTTCAGGCCGGTCTCGTCATTCTTCAGCTCCGTCAGGGTCACCACGGGATAGATGATGGCGTCGTTGGTGGTGCCGTTGCCCACCTGGCCGTAGTTGTTCAGACCCCAGCCATACACCGTGCCATCGTAAGCCAAGGCGAAGCTGTGGTACGCGCCCGCCTCGATGTCCACGATGTCGGTCAGATAGCCGTCGCCCATGACGTTGCGCACCTGGATGGGCGAGTACTCATAAGCGCCCGCGCCCGAGGTGCCGTCGCCCAGCTGGCCATAGGTATTGTCGCCCCAGGCCCACACCGTGCCGTCCGCCTTCAGGGCCAAGGCGAAGTTCTCGCCGTAGACCACCTTCGGGGCGGTGACCTTCACGTTGGTGGACTCGGTCAGATCCACTCTCGGCCGCACCCGCAGGTTCAGCAACCGGGCCACGCCCGTGGCCTTGTGCCGGATCAGCACCGTCACGTCGCCAAAGGCATTGGGCATGGTGCGCAGCTCGAAGTAGTCATCCTCGTTGGTGGCGTCGTCACCGGCGTTCAGATGCACCGTGACCACCGCCTTGTTGGAGGAGATCACGTCAAAGTCGCTCAGCTTCAGATCGATGTTGGCCTCCAGGGACTTCCCGTCCACAGGATCGGTATACGTATAGGAGTTGAAGTGGAACAGCACGTCGCTCTCGCCCTCGGTGCCGCTGGTCTCATACAGGTTAGTACCCACATTCAGGTAGCGCTGCATGGTCTCCACATAGCCCATGACGGCGTCCTTGCCCTCCACGGCAGGCGTGCCGGGGATAGCGGGCGTGCCGGGCACCAGGATCTCGCCGGTCTCCTCGTCCACCACGTCGGGCACGGCAGGCACCTCGGGCACCTCAGGCACAGCCTCCACCGCGGGCTCCAGCTCGGCATAGCTCATCAGCGGCAGCCGGATGGCGTCGCCCTCGGTGATAACGATAGCGTTGGCGTTCAGCCCGGAGGTCTTGGCCTCCATGTTGTGGGCCAGCGCCCGCTCGGTCAGCGCGCCATCCAAAATGGTAGGCTCCGCCACCTGCGTCCCCTCCTCGGTCATACCCAGGAAGTCGGTGACGTAGGTATACGCTCTGATGTAAATGGTGTCGTCATCCCGGGCGCCCATCAGCACAGGATACTGCTCCGAGGTGGTCTTGTAATCGCCCAGGTAATTGGTAGTGGTGTGGTACCGGATGGCGCTGGTGTAGTAGGTACTGTTGCGCGGGTTGATGCCCACACGACTGTCCACATAGTACAGGTGGATCGGGTCATTGCCAAAGCGGCGCTGCGTCGTATCGCCCGTAATGCCCACCGTGCCCATGGCGTACATGGCGCCGTCCTGACGGTAGATGGTGGACTGGTTGCGGCTGATGGTCACGCCGATAGCCCCCGTGAACTCCGCCATGCTGGGCACATCGCCCAGGCCGGAGTCCTCGCTCTCGCCCGCCAAAGCCTTGGTGGGCGTGCCAATAGCAGCCCCCACCGTGGGCAGGCCCAGCTGCATCCGGGCGTTGTCGCCCCAGACGTACAGGTGCCCATCCACATCCATGGCCGCCGAGCTGTTGCCGCCGGCGTAGATACGGGTGGCGGCGATGGTCTGCGCCGTGCCGTTGATGTCGGTGCGGGTGCCCGTGTTAGCCACCTTCACCGGCAGATTGGAGGTGTCGCCGATGCGGCCGTTGGTGCCCAACTGGCCGTTGCGATTGTCGCCCCAGGCAAAGACCTGGCCGGTGGAATCCAGGGCCAGCACGTGGCCGTCGCCCGCGGCGATGTCCACGATGTCCATGAGATAGTTGGTGCCGTTGAGCTGCTCGCCCGAGTGCACCTTCACGGGATAGATCCGGCTGGCGGTGGTCTCGTCGCCCAGAGCCGGGTTGAACCTCTCCCCGTTGGGGTCGATGCTGGGCACGGTGGAGGGATCGTCATACTGGCTGCCCCACGTGTACACCGAGCCGTCCGACATCAGTGCCACAGCAAACTCCTGTCCGGCGGCCAGCTTGGTCACCCGGGCAGTGTTGTTGGCCGCCGTCAGGCCCGTATTGGCCACGGTGGAGAAGTCACTGGTGGTGTAGTTGTCGGTCAGGGTGTTGTCGCCCAGGTAGTCGGTACCGCCGGGGCCAAGCACGGTCACAGCGGCGGTCTTGAAGATGCCCTGCTGCTGATAGTAGGTAAAGCTGCCCACGCCGCCACAGTTGGAAACGCCATGGCTGGTCTCGTAGCCGGGCACGCCGTCGCCCGCCCGCATCTTGGGCGTGAAGCGGCGGAGCCGATCGGGCACACCGCTGCTGCGGGCCCACCAGGCAAAGCCGCAGTTGTTGATCCCTTCCACGTAGAAGCCGTAGTTGCTGGTGAACTCCATATCCATGTACTCGGCATCGTGATACTCGCCGCTGTTGCCCCAGTAGACCACAGTGCCGTCATTGCGCAGGGCCATGGCGTAATCCCGGCCGGCCGCCACCTGCACCGCGTTGTCCAGCAGGCCGCTGCCGCCCACCGTCGTCACCTTGACCGGCGAGTAGGCGTTATTGTCCCGGGTGGCCACATCCCAAACCGAGTGGCAGTTACAGTGGTGGCAGCCGTAGTAGGTGTAGCAGATATGGTGATGCACGCCGTAGACAAACTGGTAATAGTTGTTCCACAGGCCGTTGCCCATCTCGCCGTGGGTGTTGATACCCCAGGCGTACACCTGGCCGTCGGCGTCCACCGCATAGCTGGTGTAGTCGCCCGCGGCGATGTAGACGATGTTGCTCAGCGTGCCGCTGCCGCCGTTGCCCGCGTTGCCCGAGCCCACGCCCAGCACCTTCTGAGGCGCGGAGTAGGAGTGCAGCACGTCATAGCCCTGGCTGTCCCAGGCGGTGGTCCAATACTTGGTGTAGTACCACACGCCGCAGGAGGTGAGGGCGTCCCGGTTGCTCTTGTTGACCCCGGCGGCGATACCCAGCTGGCCGTAGATGTTGGAGCCCCAGGCCCACACCGTGCCGTCCGCCTTCAGGGCCAGGGTGTGATCGATGCCGCTGACCACCATGGGCGTGGCGATGCCGGAGGCGGGATACACCTCCACCTGCAGCACGCTCTCGGCCACGCACTGATAGTCGTAGTTGCCGTTCTCGTCGGTCACGAACATGATGTTCAACGGATCGCGCTGGGCCTCATAGGCCTTGAAGATCACCGCCGTGGTGCCATAGGCCGCCTTACCGGCGCCCCGGATGGTCCACGTGCCGTCGGTATCCTGGTGGATCACGGCGATGTTGGTGTCCATGACCTGGACCGTCACATAGCTCAGAGCCTTGGGCTCCTCCTTGCCGTCGGTCACCGTGGTCTTCATCAGGGTCATCACGGTGTCCCGGGTACCGCTGACGGAGACATAGTGCTCGGCGTTCAGGCGGATCTGCTCGTTCTCGTTGATACGGTAATGCCAGCCGCTCAGGGTGTCGTGAGACACATTGTTCTCAATGGTGCCCAGCGTGCCCTTCATAGAGGCGGGCACGTCGGCAGGACCGCCCACCGCGCTGCCGATCGGCGTGATGGTGGTGCCGTTGACAATATCGTTGATGCTCTCCGTGGTGCCGTCCCGCTGGTCCTCCACCGTGGCGTCCACCGCCCGGAAGTAGCCCGTGTTGCGGTAACCGCTCATCACAGGAGCAAAGTTATTCGTCGTGGTGTTGATCATGTCGCCCAGCTGGTAGTAGGTGTTGTCGCCCCAGGCCCAGAAGGTGCCGTCATAGCGCAGCACCGCCACGTGATCCCGGCCGGTGGCCAGGAACTTCACCCGGGTCAGGTCTCCGGTGGTCTCCACCACCTTGTAGCCCGGCGTGTCCTTCGTGGTGTTGGCCACGTCGGCGGCGGGATGGATGGCGCTGGAATC
>JAMPEH010000219.1 GCA_023665245.1 Muribaculaceae bacterium
CCGTAGCCACCACGCAGGCGCCCACGGGGTGCACCGCCCCCGTATCCGTGACCACGGCGCAAACGCCCGCCTCATTTCGCCGAATTTCGACGATCTCCGCCTGTTTCAGCGTCAAATTCTCCTGTTTTTCCAAAACGGACTTCATATATGCCTTATATCTCTGCCGGTCCGCCTGGGCCCGGAGGGACCAGACGGCGGGGCCCTTGCCCCGGCCCAGGAGGCGGTATTGGATGCACGTGGCGTCCGCCGCCCGGCCCATTTCTCCCCCCAGGGCGTCCAGCTCGGCCACCAGCTGGCCCTTGCCCGTGCCGCCGATGGCGGGATTGCAGGGCATATTGCCCACGCTGTCGAGGTTGATGGTGAAGCACACGGTATTAAGGCCCATCCGGGCCCCGGCCAGGGCGGCCTCAATGCCGGCGTGTCCCGCGCCGATGACGGCCAGATCGTAGCGCTGGGCGGTATATTCCATGGCGCAGGACCTCCTTTCTGGGGTATCTGGGGTACATTATATATAGGTAGGAGCCCTGGGTCAAGGAAAATTCACCAGGAATATTTCAGTTATATTACACTTCACAAAAAACGCTTGACGATTTTTGAAGAATGATTTATCATGGGCAACGTAAGGCAAGGGGACTTTGTCCCCAAGTCAAAATTTTGAAGGAGGAATCTTCCCATGAAAAACCTGAAGAAGGTCCTGTCTCTGGGTCTGGCCCTGGTCATGCTGCTCGGCATGTTCACGGTCGTCTCCGCTGACGAGACCAAGAAGAGTGCCTCTGATCTGACCGACTGGAACACCGTCGCTCACAAGGACGCTGTCTCCCTGATGGTCGATCTGGGCATCATCAACGGTATGCCGGACGGCTCTTTTGCCCCCACCGGCAACATCGACCGTGCCAGCTGGGCCAAGATGGTCTACTTTGCTGCCACCGGTTCCGATGATGCGGACGCCTTCCTGGGCGCTGACGTCGGCCTGAACGACGTGAAGGGCACCTGGGCTGAGTCCTACATCAACTTCCTGAAGGCCAGCGGCTACATCTCTGGCGACAACTATGGTAACTACAACCCCGAGTCCAATGTTACCACTGCTGAGGCCTGCAAGATGATGCTGACCGTCCTGGGTTGGGACGCTGAGGACCGCGGCTACCAGAACGTTGGCTCCGCTTGGTCCGGCAACGTCATGACTGACGCCAAGAAGGAAGGCCTGATGGACAATGTGGACAAGGCCATGAGCGCTCTGGTTCCCCTGACCCGTGAGAACGCCGCTGAGATCGTCCTGAACGCTCTCAACGCCAACACGGTCGTCTCCGAGAGCCGCCGCGACAATGGCGAGAAGTACATTGTCAGCTACAGCAAGTCCTCCACCCTGGGCTATGACGTGTTCAACATGCTCAAGCTCACTGCCACCGTGCAGAGCGTGGACGACAAGGGCTACGCCGTGTTCGACAACATCATTGTTGAGCCCGCCGGCTTCACCGCCGCTCTGGACGGCAAGGTGAAGGCCACCGCCGACATGGCTGGCGACCAGGTGAACGTGTACGTCACCGCTGAGGGCTGCAAGTGGGATTCCGAAAACGGTGAGATCTCCAATGTTGGTAAGTTCAAGACCGTCATCTCCACCAACGCTGCCAAGGCCGACCTGACCCCCGTTAAGACCTTCACCAGCGGCATCAAGGTCGAGGACGCCACCAACCGCAACTCCGCCAACTACGTGGCCGCTGACTGGGCCAAGAACGCTTCCGACGTTAAGACCACCGCGTTCTACCTCAATGGCGCCACCGCCACCGAGGACGCTGTCAAGACCGCCGCTCTGAAGCGCGGCACCGTCGTGGAGTTCTATCTGGCTGACGACGGCGTGATCAACATGGTCAAGGCTTATGAGTACACCGCCGACAAGGTCGAGGGCGAGGTCACCACCAAGACCCTGTCCGACGGCACCCTCCAGGTCCGTGTCCCCGGCGTGATCAACAGCTTTGTTGACGCCGACAAGGTCACCGGCTGGCAGGGCCTCGAGGACGGCGACGTGGTCCTCTACTACTCCACCAAGCTCACCGGCAGCTCCTCCCTGGCCTACACCATCGAGAAGGCTGAGCAGATCTCCGGCAAGGTCACTACCTACAGCAACGCCGGCGCTCTGACCATCAACGGCAAGAGCTACCGCGCTTCTGGCCTGACCGCCAGCTATGTGGACGTCCCCGTGACGGATGCTGACCTGAAGGACTGGAGCTACGCTCTGACCGACGAGTTCAACTTCTGGCTGGACAAGAACGGCAGCATCATCGTTGCCGAGCAGGTCACCGAGAGCATGGACACCAGCAAGGTCTGCATGGTCATTGAGACCGAGATCGTGGACGGCTCCATGGGCACCAACGGCTCCCTGGCCGCCAACCTGCTGTTCGTGGACGGCTCCACCGAGATCGTGAACGTCTCCAAGGTCTACAAGGACGGCGAGCTCAAGACTGTTGTTGACAAGCTCAGCGCCAACGAGACCACCGCTGCCAAGCAGATCACCTCCAAGGAGGCTGACTCCATCCTGGCCGGCACCAAGAACGCCGACGTTCTCAACAAGTTCTTCAACTACCGTGCCACCACCGCCGGCTATGAGCTCACCGAGCTGAACGCCAGCCTGAACAGTGGCCGTGACTGGGAGAACGTGGTCACCGGCAGCAACCTCGAGGTCACCAAGACCAGCAAGTTCGCGGCTGGCTTCACCGCCAACAATGAGACCACCTTCATCCTGGCCAAGGTCGACGACACCGACAACTCCGTCACCTACTCCGTGGCGAAGGGCTACAGCAACATCCACGAGATGGACGCCACCAAGGTGACCGCCATTGCCGCCAACACCGACCGCAACAATCCCACCAAGGTCAACACCGTGGCTAAGTTCGTCTACCTGGAGACCGACGCCTTCAAGGACGACGCTCCCGAGGGCTTCATCTTCATCACCAACAACAGCTGGACCGTTGATCCCGAGCTGGCTGAGGATGACGTGTACCTGGTGAACATCGTGGACACCGACGGTTCCACCAACACCATGCGCGTGACCTACTCCCTGAAGAACGGCATCAACAACGACAAGACCAACCTGAACGCCAGCGGCGCCAACAACCAGTACCTCTACAAGTTCTGGGCCGTCAAGACCATTGACGAGAACCGCACCGTCAGCGCTCTGGGCGACAAGGACGGTTACGCCGCTGAGCTCAAGAACGTCACCTCCATGGGTGCTGGCATCATCGAGCTGGGCGACAAGTCCTACGACTATGATAGCGCCACCAAGTTCATCTATGTGGACATGGGCTGGGCCGACGACACGGACAGCGCTGACAACCAGATCGGCGTGCGTGAGCCCGAGAAGGACAACTGGGTCCTCTCCGCCTCTGGTTCCTTCGATCCCGACAGCAACTTCTTCAACGAGGATCAGATCAGCGTCGATCCCACTGAGACCGATGAGAATGGCAACCTGAATCCCAACGGCGCCACCTACCTCAGCGTGCAGGCTTCCGTGATCGAGCGCGTGAGCGACACCAACTACGCTGACTACGTGTACGTGGTCCGTTACCTCTGGTAATCTGAGCCGCAAGGCATAGAAGATCAGAACAAACCCTAGCATTTGGAGAGCCCCTTCGGGGGCTCTCCTTTTTTATTGCGAAGGGCGGCGAAAGGACCGGCGACAAGCAGGCCAAACCCGAGCGTGACAGCTTGCCAGTGCAGGTGAACCGTGCTATAATACCCCCAAAGAGACAAACGGGAGGAATGGTCATGAAGCGGATGGTGATCGACGGCCGGGCGGTGGTGAAGAATCTGGAGGCTATGCGCCGTCACTCGGACGGCGCGGCGATGTACGCGGTGCTCATGGGGGACGGCTACGGCGCGGGGCTGGAGAAGCTGGCCCTGCTGCTCCGGGACCATGGGGTCACCCGCTTTGCCATCTCTGAGCCCGAGGAGGCGAAGGCCCTCCGCAAGGCGGGGCTCGTGGAGGAGGAGCTGCTCATGCTCCGCTCTACGGTGAACCGGGAAGAGCTGGAGGCGCTGATGGACCTGAATGTGGTGTGCTCTATTGGCTCGGCGGAGGCGGGCATGGCCCTCAACGCCCTGGCCGAGAGCCGCTCCACCATCCCCGAGGCCCACGTCCAGCTGGACAGCGGCATGGGCTACGGCGGCTTCACCTTGGAGGAGACGGATAAGATATTGGCCGTATTTCAGAATCTGCAGAGCGTGGCCATCTCCGGGGTGTACACCCAGCTCCAGTCCGTGGGCGTGTCGAAAAAGACGGTGGCTGCCCGGTTGGAGGCCTTTGGCGAGGCGGTGAAGCAAGTCCAGCGCGCCGGCTTCGAGACGGGGATCGTCCACGCCGCGGGCAGTTTTTCCACTATCCAATATGACTTCTCCCACCTGGACGCGGTGCGGGTAGGCTCGGCCCTGCTGGGCCGGTGCAAGCGCACGAGGGACGATGGGCTCCAGAAGGTGGGCTACTGTGAGGCCAGCATCGAGGAGATCCGCTGGCTCCCCAAGGGGCACACGGTGGGCTATGAGCACCCCACGCGCCTGAAACGGCCTACACGGGTGGCCACCCTGGCGGTGGGCTACCAGAACGGGCTGGGGGTGTC
>JAMPEH010000021.1 GCA_023665245.1 Muribaculaceae bacterium
GACGGCAGGCCTGCAAGATGGGCTGCGTCCTCTGTGTCCTTGCCGCCATGATGTTTTACGGCGGCTTTGTGGAGAGGACCGTCAGCTTTTCGGCGATGCTGATGATGTGGGCCGCCTGCTTTCAGATGTGCCGGGATCTTTACCGCCTTGCTGAGGGCGATGCGCGGCGCCAGCGCCGGATGGAAGACAAGGCCCGGCGCAAGTGCCGGATGTGGGACATAGCATCTGAGGCAATCAAGATGGAACGCAAACCGTCAGATTCTTACAGAAACGGGAGGTTTTGAAACAATGTCGAGCCTGAGAACTACCGCAAGGGATATATTGGAAGAAGCCCGCGAGGGCATCGCTTGGATCGTGGTGTACAAGGAGGGCCGCGGCTGGAAGGCCGCCTGCTACTGGCCCGACTTCACCGATGATCTCGACCGCTTCGATTTCGATCCGGACGATCTGGCCGAGGTCAAGGCCGTGCTGGCCGCTGATCCCAACGCCATCTTCGTGAACGGCTGGTACACCAACCTCGGCCCCATCGAGGAGGAAATGACCATCGAGACCCTTACCAACGCCCTGCGCTGGCAGTACGAGAGCGGCTTCAACCTGCTGGCCGACACGGTTTGAGAGAAAGGAGCGAAATCATGGCAAAGACGAAACGATACAGCGAGCTGCAGGATGGAGACGAAATCTGGTTCTATGGCTATGCCGGAATCGTCCGCAACATCGAAATGGTCGGCCATGCGAAAGAAGGGCCGTATGCCGGCGAACGGGTCTACAACTTCAACGTTGAGTTTGAGCCGAGCGCGGACCACATCGAAAAGACCAGCTACAATGGCGGCTGCTATGGCGGCGTTGAGCATCTTGAGGTATTGATGAGAACCTGAGCCGAAACAGCCCATTGGGGCTGTCGCCGGGAGCCGACCTACCCGGCCTGATGATGGCAGGGCAAATAGAAATCTGGAGGTAAAACCATGATCACTGCGGTGCTTTTGATATGGGTTGGCGTGCAGCTCTCAATGCCCCCTCCCTACTTCATTCTGTGTACGATTGAGGTGCTCGCAAAGCTGACCCTATGCGTCATCAACGTAATCGACGACCATTGGAAAGGCAGGTAGCCCGGATACTTATGATGCCGAAACGGCCAGCGATGGCCGTCTGCCGGGAATGGCCGCCCGGCACTGAGGATGGCAGGCCGGAAAGAGGGCGCGGGCATGATTATTGAACAGATCCAGCAGGAACTCGGCCCGCATTACACCACTTTGATGGACGCTATCGGCTGGCCGGTCTGGACCGCAGAGTGGCGGATCGACCTCACGGACGAGGCGCGTTACTACGTTGGCAAGGATGCCGAACAAAGGGCAATTAAACGGGCTTTACAGGAGGGTTACATGGAATGGAACGAACGGAATTGATCCGGGCGCTGCAGCGGCTGCAGGTCGAGACCGGCAGCCTGGTTTGCCTCGGCTACGGCTATGAGCACAGCTGTTCAGCACATGGGTGCGCAGTGATCCGGCAGGCGCGGGAAACGCTTGTGCAGCAGCCCACCAACGCATGGATCCGCTGCACGGATGCTGTGCCGGATGACCCCTGCGAAGAGGTGCTTGCGGTCGTGAACGGCTGGGTGACCGACAGCATCCAGCTGGTGAACGCGGTCTCGCTGGCGGTCTACTCGCCGGACGAGGGCTGGATGCTGGAGGACTACCCGGAGGCGGAGGAGATCGAGGTGGCCTGCTGGACGCGGCTGCCGCCGCTGCCCGAGTGGGTACATGTTTAACAGGTCGAAGCTGGCATAACAGGCAGAAATCAAAGGGAGGTACCAGAATGAGCAAAACGAAATACGAACCGGCGGATGCGTGGGACATGTTGGCGGACAAGCTGGCCGAAAAGCTCTCACGGATGGATGATGCGGACGCCGACAGGGAGCTGGAAAAGCTGGAGCAGCTTCTGGCTGAGGAAGCAGAAAGGGAACAGCAACAAGCCGAAACAGCCCATTGGGGCTGTCGCACGGGGGCCGACCGCCCCGCGCCTGAAGATGGCAGGTCAAACAAAAAGCCCTGCATCACGCAGGGCGGAAAGGGGAAAATGATGAAATGGCAAAAGGTTACAGCGGCCGATGTGCAGGGCGAAGAGATTAAGGAACATTCACACCATTCGGGCACAAAGAGCAACCGTGAAAACGACCAGTGGAATTCGGCCATCGAAACTTTGAGGAGGTTCACCCTCAAAAACGGCATCCCAAGCGGGCTTTACATTGACGATGGCAAGGCTATTACCCTGATTCGCCAATAAAGTCTCCTAAAAACGACTGGAACATGTACATCAGAAAGTCGCCGTTGGAATCTGGTACAGCGATAATTTTGCGTTGATCCATCCTGACAAGCGTTTGGGTTACGTGCCAGTAAATAAAGTATGCAGTGTAAATCACTTCCGAAGGGACGGAACGGTTTGCGGTAGCAGCAAAGTCCTTCACATCCAAATGTGTAGCGATGGCGTTGATGTATGCCATTGTGAGGTTGAAATTTTGGGCACTTATTTCCAAGGCCTCTTCCATTGAGCAGTTGGAAACCAAGTGGTGTTTCTCATGAAATTCGGGTGTGTTTATCACAGGGTCGATCAGGCCAAACAAGCGTACTCGTATCTCGTTTACGGTCATTTTCAAGGCAGATCACATCCTTCCTGATAAAAGGCTACCACAAAAAGACTAAAAAATCCAGTTAAAAGCCGAAACAGCCCCGGTCGGGGCTGTCGTGTGGGGGCTGACCGCCCCGCGCCTGAAGATGGCAGGTCAAGGCAGGTGAGAAGATGGAAGTTATGCTCAAGCCGAGTGAGGTGGCAGTTTTATTGAACTGCCCGATTCGCACGGTAAGATATCATGCAAGTAAAGGGCAGTTGTGTGCCCATCAGTCGCTAAACGCCCAAAACCGCCCCGAATACGCCATCCCCTTGTCGGCGCTGCCGCACGAGGCACAGGTCCGGTATTACGAGCAGCGCGGGCTTCGGGTGGCCGAAAAGGCCGCGGCGGCCAAATCGGAACCAGACGAAACCGGGTTGGGCACATCAGCGGAAACGAAACCGGACAAGCCCGCCGCACAGCGGCCCTCCCGCAAACCGCTGGACAGCTACACCGAGGCCGAGCGCGAGGAGATCCGTTTCTGGCGTGACCTCATTGCCCGCTGGGAAGACTACCGAAGTCGGCCGGGCCGGCCGCTGGGCGAGCTGGACGCGAAATTCGTGCAGCACATGCAGGTGGAGCACCCGGAGCTGCCCTTGAGCGTATCGACCCTGTACCGCAAAAAGCGGGCGCTGGACGAAGACGACCTCGACCATGTGATCGAGCAGCGGGGCAAGGCCCTCAAGGGCCGGAGTGAGCTGCGCGGGGATGTGCGGGAGATCTTCAACTATTACTATCTTGAGGACTGCAGGGACGGCCGGGCGTATCCGATCACGCAGTGCATCGAGTACACCGAGCGCTGGGCCAAAAAGCACGCGCCGGACGCGCTGCCTTTCCCCTCCTACAGTACCTTCTACCGCGCGGCCATGAGCATTCCGGTGGCGGTGCGGGTACTCAAGCGGGAGGGCCTGCGCGCCTACTACAACAAGGTAAGCGTGTACACCCGGCGCGACTATGAGAGCATCGACAGCAACGACTGGTGGGTCGGCGATACTTACACCTGCGATGTCATGACCATGGGGCCGGACGGCAGGACGCACCGGCCCAGCCTTACGGCCTGGGTGGATGTGCGCAGCGGGATCTTTGTGGGCTGGCATATCTTCTTTGACGGAAACAAGAGCCAGTACACCATCTATGCGCTGCGGAACGGCTGCCTTGCCCACGGGATGCCGAACAACAACCTTTACACCGACAACGGCCGCGAATACCTGACCTATGATTTCGGCGGCCGGGGCCACCGGGCCAAAAAGGTGCTGGCGGACGGCAGCCTTCCTTTCAAGCCGAAAACCATTGTGGATTACATGGGCCTGGAGATAACAAACGCCATTGTGCAGAACTCGCGGGCCAAGCTGGTGGAACGCAGTTTTTTGGATGTGAAGGAATCCATTATGAGGCTGTTCCCGACCTACACCGGCGGCGGGCCGGACGAGAAGCCGGAGGCGCTGAAGAAGAACCTGAAGCGGAGGAAAATCCCGACAGACGAGGAGTTCCGGCAGAAGGTGGATCTGCTGATCAGCGGCTATCTGAACTACCAGCCGTATTACGGCTCGGTACCGGAGGACAAGGGCAAGCGACGCATTGACGTTTACAATGAGCATCTGACCCACCTGCGCAAGGTGGACGAGGATGTGCTGAACCTGATGATGCTGCGCACCTCGAAGCCCAAGACGGTAACGCGAAACGGCGTGATGCTGAACATCCGGGGCAAGAAGCTCTGGTTCAATTCCGAGGAGCTGCACGCAAGGCACTTTGACGAAAAGGTGTATGTACGGTATAACCCGGACGATCTCTCCAAAGTGCGGGTCTACAATGAGCAGCAGGCGTTTTTGCTGGAGGCCCCTCGGGACGGTATGGACGCAATTTATGGGGAAACACAGGAAGAGATCGCGCGGCAGCAGCAGGTCAAGGCACGGTTCAAGCGGATGGTGCTGGAGACGGCACAGACCTTCCTGCCGGATGCAAGCCCGGAGGATGCGCTGGCTCTGCTGACCGAATTTGCTGAAGAAAACCTTGCCGGGCCTACGGCGCGCAAGAGACCCAAAACCGTCGAACTGGTACAGCCGCCGGACGAGCCGCTGCCCGTGGCCGTCGGCGAGGTAGATATTTTCCGTATGAACCAAAACGCACTGAATGGAGGACATGAAGATGAGTATGACGAGTACTAAGCCGGAAAAGGCATACGATGATGCCCTGATGGAGCGGGCGCAGGAGTACATGGAGCGGACGGAAACCAAACAGGCCCAGCTGGCGAAGAAAATCGACCGTTCCAATACGCTGATGAGCCAGTACTTCAACCACAAGTACCCTGGCAATGTGGACGATATTGAGACGCGGCTGCGGGAGTTTTTGCAGCAGGAGGAAGAGGCGGCGGCATCCAAGGCCCGGATCGCTTGCCAGCTGGATGAATCCTACAGGCCGACCTCGATCAGCGAGGATGTCTACCAGCATATCCGCTTTGCACAGATCAACCGGGCGCTGGTGGTACTGCACGGGGATGCCGGCGCGGGGAAAACCAAGGCGGCGGTGCAGTACTACCGGAACAACCCGCAAAGCACCATTTACATCCGGCTGCATCCCAGCATGGCAGGGCTTTCCGGTGTAGGCGAGCTGCTGGGCGAAGCGCTGGACATCCCGGTGGTCAGCAGCAGCAAGCAGATGTGGCGGAGTATCCGGGAACGGCTGCGGGGAACCAACAAGGTGATCATCGTGGATGAAGCACAGCTGCTCAAGCGCGCGCCGCTGGACGAACTGCGGATCCTGCCGGATGAGGATGAGATCAGCGGTATCGCCGGCAACGGCGTGGTGCTGATCGGCAACAGTGAACTGTATGAACGGGTGAAAAAGGGCAAGGTCACGAGCCAGGCATATACCCGCATTGTTCTGCAGCACGATTACAGTACCGCGAAGCTGACCATGGAGGATGTGAAGCTGCTGTTCCCCATGTTTTCAGACGAGGACAAGCGGGAGGAGCTGAAGCTTATCGCGGGGATCTGCCGGAGCCATCACAGCATCAGGACGGCCAAAAACATCGTAAAAAACGCGATCCGCAATGAGGACATCTCCTACAATGGCCTGCGGGCCGCAGCGGCCCGTACCTCAGTAGGGAGGATATGAGTGCAAACCACCAAAACACAACGATAGAAAGGATGGTTACTTATGGCAAGGAAGAGAGTAGTGACAGAGCCGATGCTGAAAAGCTGGCAGGCGGTGGACGACGCGCTGCGGGACATCCGGGAATGCAAGCACGCGCTGACCGAACTTGACGTCGAGCAGGCGCGGCGGATCGATGCCATAAAGGCGGAGTGTAAGAACAACGCCCTGCCGCTGAACAACCGTGTCAAGCGGCTGGAGGCTGACATCAAGGACTTTGTGGACGCGCACCGGACAGAGCTGACCGGCAAGAGCCGGACGCTGACCTTCGGCACGGTCGGATACCGGCTTTCCAGCAATCTGAAACTCAACCTCAGCGACGCGGATACCATCGCCATGCTGGAGGCGATGGGACGCACGGAGTTTATCCAGGTCACGAAAAAGCTGGACAAGGCCGCGCTCAAAAAGCAGTCGTCCGAGTTTCTGGATAAAATCGACGCATGGGTCAAGACCACGGACGGCTTCAGCTATGACGTAACGGATCCCGAACCCCAGATGTGAGCGAAAAGGAGGGCAGCCGGCATGAACACTCCGTTGATCAGCAAGGACGCCAAGAAGCGGATCTACGCCATCGGCGCAAGGCTGGGGATCGTGGGGCGGGACCATGAGGATGATCTCCACGCATTGGTGATGGCTTTGACAGGCAAGGAGAGCGTATCGGTTCTGACGAAAGAGGAAGGCGAGACAATCGAGGAAGAGCTTATCCGCCGCGCGGCATCCCTTTCATCCCGGCCGAAGGCCCGCAAGCGGGAGCGCAAATACACGGAAACGCCGGGCGGCATGACCGCGAAGCAGCAGAAATACGCATGGTTCCTGATGAGCGAGATCGAGCGGTTCGACCCTGCCCCGGATGGAGCGGCGCTTCGCTATCGGATGTGCGGCCTTGTGGAAAAGCAGTTCAAAATGACCGCTTTTCCGGCGGAGCCGTTCCGGCTTCTCACCTGGCGGCAGGGCAGCGACCTGATCGAGGCACTGAAAAGCATGGCGACGCGCGCGGAAGAAAAATATCTGCACAGCGCCGCCGGAAGGCGGGATCAGCAGGAGGCTGCCCCATGAGAAACAAGCTGCTGGAATTTCTCCGGCTGGAGGATCTGACCGGAAACGCACGGGAGCTTGCCGAGCTGATCGGGCTGGAGAGCTTTATCCGCCTTGTAGATGTTTACGGCGGCACCAGCAGCTTGTATATCCCCAAGGCTGAACAACTGGTGCTGCCGGTCCGGGACGAGATGATCCGGCGGGAATTTGATGGAAACAACAGCCGTGCCCTCGCCCGGAAATGGGGATTAACAGAGCGATACATCCGGGAAATCGCGAAGGAAAAGCTAAAGGAACTGCGACTCACTCCCGGCCCCGGACAGACCAGTCTATGGGATCAAAGCCGCTGAACCGGTAGAAATTTTACCTGTATAACGTCAGGCAGTAAGTAAGGTATGATTTTCTCATAACGAGGGAATCATACCTTTTCTTTTTCCGGGGGGATGGGCAATGACATTTGACGCGGGGACATGGTGGCTGCTCGGGATGCTGCTGACCGCGCTGCTCGGTGTGGTAGGCGCGCTGGTGAGCCGGTCGATCTTCAAGAGGATCGACGAGAATTCGACCGACATCAAGGAAGTACGGGAAAACTACACGCCGCGCAAGGACCACAAAAGCGATCTTGAGCTGGTGCGGAAAGAGCTGAAGGAGGTGCGCAGCGAGATGCGCACAGAGATCCAGGGTTTGAGCGAGGACATCAAGGAGATCAAGGAGACCTGCCTGCGCAACGAGGATTTTCTGCGCCAGATGATGCGGCTGGAAAGCAAGATGGATGAGCTGTACCGATACATTATGGGAGGCGGCGGACGAAATGCTTGAACACGATCTGAAACAGAAGCTGCAGGCGGGCGAGCTTGCGGCGGACAACGGCACCCTGATCCGCGCACTGGCGCTTGTGGGGACGGACTACCAGTATACCCGGCTGCGCAACCTGCAGCTGGCGCTGGGCGGCGGGATGAGCCGGGGCGCAATGTGCAGCGCGGTCAACTACCTGTCGGACAGCGGATATCTGGATGTACGCACAACGGACGGTCATAAGGCGGCCAGCGTCTCAGATGTCGCTCTGGAGGAACTGGAGGCAAAGCTGACCCCGAAAGGCACACAGCTGCAGCGTGGAGCAATCAGCGATCCGCTGGTAAACCTGTAAGGGGGGGCGGAAAGATGCGGAGGAAAAACCGGAGCCGCAGCAAGATCTCCCAGCTTCCTGCCGAGCTGCGCAGCACAGTAGATGCAATGATATTGGCGGTAGCCGAATACCGGTATGAGGATATCCGGGAATACCTTGCGCAGCAGGGCGTGGATATCAGCAGGACGGCAATCGGCAACTATGCCCGGAATCTGATCGAAGAAATGGAAGCCATCCACGTCGCGCAGGAAAATTTCAGGGCGCTGGCCGCCGAGGCCCAGAAGATGCCGGAACTGGAATACACCGAGGTCATCAACCGGGTGGCGGCCCAGCGCATGCTGCAGGCCGTGGTGTCAAAGCCCGAAGAGGCGTGGAACGATGTGTCGCTGGACAAGCTGCTGCGTGAGATCAACGGCATGACAAAAGCGGTGGCGTACAAGCAGCGGATCGACCTCCAGAACAAGGGCGATGTGGCGGCGGCGGTCGACGCGCTGAAGGCGACCTTCTTCAGCGCGCTGGGCGCGGAACACCCGGAGCTGTACAAGCAGCTTGTATCGGTGCTGGAAAAGCAGCGGGAGGGCGGAGAGTGAACACCTACGTCTTGCAGGTCAAGACCGGACAGGAGGAAAGGCTTGCCGAGCGGCTGAACCGCAGGGGTGTGACCGCGCTCTGCCCGCGGGAGCGGCGGGTGCAGCACAAGGGCGGCGGCTGGCGCGAGCGGGTATACGTGCTTTTCCCCGGTTACCTCTTCGTGCGCTGTAAAGACCCCGTTGAGGTATATTACCGGGTCAGCGGCCAGAGCGGGGTGCTGCGCTGGCTGGGAATGCAGGGCGGCTCGCCGGCCCCGCTGCCGCCCGGAGAGGAAGCGCGGATTTTGTACATGGCCCCCGGGGGCGGCCCGCTGCCGGCCAGCAGGGCGGTGAAAACGCCAGACGGGCAGCTGCTGTTTACAGAAGGTCCGCTGGCCGAGCTGGCGGACAGCATCCGAAAAATCAGCCGCCATGACCGGCGGGCGGAGGTACGCATTCCGCTGTATGGCGAGACGCGCACCATCCGGCTGAGCTTCACCATTGAACAGGAAACCGTACAGAGCGCCGGGGCCGGTTCGCCCCCCGGCAGGAGGGCGGCGGACAGAGGGTAACAGGCCGGGGTCGAAAACCATGTTTTCAGCCCCGGATGGCGAAGCATACCCCGCAAAATCCCGCAGAAAAACCAGGAGCAAAGCAGGATACCGTTTAATCGCGCGGGAAACGCGTTTAATTTTGTTTTAAGCAAGCAGGCCGGGAAACTGGCCTCTTATTTTTTGCGGCGCGTACAGGGCCGTTTTCAGGGGCGTGGGAGGGCCGGCGATATGAGAACAAAATCGGACAGCATCCAGAGCCTGCTGGAGGGCATTGAGCAGGCAAAGCGGGAGCGGAAGTTTGACATCGCCGCCGACCTGCACGAGCTGCGGGAGCAGTATACCAAGCTGAGCCGGCGGGCGTACCTGAAGCTGCTGGATGCCCTGATCGAAAAGTACGAGACCGAAGAGGCCGCTGCCGTCCACGCCGCGCTGGTGGAAAAGGCCCGCGGCGGGGACCTTGCGGCGATCCGGCTGTACCGGGAGAGCCAGGCGGAGACAGGCAGTAAGGGCGGGGTGATCATCGTTGACAGCATCTGAAGCGGCGGCGGCAAGGGCAAAGGTCGACACAAGGGACATCATCGGGCCGGCGTTCTACGACGTCCACCGCGCGGTGCGGAGCGGCAGGATCGACGAGCTGGTCGTCAAGGGCGGGCGCGGCAGCCTCAAGAGCAGCTATGCCTCGGTGGAGGTGGTGCTGCAGCTGATGCAGCACCCGGACTGCCACGCGCTGGTGGTGCGGCAGTATTCCAACACCCTGCGGGACAGCGTATTCGCGCAGATCCAGTGGGCCATCGACCGGCTGGGGCGGAGCGGAGATTTCAAGGCAACCAAAAGCCCGCTGGAGTATACCTACCTGCCCACCGGGCAGCGGATCATCTTCCGGGGGCTGGACGATCCGGGCAAGATCAAGTCGGTCAAGGCGCCGTTCGGGTATATCGGCATTTTGTGGTTTGAGGAGGCCGACCAGCTGCGCGGCGGTGAGGAAGCCAAGCGCAGTGTGCAGCAGTCGGTGCTGCGCGGCGGCGACTACGGCCTGACCCTGCTCTCCTTCAACCCGCCGGCCGCGGCCAGGAACTGGGCCAACCGCTACGCGCGGGAGCAAAGGCCGGGCAAGCTGGTGCATCACAGCGACTACCGGCAGGCCCCGAAGGAATGGCTGGGGCCGCAGTTTCTGGCGCAGGCCGAGTATCTGCTTAAAACCAAGCCAACCCGGTACCGGCATGAGTATCTGGGCGAGGCGGTGGGCAACGGCACACAGGTCTTTGACAACATCCGGCTGGAGGCCATCGACAAGAAGCGGATCAGGACCTTCGGCGAGGTCATCAGCGGGGTGGACTGGGGTTGGTACCCGGACCCCTGGGCCTTCAACCGGACCTATTACGATGCCGCCCGGCGCACCCTCTACATTTTTGACGAGCTGACGAGGCAGAAGCTGAACAACTTCCAGACGGCGGCGCTGGTCAAGGCCCGCATCCCTGCAGGGGAGCAAATCATTGCGGACAGTGCCGAGCTGAAGAGCTGTGCAGACTATCGTGACCAGGGTCTGCGCTGCTTTGAGGCGGCCAAGGGGCCGGGCAGCGTGAACCAGTCGATGAAGTGGCTGCAGGGGCTTGCCGGCATTGTGATCGACCCGGCACGCTGCCCGGACACAGCCAGGGAGTTCAGCGAATACGAATATGAGACCAACCGGGAGGGTGAGGCCATCCAGGCATTTGTGGATGCGGACAACCACCACATTGATGCCGTGCGGTACGCTACCAACCGGATCTGGATCAGGAAAGGCGCGTGAAGATGCTGGAGTTCATCAAGTCGCTGTTCGGCGTACAAACGGATGTCCTGACTGCCTTTGGAACCGGGGACATTACCAGCAACGAAATGCGGCAGGCCATTGCGAGCTGGATCGAGGAGTATTTCCGGCGTAAGCCGGATAAGGATTCCGACCCTTGCCAGCGGCTGCCTTATACCATCGTGCATAAGCTGGAAAAGGGGATGTTTGCCGAGTACGCGAGTCATGTCCTTGACCGGGACAGCACCGATAAGGGACGCTGGATGGCTGCAAACCTTGATGCGCTGGACAGCGTGCGCGGTGCGGCGATGCAATGGATGCTTATCGCGGGTGAAGCCTGGCTCAAGCCGGTGCCGGAGCGGCGGCCGGACGGCGGCATTGCCTTCCGTCCCCAGATCATCCACCGCGACCAGGCGTTTGTGCTGGGCCGGGCGGCAGACGGCAGGATCACAGCCATCGGCACGATAGAGGTCACCAAGCTGGGAAGCTATTGGTTTACCTTAACGGAAAAGCGCAGCCTGGACGGATCCGGGCTGCTGACCATTGAAAACCGGCTCTACCGCAGCCGGCAGGAGGGCCTGATCGGCACCCGCTGCCCCCTCAGCAAGGTGGAACAGTACGCCGCCCTGCCGGAGCGTTTTACCTATCCGGTGCCGATGGGCGGCGTGGGGCTGGTTTCGCTGCGCACCCCGCTGGTCAACTGCGTGGACGGCAGCGCCGAGGCGGTAAGCATCTACGAGCCGGCAATGGGGCTGATCCACAACGCGAACCGCAACGAAGCACAGATCAACGACGAGTACGAGCTGGGCCAGCACCGAATCGTGGCTCCGGCCGAAATGCTCAAGGACGTCGGCAAGGACAAGCATGCCCTTGCCGACAAGGTGTTTGTGGGGGTCAACGAGTACCAGGTCGGCGCGGGTGGTTTGACTGCTTTTTCCCCGGAGCTGCGGCATGAAGCCTTTGAGGCCCGAAAACAGAGCTATCTCAAGAGCATTGAAAACGTGATCGGGATGAAGCGGGGGCTGTTGTCGGATGTGCAGGAGGTCGAAAAGACTGCCTACGAGATCGCCAGCACGGCCGGAGACTACAATCTCTCGCTTATTGACCTGCAGCGCATCTGGTTTGATGCGGTGCGGGAATACCTGACCCTGTGCGATACACTGGGCCAGATGTATGGTTGGTGCGGCAAGGAGCGCTGGGACGTGACCGGGCAGCTCGCCGTCACCTGGGGCAATGGCGTCCTGTACGACCCTGATCGCCAGTGGCAGGAAGACTGCGAAATGGTACGGATGGGCTTCCTCCGGCCGGAGATCGCACTGGCCCATCGGTATGACCTGCCCTGGGAGACTGAGGAAGACCGTGCGAGGATCCGCGAAAAGTATATGCCGGAGCAGGAGGCTCTGCTGAGCGAGATCGAGAGGCTGCGGTAAATGACCTGGAATGACGAAGAGTTGGAGGAGCTGCGCAAAAAGGCCGCAGCCATTGCCGAGCCGATCCACGAAGTGTTGATGCGGGATATATGCCGGCGGGTGCGCAAGGCCGGAGCGATCACCTCGACCGCTGAGTACCAGATCTATCGCGCTGAGCAGCTGGGCCTGGCCGAGAAAGAAATCAAGAGGACCATTGCACGGCAGCTCGAGATCTCGGACCAGGCAATCACCATGTTGTTTGAGGAACTGGCGGACGAGACAGTGCTCTTTGAGGAGAATGCCGAATTGCGGCAGCTGGTGGAGGCTTACAGTATTGTTTCACGCCGCGCGGCGGCCGCTGACTATGAAAATTTGTGGGCACCCGGCCCGGACGGCACACTGTACACGGTCAAGGAGGCGTATGGCAAAATCATGGATTTTGCCTGGATGCAGACGGCCAGCGGCGCATACGACTTCCAGACAGCGGTGCGCCGGGCCACCCAGGAACTGGTGCAGCGCGGGATCCGAACGATACCCGGCAAGGATGGCCGGAGCTTTCGCATTGAGTACGCGGTGCGCAGTTATATCACCAACCGCATGGGCGAAATGTTCAACACGATCAACCGCATGAACTATGAGGCCATCGGGGCGGACGGCTGGGAGATCAGCGCCCACGAGGCCCCCGCGCCCGACCATGCACCCTATCAGGGGCGGCAGTACGCTGCCAGGGAGTACGAGCAGATCAACGGCAGCCTCACTCGCAAATTCGGCTGGTGGAACTGCCGGCACACGGTGTATCCGATCCTGCTGGGCATCAGCCCGCCCTCGTATACCGAGGAGCAGCGGCAGCGGTACCTGGACGAAAACGAGGAAGGGGTCTGGTATGAGGGTCAGCATTTCACCCTGTATGAGGCCAAGGGACGCAAGCGGCAGCTGGAAAGCATGATCAGCCAGAAAAAGTACGACATCATGGCGGCCGAGGGTGATCCTCAGCTTTTGCGGGAACAGCAGATCCGGCTGCAGAACATCCGGCGGGAGTATGAGCGCTTTTGCCAGGCGACTGGCCAGACGCCGGAGCCCTGGCGCACGATGGTGGCCGAGTATGGCCGCAGCCGCGCCGGCCGGGACGCCTGGGCGGTGAGGAAGCTGGGGCAAAAGTTGAGCGATGCCAACTCTGCCCCGGATATTCTCTACCAGCTGCAGTACAAAAACGTTTCCGAACAGCTGAGGCTGGAGCTTGAACAGGAGCTGGCGATGCTGCCGGACCGGCTGCGGGCGCTGGCGGAGTCACAGTTTGACAGGGTGATCTATGATGAGCAGGCAGGCAACTGCTATCTTGACTTGAAGAACCGGGAATTGGTCCTCTCCCAAGACCGGCAGCCGGGAAATGTTATCCATGAGTACGGTCACGGTATTGAGCGGGCGCTTGGTCTCTACCATAACAAAAAATTTCTCGAAATCAGAAACAAGGGTTTTGAAAACATCACTGTCGATGATATAATAGAAGACACAGAGATTTTCGACAATGGTGACAGGGGGCCAGTATATCTCATTCGGCATGTCAAGCTGGTTAGTATTTACCAGGGAAGGCTTTATGAAGATTATGGAATCTATGATGGCAACACAGTATCTCTGGGCGGTATGCGTGAATATTTCAGCGAAGGCTTCAGATGCTATTTCATGGAACCGGAACTACTGAAGCAGAAAGACGATGCGTTATATCAATTCATCAGGGAGCTGGTAGAGAATGAACCGAAGTCGTGAGGAAATCCTCAAAGCAAAAAAAGCAACAGAGGTCTTTCATTGGATCAAGGCACATCCCGATCAAGCTGACAGCGAAGTTTGCACATATTTTAGCGATCTCGCCAAACAGGAAGCTATTGAAAGGATCATCGCAAAATACGGCAGTTACGAACCCGGCGAATTTTATGAAGAGCTGCTGAACAAACGGAAGCCATAAAAGAGAGCCTCGCCAGCTCTTTTTTATATGCCTCACAAACAGCCTTTAAGCGCTGTTTGCGGGGGCATTTTTATTTTGTACCGCCGCCCGCCGGACAAAACGGGCGCTGCAAGACCGGGACTGGCCGGATAAAAAGGACAGCAGCACCGAATACCAACCCGAAAATCGAAAGGAGCACACATGCTGGAATGGCTGAAGGGGATCCTCGGAGACAGCTACACCGAGGAGATCGACAAGAAGATCAGTGAGGAGCTGGGCCGGCGGATGGTGGCCAAGGTGGACTTTGACGCCAAGAACACCGAGCTGAAAGCGGCCAGGGCTCAGTTGGCGGATGCCGGCACGACCATCGAGGGCCTGCGGGCAGAGGGCAAGGATATCGAGACCCTGCGCCGGGAGGTCGAAGAGTACAAGACCCGCGCCGCCAAGGCTGAGCAGGACGCCGCCGCCCAGCTGGAGGACTACAAGTTCAACAGCTGGTTCGACGGCCTTGTCGCGAAGCACAAGGGCCGGGACGCCGCGGTGATCCGCGCGCTGGCCGGCGATGAGCGCATGCAGGCGCTGCGCGAGAGCAAGAATCGGGACGAGGACGGCAAGGCGTTGTTCGCCGACCTGATGGCCGGCAGCGCCTATGCTTTCGACACGACGCCCCCGCCGCCGCTGTACGCGGCCGGCACCGGCAGCGCGTCGGTCTACAAAAAAGTGGATGGGGTTGAATCCGCCTTTGCGGCCATGAACCCCAGCCTCAACCTGGAAGTGTGAAAGGAGTAAAAAGATATGGCACATGAAGCGCAGGATCGGTATTCCCAGCTGGTGGACCTCAAGCTGCGGCATACCCTTGTGACCAAGGACAACCTGATCTTCAACACCCGCTATGAGGGCGACCCCAAGGCTGGGATGGTCAAGATCCCGGTGCGGGATACTGAGGTCGAGGTGAGGAGCTATGACAAGGTAGCCGGTATCTCGCTTGGGACCAGCAAGACTACCTACATGGATCTGCCGATCAATGTGGACGAGGCGGTCAACGATCTGATCGACGGCTTTGATGAGACCAGTGTGCCGGATGGTATTGTGGCCGAACGGCTCGACAGCGCCGGGTACTCGATGAGCTTGTCGATGGACAAACGCTCGCTGGGGGCGATCCAGGCGGCCGAGGGGGCCAACATTTCAGCCACCAAGACTGCCTGCACCGACAAGACCGCGTACAAGGAGGCCTTGGCTGCCAAACGGACCTTGGGCCGGGCCGGCGTCCCGGCTGACGGCCGCTGGATGATCGCCTCGCCGGAATACCTTGAGGTGCTGCTGCAGGACGATAAGTTCATCAAGCAGGGTGACCTCTCGCAGGAGCTGGTGCAGGCCGGCGCGGTGGGCAAGATCGCGGGGTTTGTGGTGTTCGAGTCCAATAACATGGACTTTGAGAGCCTCACCCGCGTGGAGGGCAAAAAGGTCACCACCGAGTTTATCTGCGGGCATCCCAACTGGTGCCACCGGGTGCAGGAGTGGCAGGTGCCGGTGCACCTGCAGGATCTTTCCGGCAGCGGCACCCACATTGGGGCAAGCGCGGTACAGGGCCGCAAGGTGTACGGCATCAAGGTGTCCAAGGGCCATACGCTGTACATCAAGCGGATCGAGACGGCCGCCCCGGCCCAGTCGGTCGAGACGGAACAGTCCGGCAGCTGAGCAAGGAGGCGTAAAGGATGGCCTATGCTGACCATGCGTTTTATCGTGACACCTTCCGCGGCCAGCTGACCGCCGAAGAGTTTGACCGCTGGGCCGCGAAGGCCAGCCTGCAGATCGACCAGGCCACCCAGGACCGCGCGGCCAGCGCCCCGCCCGAAATGGAACGGGCGCTGGCTCTTTGCTGCTGTGCTCTGGCCGAGCAGCTCAAGGCATGGGATGATCAGGATGCGCAGACCAAAGGCGGCATCCTGGCTGGCGAAGAGGTGGACGGGTACCGGGTAAGCTACCGCGGCAGCAACGCCGTGGAGCAGGTGGATCCCGCCGTCAAGCGCCGGCGTGAGCTGCGCAGCATCTGTGCCGACTATCTCTGCAGACCGGTCAACCTGATGTACAGGGGGGTGTGCTGAGATGAGCGGGATACGCAATGCGGACATCACCATCTATCACCGCACCTGGGATGCGGCAAACCGCCGTGACGTCTGGATGCCCGCGCAGTACACCGAGGCCAGCTGGTACGCGCACACCGGGGCCGAAAGCGGCAGCAGCGGCGAGACGGCGGCAGACGGCGCGGTGGTGCGCATCTACACCACTGACGCTCTCGAGATCGGGATCGGTGATATGCTTGTGCCGCAGCTGACAGACGTCACCATGGCGAGTTCGGCGGAGATCAAGCAGCTGTTCCCGGACAGCGTCAAGGTGCTGAAGATCCGCGACAACCGGCGCGGCAGCCCGGCGCTGCGGCACTGGAGACTGGAGGGAGCATAACGGATGGCCTTGCTTACGATCACCACCCCGCGCGGGACGCTGACCCAGGTCAAAACCCGCGCGGGGATAGTCAGGGCGCAGCTTGTCTGGAACGCCGGCTTTGGCCGGCAGCGCACCCAGATGTTCGGCCGGGTACAGAGCTTCGTGGACAGCGAGACTTTGCGCCTGATGCAGCCCTATACCCCGCTGCGCACCGGCATGCTGATAAAATCCGCGACCCTGGGCACCGTGATCGGCAGCGGTAAGATCAAGCAGATCACGCCGTATGCCGCACGGCAGTATTACAGCACAGGCATGACCCGCAGCTATGACCCGCGCCGGGGCGCATACTGGTTCGAGCGGATGAAGATAGACCACAAAAGCTACATCCTGCGGGGCGCAGCACAGAAGGCGGGAGCGAGGTATAAATGAGCAACAAAGGTACGATTATCGAAGCCCTGCAGGAATATCTGGATGCCTGTCCGCTGCTGGCAGGCAGGCGTTTGCATGTTGATCACCTGCCTGCCAGGCCGCTGGAGTACATGATCAGCCCGACCCCGGCAGATGAGGTGATCAAGCAATATTGCCGGGGCGCGGCACAGAAGCAGTATGTTTTTGTGCTGGGCAGTGTCAACTGGTACGGCGAGGATCTTCTGACCAATATCGGCAACAGCGGCTTCTATGAACGCCTGGCCGAATGGATGCGCCGGCAGACCCGCCGACGTGAGCTGCCCCGGCTTGGTCCGGGGCGTACCGCACTGAAACTTGAGCCGATGAGCACTGGCTATCTGTACAACGCTACCGCAACCGAAGCGCGGTACCAGATCCAATGCAGGCTTGTCTATTATCAAAAAGGAGAATGAACCATGAAACTGTCTGACCTGATGGCCGAGGTTACGCTGCATCCTGATTTTGATGGAGTCGTGACTGCGGACGACTATGTTCTCGCGGTTGGGTTTGGGAGCGAAGAGGAACCGGACGACTATCTTGTGGCCCAGGAGGGCATTACCGAACACTCCGGTTCGCTTACGGCCAATACGGCCGAAAACACCTATATCCGCAGCGGCAAGCAGACCACCAAGACCGGCACCACCCGCGCTTTTAACGTGACGGGCGACCGCTATTGCGGCGATGCCTTCCAGGATGCCCTGCTCAGCCACAAGATCAAGTATGGCACCGGGCAGGAGGTCATCAAACCGTATGTTTATTTCAACCGGATCACCGGCGAGGGCGAGAAGGGATTGCTTTCGATCGTTGTGGACGAGGATCCGTCCGGTGCGGCCGGAGCGAATGCCGGCTTCAAGGCTACCCTGACGGCCCGGGGCCTCCCGAAGGAGTACACCTATACAAAAAAACCGGCAGAGCCGGAAACGCAGGAATAATGCAAACCAGCAGCCTTCACAAAGAGGGCTGCTTTTCATTTGACAAAAGGAGAGGTAAAACATGCTGCTGGTCCTCGGTGCAGAATTGGATTTTGATGTATCGGCTCCGGACGACGTTGCCCGGTATATTGCCGCCAGCCAGAAGATGGTCGAGAAGAGTCAAAGCGCTCCCCCGCTGCCTGAGGCAAAAGGGCCTTCCGGGGGCGGCAAAACGGTCGAATGGATGCAGGAGTATCAAAACTGGGTCGAAGCCAACTGCAAGCTGCTTACCGACTGGATCGACGATGTCTTTGGTGAAGGTACCGCCAATAAGTTGTTGGGTCCCAAAACCAGCCTCGACAAAATTCTGGAGATCTATGACCTGCTCTTTGATGCAGTTGCCAAGCAGGGCGAGGCTGTAGGTGCACGATTGCGGCAGTTCATGCCGAACCGCCGCACCGGAGGGCGCCCTGGATGAATCTCTTGCTGGAAAACGGCCTGCCGGAAGAAATCAATGGTATACCGATCAGCCCGGATTATCGGAACATGATCCGGTTCGACCAGATCCTGCAGCACCCGGAAATGTCCGAGAGCGAAAAGCTGTATCTGGGCCTCTGCCAGCTTTGGCCGGAAATCCCGCAGGATATCGAGTGGGCTGTCCACAAGTTGTTGTGGTTTTACAGTTGCGGACACCTGGCAAATGAGGGCGGAAAGCCGAATAAGGTGCAGCCGGAGCCGCTGCGGGCCTACGACTTTGACAAGGATTCCGAACTGATCTATGCCGGGTTTTATGCGGCGTATGGCATCAGCCTGACCACGATCCGTTTTCTTCATTGGTGGGAGTTTATCGCTTTGTTGTCCGGTCTGCCGGATACCACCCAAATGGGCCGGATCATGTACTACCGCACGGTAGACATTTCTCAAGTAAAGGATAAGCACCAACGGGAATTTCTGGGGACGCAGCAAAAGCGCTGGTCGCTGGAGCGGCAAAGGAAGCCGCTGCACCGCACGGCACAGGAGTTGGAGCAGGCAACACTGGAAAAGGCGCGCCGCCGCGATGAGGAAGTGCGCCGGCTGCTGAAAGAGGAGAAAAAAGGCAGGTGACGACTGTTGGCCTATGACGGCACATTGCTCTTTGACACCGAATTGAATACAGACGGTTTCCAGTCGGGGGCCAACAAGCTGAATGGGATCGTCTCGGGCCTTGGGGCCTTCAAGCTGCTCGAAAAAGGTTTCCAGATGGTGACCGGCTCGGTCGACAAGGCAATGGATCGAATTGACACGATGGACCAGTTCACCCGTGTCATGACCACCGTGACCAATTCCGCTTCGGCTACCAGCGCGGCCTTGGCTGAGACCACCGAAATCGTTACCGGAACGGCCTATGGCCTTGACTACGCCGCGCAGGCTGTCCAGAACTTCACTTCCCGCGGCATGGAAATCGAGCGCTCGACCGATACGGTGCGGCGCTGGGGCGATGCGGTGGCTTTCTATGGCAACGGCTCGAATGCCGCCTTTGCCAGTGTTACCGATGCTCTGAGCAAGATGCAGACCAAAGGCAACGTGACGATGGAACACATGGAAATGCTGCTTAATGCAGGCATTCCCGCCATTGAGATGTATGCGGATGCCATTGGGGTAACAGCATCGGATGTTACCACCATGATGTCTAACGGCGAGCTGAGCGCTGCCAGTTTTATCGCCACGATGAACAATGCCATCGCAGAGGGGACAAGCAAATTCCCCTCGCTGGCAGGTGCGGCCAAGGAAGCCGGCGCAAGCTGGGGAGCTACCTGGGACAACATGAACGCCGCGATTACCCGCGGGGTGCAGGCAATTATCCTGGCGGTAGATGATACACAGGAAGCGCTTGGCCGGCCGACCATGCGGGATGCCGTCAAGAGCTTCGGCAGCACCTTTGAAAAATCGCTCAAGGCGGCGGCAGCAGTGATCCCGCCGGTGATAAAAAACCTTGACCTTCTGGCTATTGGTATAACAGGGGTCACGCTGGCGTTTGGGGCGGATAAGGCGATCAAATCGTTTGCCTTGTCGACCGAGATCGCCAACAAGGCGCTGCTCGCCGCCGAAGCGGCCGGGCAACTTGTTATCCCTACGCTCAACGCAAAAATGGTGGCCGAGGCCCGCGCCGCCGCTGTACAAAGGTTGGGCAATGAGGCCACAGAAGAACAGATCATTGCCGAAATGGCCAGCGCCGGCGTGATCAGCGCCAAGACCCTTGCCTTAGGCGGGATGACCACCGGTCTGTCTGCTTCTACGGTCGCGTCCATGCTGCTGACCGGGGCAACCACCGCACTCGGTACGGCGATCAAAGGCCTGATGGGGCCGGTCGGCTGGGCCATTGCGGGCGGGACGCTGCTTGTTGGCGGTGCGATGGCGGTGTATAAATGGATCACAGCCGAAACAGCGGCGTATGAGGCACAGTCTGCTGCAGTGGAAGATTTGGCGAGCACTCAGCAGTCGCTGAAGCAGTCGATAGATTCCAGCGCCAAAAGCTATGCCGGCAGCATTAAGTCCATGAATGCCGGGGCGGACGCGGCGAAAAAGCTGGCTGCACAGATGCTTGAGCTTCAGAGCAAGGAAAACCAGTCTGCAGCCGATAAGGCACTGCTCGCCTCGTATGTAGAGCAGCTCAATGATCAGATGGAAGGCTTAAACCTCGTTTACGACGAGGAAAACAACCTCTTGAATCTGAACGAAGAGCAGATCAGGGATTACATTGATGCTAAGCTGCAGCTGGAGGAAAGCAATGCTCTGGTCGAACGGCAGAACGAGCTGTATCAGGAAGAAGCGTTGTTGCTGCAGAATCTTCAGGAACTGGATGAGAAGCAGCAGGAGCTGGATGCTCAGCTTGCGGACAAATCCCTCAAACAGCAGGAATATAACGACCTGCTCGAGCAGCTGAACGAGACTCGTGCAGCCTATATCGAGCAGGAACAGTCTATCGCCGACAAAAAGGCCGAAATCGAGGCCCGAATCGGCGAGATCGATACTGCCTCTGCCCAAACCCTCATCGATAATGCCGAGGCAGTTGCCGAAGCGCAGGAGGCGGAACTGAAACGCCGGCAGGATGCGCTGGCCGCTTATACCGATGCGGCGACCGAAATGTTCGACCGGATCAATACCCAGAGCAAGGTCAGCGTCGAGGAAATGATCGCTAACCTGCAGGCCAATCAGGAGACGGTGGCCGCATGGGCGGACAATCTGGTCGAGCTTGGGCGGCGCGGACTGGACGAGGGTCTGCTGCAGCAACTGCGGGATGCTGGGCCGGAATCTGCAGCCACGGTCGCAGAGCTGGTCAGCGCCACGGATGAGCAGCTGATCACCTTGAGCGAAACCTTTGCGAACGGCGGAAATGTTGCTGCGCAGGCCTTGATGACCGAGCTGGGCCTGCCGGAAGTGGTCAATTCCGGCAGTGACATGGTGGATAGTATTGCGGTCGGCGTCAACACCAATCCCAACCTGACCAATGCCACCATCAAGCTGATCTCGGACGCAAAGCAAGCAGGTGAAACGGCGGTTGCTGCCAACCGCTTTAACACTATCGGCACCCAGATGATGGCCGCAATCACCGGAGCCGTGCTGGACGGCAGGTCCGGCCTCGTTGCGGCAATGGTGGGAAATATCAATGCTGCTCTGGAAGCAGCAAAGGCCGCTGCAGATATCCACTCACCTTCCCGCCGCGCCCGCAAGGAGGTCGGCCTCCCGATTTCTCAAGGTGTGGCTTTGGGTGTCGAGGACGGTACTCCACAGATGGTTTCCAGTGCAGAGGGCGCAATGGCAGCTCTGTGGCGGGTTTTGTCTGGGGGTGCAGATCCGGGTGCTTTGGTTGGTCAGATGAAAGTTGCAGCCGTCACCAGCCAGGCGATTGCGGCGGGGCAAGCTCAAGCGGCCGGCACAGGTCTATCCAATGCCGTGATGCCGATCCGATCTGGTGATACGTACAACACGCAGAACATCTATTTTGAAGAGCCAATGCAGGCCCCGGACGAAATCGCCCGTGCGCTGCGCATCGAACAAACCTACGGCTTGGCGGGTGATTATGATGATTGAAGATGTGGCAGCACGTTTTGTGCGGGATGATGGCTTAGAATTTATTGTGGATGAAACTGATTGGGGGCTGACCGGGATCGAAGGAGCGGATGCGCCAGACTACGAGATATTCACCCAGAAAAATGCGGTGACAGATGGCTCGGTGGTCACTGGAAGCCATGTCGGTGAGCGAGATCTGCAGTTAAGCGCAGCCGTTATGGACGCCTCCAAAAATGATCAGATGCGGGCAAGAGTACTGGCCTTTTTCAACCCGAAATACACATACAAAATCTATCTGACCTATATGGGAGCCATCCGCTGGATCCAGGGCCGTCTGAAAGCACTCAAAGCACCTTCTGGTTATATCTATACACCACAGTCATTTTCTGCGTATTTCTTGTGCGAAAAAGCATATTGGCAATCAGTTGATGATTTTGGTCAGGATATTGCCGCCGTTACGCCCAAATGGGGCTGGCCATACATGGACCACCCCCTTTACGGGCGCCTGGCTGATCTTTCAAATTTTGCCCGCGAGGTCGTGTTTGAGTATGACGGTGATGTCCCGGCTGCACCCACAATAATCTTGACGGCAGACGGCGAGGTCACTGACCCGGCGATTTTGTGCCAAGGTTCATGCATCCGAATTTTTGACACAATGATGACCGGAGACGAAATCATCATCATGACCCACCCGGCGCGTGTGACAAAAAACGGGCAGAACATTCTGAATCACGTGGATCGCACCAGCGATTTTGCGGGCATGAGAATGCAGCCCGGGAAAAACAAGGTGCGCTATGAAGCAGGGCATGGAGACAACAACTTACACGTTGTATTGCGCTACAACAAGCAATATTTGGGGGTGTAGGGATGCAGCTGCTTGCGCTGGATGCAGCTTTTGAACCGGTCGCTTATCTTGAATATCTGAACTTGCAATGGATACGCCAATATTACAGCCCTGGACAGCACTCGGTGCAAATCCCTGCAGCAAATTATCAGCCGGAAATGCAGTACCTGTATACCCCAGACCGCCCCGAAACCGGAATCATCCAGAAAGCTGCACTGTCCGAGACGATCAAGGGGCGCTTTGTTCAGCTTTCGGGACATTTCCTTGAAGCAATCCTGAATGATAAAATCGTCTGGCCAACCTATTATGCCAAAGGCAACAGCACCCCTGAAACCGTGGTTGCGATGCTGCGGCAGTACAAGGGAGATATCCCACGGCTGAACATTGCGGAGGCACCTGCAATGTCCGGCACAGAACCCGCGATCTGGCAGGAAACCGGCGGTGCACTTGGCAGCGTAGCCTATGCCAAACTGCAGGGGGTACAGCAAAGCCTGCGCTGCCGGTATGACCATCTGAGCGGAACCATTACTGCGGAAGTCTGGCAAGGAACAGATCGCACACAGGGACAGACACAAAATCCATTTGTGACCTTTTCTGATGGCTTTGGGAATCTGACTAAGGTCGATGCAAGCCAGGACAACAGCAATTACCGGAACTATGCAGTAGTCGCCGGCCAGGATCAGGGTGATGTGCGCAAGATTGCTTATGCTGATTTATCTGGCGGTGGGTATCATCGGGAGTTATACGTGGATGCACGAAACCAGCAATGGGACCCCGAAAAACAAACAGAGGCCGAATATCTCGCTGCACTTCAGAGAACGGGACTTGAAAAGCTGGCGAAATATCAGATTGTCCGCAATGTGGAGATTGATGTCACAAACAGCGGATTTGTGTATTTGCAGGACTGGAATTTAGGGGATAAGGTGGATGTTATCGTGCCGGATATAGGCCTTGCCATGGAGGCCCGAATCGTAACGGTGCGGGAGGTATTCAAGGCCGGGAACCACAGTGTCGAAATCGAACTTGGAGATAAAAAACTAAGCCAGCTGGCTAAAGCGAGGATGATGGTATGACAGGGTATCCTTTTACGTCGGAGTTGTCCTTTGATGAGCATGGTATGCCAATGTACGACCGGGCGGTGGACAGCAGATTTTTGCGCGCTATGCACGCGCGGTATTTTTCTGATGGGGTGTTTTACAAACCGGTTACTGCGCTGCAGGTCGGTGCGGCAGATGGTATGATTGTACAGATCTCACCGGGTGCCTGTCATATTCAGGGGGCGATGGGAATTGAGGAAAACATCTGCACCAAAGAGCTTGCCTCTGGCAACGTCTTACCGCGCATAGACACAGTGGTGGTACGGCTCGACCTGTCCAGAGCGGTACGGAATATTGTGCTTGACGTGGTCACAGGTACGCCTGCTGAAAATCCGGTTGCGCCGAATCTTACGCGGGATGATACCGTCTGGGAACTGGGGCTCGCAAATGTGTATGTAACTGCCGGAGCAACTATTGTTGCTCAAAGCGATATCACCGATACCCGAATGGATTCGGCTCGATGCGGCCTGGTTGCCGTGCCCGTGGGCACACCGGATTTTACTGCCTATTTTGTACAGCTGCAGGCGATTATGGAGGAGCACCATATTGCGGCATCAGAGCAGATTGCGCAGCTGCGGCGCGTGATCCGCGAGGTTGAAATGGGCACTGCGGCCATGCTCACGGCGGTATATGATCCCGGTCATCGCGGCGAGGATATCTTTGCAATAACTGACGCGCTGGCGGACGGGGTGCAGATCTTTGAGGCCCTGTTTCCGGCGGACGGCTGGACGCCGGAAGCGGCGGAGGGTGCCGGGGACGGCACAGAGGATGACGGCGGCCCCGCCGTATGGACCCAGACCGCCGCCTGCCCCGGCCTTTTGGCGGCGTATGACCTGGAGGCGCCCCAGGTGCCGGTGGTTGGCGTGCGGGAAACCGACGCCGCGCTGAAGGAGGGGCTGGACGCCCTGTGCGAGGCGGGCAACTCCGGCGAGACGCTGGACG
>JAMPEH010000220.1 GCA_023665245.1 Muribaculaceae bacterium
GGTAGTAATAACGGTACTCCACGCCACCGATCACGTTGCCTTCCTCATCCCGGTCACGGCCGGAGAGGGTAATGCGCACGTAGGTGGATTCGCCGGCCTTGGGGGAGATGGAATTGACGCCGCAGACGCCGTCCGTGGGGCAAATCTTGGGGTCCTCCGCAAAGGCAGCGGAGACGTGACGGGTGGCATCGGCGGTATGGCCAGTGGCGCCGGTGGTGGAGTCACTGTAACCCAGGGTGGGGTCGTAGACCACGGTGGAGGTATAGCCGGGGGCGTCCCAGTTCTGCTCCACCCCGTAGGGGAAGACGTCCATCTGGACGTTGACGTCAATGTCGTAGTTATAGCCGCCGGGGTCGCCGTCCTTCTCGCCCCGGTAGTCCACATGGTGCTGGACGGAGCGGAGCTGGAGCTCCACCTGAGACAGGTCAAAGTCCTCGTCGATGACGACGAGGTACTGATTCTCGGTGGAGACGAAGCTCTGGCCCTCGTCGGCGGGCACCGCGCCCGCTGGCCAGCCCGCGCTTGTCCAGCCCGCTGCGTGGGGGCGGGCTGTACCCTTGGTCATCAGGTACAGGTCAGCGGAGGTGGCACCGGAGTTGCCCTGCCACGTTGCCGCTTTGGCCCGCTCGTCATCGGTGAAGGTCTTGCGCCAGACCTGGAAGGTGTGGGGGGCGGAGACGGTATCGCCCACAGCGTTCTTCAGGTCATCGTTGGTATGGGGCGCGGAGTATTCGATGAGGCTGCTGAGACGGAGCTTGGATTTCAGCGGTTCAAAGAAGTTGACGGTGACGGTGACATCCTGGTCAGGCATGGTGAAACGATAAATGACGGTGTGGTCGTCCTTGATCAGGGCGGGGTCGCCGCCGTCCTTCAGATACTCCACGATATTGACCGGCACATCGTTGAAGATAACGGGGTTACCCGCGCCGTCATCCAGGGTGACGGAGGAAATATCGTATTCGTCCAGCTTGTTGACCACCACATAGACCACGTCGCCCTGGGGGAAGGTCTGGGCGGTGGCGGCGTAGTTCATGGTGGTGGTCGTGCCGTTGCTCTGCTCGCCCACAATGAGCCCGGCGGTACCCATAGTGCCATCGGTGGGCTTATAGATGACGGTGACCTTGTGGAGGGGGTCACGGCTGACGGCGAACTGGGCGTCGAAGTCCAGCAGGTAGTCGCCGTGGTTATCCAGATTGCCGTCCTCGTCATACTTGCCGGGGGTGGGGTGGCTGGTGGAGGTGATGTAAAGGGTGTCCCGGTAGTTCAGGGGGCCGCTGTCCTGGCCTCTCAGGTCGTAGACATAGGTGAGGACGAAGGTGGTGCTGCCACCCGCGGGGAGGAAGGAGGCGGGGGGCTGAAGCATTTCAAAGCGGCCGCCAGTCTGGTCAGTGGGGTAGCCGTCGGTGAGGCCGTCGATGTCCAGGCCGTAGATGTCCACATCGCCCACGTTTTTGATGGTAAAGAGGTAGTCCTGGCGGACGGTATAGCCCTCCACCTTGGTGTCGTAGGTGGCCAGCGTGACGTTACTGTCCAGGTCATTTTGCACCTCACGGGTGATGCCGGTGGGCTCGATGCTCACCAGCTTGATCTTTTCGATCTGCGTGGGCTTTTCCTCCATCTGGGTGCGGAGGGTGGCCTTATAGGCGGTGGTGTTGGCCAGAGGCTGGTAGACATAGCCGAAGGACATGATCTGGACGCCATTATAGATGGGGGTGGGGCCGTATTTATAGATTGGGTCAGCCCCCACCATGGCGTGGGTGACGCCGTCGGCCATCTTGCTCCAGGGATTTTCGGTCACCTTGACGGTAAAGATCTCGCCGGGCTGGGCGCCGGTCTGGCCGTCGTAGATGGTGGAGACGCCGTAGGACTCCTGGTAGCGCTCCAGCAGGGGGCGCATGGGGTTGGCGTTCTCGAAGATATCGGAGATGCTCTCCCCCGCCCCGGGCGTGTAGAGGGCGTCCACGGCCACGCCGTCCTTATTGTAGAGGGGCAGGCCAACACCGCTGGCCGTATCCACAGGGCCAACGGGGGTGTAGCTGCCGTGGGGCAGATATAGGGTGTCCTTCACGCCGCCGGGCCAGTTGAAGAGGGCGGCGTTTTCCGCGATAAAGTTGTAGACCTTATTCTCGGTGTACTCATTCCGGCGGGGCGGGACGTACACGGGGATGCGGTCAGTCCAGCCGTCGGGCAAGGTGGGGTCGGTGCCGTCCGGGTCCTCGCAGATGGAGACATAGTACCAGCCGCCCAGGTTGATATAGCGGCGGAGGGTCTCACGCTGGGTCCTATAGTCGTCTTTGGTGGGGTCACCGGGGTTGATGTCCAGCTCAAAGTACTTCTCGTCGCTGCCGCCAGTCAGGCGGGTGCCGGGGTCATAGTACCCGTGGGCATAGTCGTCTTTGGTGGGGTCGCCCACGGTGGGGTCATCACGCGTATCACCGAACCAGTTTTCCATATCAGGCACGTTGCCCCGCTTCTGGCCGGTGCCGATCTCCTGGCCGTTGGGCAGCCAGATACGGAAAATGGAGCCAACGGCGATATCCTGGTCCACACGGCGGACGGAGAGAGTCAGGGTAGGCTGGCCGTTGCCGTTGACGTTGTCGCCGGAGGTGTTGGTGACGGTCCGCTCGTAGGCCGCGGTGTACTTTTCCGCGTCGGCGTAGTCCTCATCGGCGACAATGTGGCGCTTGACATTGTTCAAGGGGTAGCTTTTCTCGGGCACGGTGAGCCAGGGGAAGTCCGCCTGGATGTCTTCCCGGAGGATGCCTATCTCGTCCTTGTGGTTTTCGTCGGAGACGGCAAAGGTATAGGTGCCCACGTGGTTCTCTGGCAGAGGGGAAATATCGGTAATGTCAGGCCAATAGGGCTTGGGGTTCGCCGTGGTGGCGGTGTCCGCCTTCAGGGCGTGGAGGTTGCCGATGGGATCAGGCCAGGCGGAGCCGGTGGCGTTCTTTTTGTAGGGCGTCCAGCCCTTGATCCGGGTGACCAGGGAGACGCCGGAGGGGACGATGTCGGTGATGATACGGGCCTGAGTGGGCAGCTCCAGATCGTCCACGTCCCGCACCTCATTGACCACACGGCCCAGGGCATAGGTGCGCTCGGCGTCGTCGGCGGTGACGTCCAGGACGGTGATGGGGGTGACGGTCATGTGGGCGGTGACCCGCTTGGGGAAGCGCACGGTGAGCTTGGTGGGGTTGCCGTCGCCGTCGGTGCCGTCCACCTGGTAGTTATAGTATTGGGCGAACCAGTAATCTCCGCCGGTGGGGTCATAGTTGCCGGTTGTAACAGGGGTCTTGGGAGCGCCCAGGGTGAAGGGGCAGTCATCGGCGGTCTGGCCGGGGTTTGCGGTCAGCCAATCGTTCACGTCCTCCTGGGTATAGCGGCCGCCGGAGACGTGGTAGGCTTTGTATTCGTCCTCTGTCCTGCCCCAGGGGAAGGGTATGTTCTCCTTGGAGCCGTCGGCATAGGTGACGGTGACCATGGGGGAGTATACGCCCAGGGAGAGGGGCAGGTCGTCCTTCCGATCCAGGCTCTTATGGAAGTTTTGGTAGGCGTTGATGACCAGCTCGGGGTTGGTGGCTTCCACGTCGATGATGATGTCCTTGGGGAAGTTGAAGATGTAGTGCTCGGCAACGTTTTCCCGGTGAACATCGCTACGGTCAGGGTTGTAATAGACCTGCTGCATCTGATAAAGGTGAGGGTGGGAGTGTCCGCTGACATCTGTGCCGCCAAAGGCGGAAATCTGCCACCGGTCTTCGTTGTCACCGAATTTGTGACTGGCGTCCAGCAGGTAGGTTTCCTCCGTGCGGCCGTCCAGAAGGTTGATGGTCTCGTAGTTTGCCCGCGGAGGCGTGGCGTTGCTGCTGTAATCGAGGATCGCGTCCATGCTGCCGAAGTATTTGACGATTTCAGGCAGACGCTCCCGGGTGACCTGGAAGCTGATCTGGCCCAAAACCACTTTTTTCGCTTCCTTTTCCGGCCACTCTTCTTCGCCCTCGTCACATTCCCGGTAAGTCAGAGGTTTCCAGAGGTTGAAGACGTAGTTTTTCTCGTTTAGGTCGTAGGTGGTGGCGCTTCTCAACGTTTCCACGCCATCGTTTTCGTTGCTCTTTCCCCCGCCGTTGGTGGCGATGACACCTGTTTTGCTTTGATCCAGGCGGAGGTCCATATGAATCTGGTGGGAACCCAAGTCCAGGCTGCTGTAACTCTCATTTTGAGAGATCATTTTCACGAAGGGGAAGATCGCGTTTCCGTCCTTGTCCTGAAACAGGTTCGAATCAGCGGAAAAGAATTCGTCCGTGGCCATGTCCGTCAGGGGGCGGTTTGTTTCCATGTCGGAGGGGGTCAGGTAGTCGGGGTTGTAGTCCAGGTAGAAGGAGGCGCCGGTGCCGTTGACGACCTTGTCCACCGCCACGTTGAAGATAGCTTGGATGGTGGTTTCGCCGTCCACCTCTTTGTATTCCAGGCGGGCACCTTCAAAGATCAGCTCAGCGTCCCACGTAGGCACGGCATCAATACTCAGCACCACCATGGGGGTGGCGAGCGCCGCCGTGACCAGTACGCTGGCCAATATGGGTTTTATTCCATATTTCTTCTTCACAGGCA
>JAMPEH010000221.1 GCA_023665245.1 Muribaculaceae bacterium
CGTCGACGTACTCGTCATAGGCGGTGGACCCTCAGGAATCTGCGCAGCAGTAGGAGCTGCTAAAACCGGAGTATCGACGATGATAGTTGAAGCAATGGGCTCATTTGGAGGAATGTGGACCAATGGTCTCGTAATCACCCTCGGTGGTTTCAACAGTTGGCTGAAACCCTATCGCCGCTGCGTGGCGGGAGTGATGGACGAATGGGTTACAATGGCTGAAGAAAAAGGCGGATTCGAGAACAACCGCTCATGGGTCCTCAGCTCCGACCCCGAAATAATGAACCTCACTGCTGACCGCCTGCTCGAAAAATACAACGTCAAATGCCTGCTCCACACATGGGTAGCCGACACCATCGTCGAGAACGAAGAAGTGAAAGGCGTGATTATAGAGAACGTAGACGGTCGCAGCGCCATAATGGCAAAAATAGTGGTTGACTGCACCGGTAACGGTGACGTCATGGCACGCGCCGGAGCAGAATACCGCATTTCCGACGAGCTGCAGCCAATGACCCTGCCGTTCTTCCTCGCCGACGTCGACCCCTCGGGTGAGATTGCCTACGAAGACGAACTGCTCATACCTATAGGTCCCGAACCGGGTTATCTCGGCAAAGAAGGACTCGACTACTCGAGCCGCCGCCGCGACATTGGCATCAACGTCAACGACCCACTGCTCAGCAAAGCCTATGAAGACGGCGAACTGCCTTTCTTCGGAGGACCGTGGTTCGGAGGTCTGAGACTCAACTACCCCTGGGTCAACACCACCCGCGTCTACGGTTCGGCAGTCAACGCTCGCGAACTCACCGACGCTGAAATCGAAGCTCGCCGCGACGCCCACACCATTGCCGACTACTACCGCAGCCACTGCAAAGGCTTCAACCGCAGTTGGATTATGACCACCGCCGCAACGATAGGCATACGCGAGACCCGCCGCCTCGTGGGCGAATACACCATGACCCGCGACGACATCGTGGAACGCAACAATGTAAACGACTCGATAGCCCTCGGAGTGTGGCCCATAGATATCCACCCGCCGAAAGGTCAGAACGGTGCCCACAACATGTATGTTCCTCTACCCTACCCCATATCCTACCGTAGCCTCGTGCCGGTGAAAATCGACAATCTGCTCGTGGCAGGCCGATGCATCTCGACCGAACGCGAAGCTCTCGGAACCATTCGCGTGGGAGCCACCTGCGGTGCTATCGGACATGCAGCCGGAGTAGCCGCCGCTATAGCCGCAATTAAAGGCATCAAACCCCGAAACGTCGACATCAACGAATTGCAGGGCGAACTGAAAAACCAAAACGCCATTGTGGAATGACACATCGACTTATATCGCTGACACTGTTGGTCCTGTCGGCATTTTCCATTGCCGATGCCAAAATATCGCTGCCGTCGATTATTTCCGACCATATGGTAGTGCGTAGCGGCAACGAAGCGCGACTCTACGGCAAAGCCACTCCCGGTGCGACAGTCACCGTGACCCCCTCGTGGACATCGACCCAAACCACCGTAGCAGGTGACGACGGCAATTGGGAGGTAATGATACAACCCGGAAAGGCATCAAAACAAGAGCGTTCGATAACGTTTGCCGACGACAACTCCACGGTGACAGTCAACGACGTGTTGGTGGGTGAAGTGTGGTTATGCACCGGTCAGAGCAACATGGTGTTCCCGGTAGGAAACCACACAGACTCGCTCGTGTGGCAAACCGGAATGATTGACGCTGACGAACAACTGAAAGACGCCACATTCACCGACCTGCGACTGTTCAAGGTGAAACAGACCCTGTCGACCGACAAAAAGCTCGACGACGTAATCGGTAAGTGGGTAAAAGCCACCCCCGAAAGCGTTTACGGATTCTCGGCTGTAGGTTTCATATTCGGTCGACGCCTGCTCAAAGAACTTGACCGCCCGGTAGGACTTATTCAATCGGCAGTAGGCGCCACATCCATTGAGTCGTGGATTAACCCGGAGCTACAGACCGACACCATATACGACTACATGAAACGCAAATTCGTCACCGGAAAAGTGTCGAAACGCAATGCCCACCGCATTTCAGGCGGACTGTGGAACGGAATGATTTACCCGCTCAACCGCTATCAGGTGACCGGCACCATATGGTATCAGGGAGAAGGCAACGCTATCAACGCGCGTAACTATCTGCCCATGATGAAGACAATGGTGAACCACTGGCGCGCCGACCGCCGTCAGCCCGACATGCCGTTCTACTACGTGCAGATTGCACCGTTCCACGACCGCTCACCCTATATACGTGAAGCGCAGCTGCAGTTCCTGCAGTCGGGCATCAAAAACGTAGGCATGGCAGTGGTGACCGACGCCGGTGATTCGCTCGACATCCACCCGCGCAACAAAGTGATTCCCGGTGAACGACTTGCACTCATAGCCCTCGACAAGACCTATGGCAAAAACGTCGAGTCCGACAGTCCCACAATGAAAAAAGTAACTTTCAACGACAACGAAGCCGTTGTCACCTTCAATCACGGCAAAGGACTGACCACCAACGACGGCAAAGCCCCTGCAGGTTTCAAAATCGCCGGTGATGACATGGTATGGTACAACGCTACGGCACGCATCGAAAACGGCAAGGTTATTGTAAGCTCGCCCGATGTAGCCCGACCGACCGCCCTGCGCTACGGATTCGAAAATTTCCCGAGAGTCAACCTGATGAACGAAGCCGGACTGCCGGCATCGCCATTCAGAACTAAATAATGTTAAAGATGTTAATATCTTGCACATTATCATCAAAATCAGTAAATTTACAACATCTATCAATTTATCCATGAAAAAGTGCTTCATTCTGCCACTCGCCTTAGCAGCAACACTCGCAGCCAACGCACGAGTGGAGCTTCCGTCCATTATCTCCGACAACATGGTTCTGCGTCAGCAATCCGACGCGAAACTGTGGGGACGAGCCGACGCAGGTGAAATAGTAACAATCACCCCATCATGGAGTGAAAAACCGATAACAGTTGTTGCCGATGCCGACGGAAAATGGTCAACAACAGTTGCCACACCGGAAGCCTCGCTCAAGAACCAACGCATCAACTTCAAGGGGACGTCCAACTCAATAGACGTTGAAAACGTGTTGATAGGTGAAGTGTGGCTCTGCACCGGTCAGAGCAACATGCTGTTTCCGGTAGGTCCGCATCTCGATTTCAGAAAATGGCAAACCGGAATGGTCGACCTCGAAGAACAAATGAAAGACGCCGACTACCCCGACTTGCGACTGTTCAAGGTGGCTTACTGCGAATCGCCGCTTGAGGAACGCTACGACTGCGAAGGACGCTGGGTGACCTGCACCCCCGAAACAGCATTCGATTTCTCGGCAGTGGCATTTGTATTCGGTCGACGGCTATACAACGAGCTGCACATCCCCGTAGGGCTAATACTCTCGGCTCAAGGCGACACCCACGCCGAATCGTGGATGAAAGCCGACCTGATGAAAGACAACCCGTTCTACAAAGAAGTCTACGACGAGTTCGGGCTCGAACACGTGGCAACCTCCAAGAAGCCCTTCAAAGTTCCGTCAACTCTTTGGAACGGAATGATACGTCCAATACTCGGCTACACAATTTCGGGAAACATATGGTATCAGGGGGAAGCCAACGACATGAGAAGCGAGAAATATTCCAAGGTGTTTGAGACGCTTATAGACAGTTGGCGCAAAGAATGGCAGATGCCCGACATGCCGTTTTACTACGTTCAGATTGCACCGTTCTACCGCCAATCGCCCGGCATACGCGAGGCGCAACTCAACACTTTCAAGAGCGGCATCAGGAATATAGGAATGGCAGTCACCACCGATTGCGGTGACTCTCTTGACATTCACCCGCGCAACAAGGTGATTCCCGGTGAAAGACTCGCACTGTGGGCACTCAACAAGCAATATGGCAAGAACGTGGCGTTCAGCGGACCGGTCTACAAAAACTACCGCGTCGACGGCGACAAGATAATAATCGACTTCGACTATGCGACCTCGGGGTTGAAGACTCCCGACGGCGAGCCGCTCAAAGGATTCTTCATTGCCGGCAACGACCGCAAGTTCCACCCCGCCAAGGCAGTAATCGACGGCGATAAAGTGGTGGTCAGCGCAGCCGACGTCAAAAATCCCAAAGCAGTGCGCTACGGCTACGACTACTTCTTCCGCGTTAACCTTTATAACGGTGACAATCTGCCGGCTTCACCGTTCAGAACCGACAATTGGAAATAAATCACAAAATATAAGATAAAAACCAATCGAACATGAAATTATTCAAAAATATTGCACTCGCAGCTCCCTTGGCAATGACCATGCAAGCTTATGCCCAGGAACGCCCCAACATAATATTCTTTCTCGTCGACGACTACGGTTGGACCGAGACCTCGCTTCCTTTCGGTGAAGAAACCTATCCGCGCAACAAGATGTTCCGCACCCCCAACATGGAACGTCTTGCCAAGAAAGGCGTGATGCTCACCAATGCCTATGCCTGCTCACTGTCAACACCTACCCGCACCTGTCTGATGACGGGAATGAACTCCGCACACATGGGTATCACCTCGTTCAGCTCGCTCTACAAAGACATCGTTCC
>JAMPEH010000222.1 GCA_023665245.1 Muribaculaceae bacterium
ATTTCAGACGAGGATGAAATTACGCCCATCTGTATAAAATATTCAGAAAGCTCATCTGAATATTTTTTGTCGCGTATAGATAGATTGTTTTTAAGTGCATAGCATTCGACAAGCCGACAATATATCCCCACCTTTTCAGTGAAGAATTCTTTGTCTGCTTTGGTAATAATTGATGAATGCTTTGGGAAAATCATATCTTGGAAAGGAATTTCTTTAGTGATTTGGCAATAATATAGGCGAAGTATGGAGGAACAGCATTGCCTATTTGTTTGAATTGCTGAGTCATTGCTCCGAAGAATCTAAAATCATCCGGGAACGATTGTAAACGAGCTGCTTCTCTAACAGAGATAGAGCGGCCTTGACTATAGTCAGGATGTATGAATTGGTTTCCGTCTTTACATAGATGTGCAATAATAGTTCGAGCCGGAGCATCCCAAAATTGAACCACATAACTATTGCCGAATACACGCTGTTTTTCGTGTTGTAAATCAGGGCGATTTGCTAAAAGTTCCTCAAACGTCCAATGATTTCGAGCCATTTCTTGATAACGTTCCGTGTCGGTATCATTTTGAGTCCGACACACATGGTCATATAACTCAGGTTTTTCTGCTTTTACCCAAGTAATGAAATCATTGCTCGTTGAATATTGAAAAGGCATCACCTTTAATTTATTGCCTTGGGGAATAGAAGGTAAATCACCAATTGCCTCACGCACGGAAACGAATTTTTTAAGTTTCCCACGTTTGGAAGGTTCTGTACTATCGAGGTAGTGAGTTTTCTTTATACTATCATAAAGGGCTTGTGGAGATATTTGAATATCTTTCCTAACTCCCATAATGATAATTCTTCGTCTGACTTGTGGAACTCCATATTCAGCCATATTAAACTCTAATGACGAAGGGTCAGCGAGATTATAATTCTTGCTTAATTCTGCAAATACTTTCTTAATAATTAGTTCATTATTGACATTGGCGGAAAGAATGCCCACGACATTTTCAAAGACAAAGAATTTGGGCAAAAACTCATTTAGAATTTTCACGTAGTGCTCAAATAGAAAATTGCGTGGGTCTTTTTTCATCCCATTAAAATCTCGCGCTCTTCCCGCAGAAGAATAAGCTTGACAAGGAGGACCGCCAATTATCAAATCTACGGATTGGCTTCCAACGGCATTTTTGAGCTGTGTCATTACTTCGTCATTGGTTATATCTTGATGAATAACCGATGTATCTATATCAGATTCTGAGTAACCGTAATGACGCATACGCTGCCGTAGCGTTTCGCAACAATATTTGTCAATTTCGACATGGGCAAGAGCCTTATATCCGAGTTTGTAGAACCCCTCGGATAAGCCACCGCAACCAGCGAACAAATCGATGAATGTGTAATTAGGCTTTGCCATAGTTATAATCAAGAAACTTCCTTGTAGTGCTGACAGGCGACCAAGCCTTTTTACGACTACAAGGAAGTTCCTTTATATGTTGAATATAAGTAGTTACTTACATTGATTGGTCTTTGTCAGCGCAAGCGCGTATTAGATTGCAAAGTTACGGAATTTTCTTGGAATTTTCACTATACCAACTCGGATAGTTATCGGCAATCATGACGTTTTCTCTAAATTTTTGATTTTAAGTGAGGTTGTGTATCAATTTCATACTGTTGTATACTTAAAAAGCCACCCCGGCGATGGTGGTCGTCGGGGTGGCTGAGACGTTAAGTACGAATGGCTTGGGAATGGGGACTGTCAGGGTTGGGGGCGCAAGCGGTTAGCCGAGGGGGATGCAGGCTACTTCGCAGCCGGGGACTTGCTTGGGGGATGCGAGGGGCTTTTTGCGGATGAAGGCGTAGTGGCGGAAGCCGGCGGTGTATGTCATGTAAGCGAGGTCACCATGCAGGCGAAGGATGGTGTCTCGGTCTTCCTCGGTGTTACCCGTCGGGGCGATGGCGAACTCGTAGACGATGGCGGTCATGTCGGGGATGCCCATGTGGCCTTCAGAACGTTCCCAAAGGCGGTACTGGATATTGCGGCCTTTGGCAATGAAGCGTGCGGTGGCTCCTACGCAGTTCCAGTCGAGCATAAGCTCTTCGGGGTCGGCGTTGAAGTTGCGGGTCATGTAGTTGCAAAAGTCTGCGTAGAACTTGAGGATAGCGGCTTCGCTTGCCTCGGTGATTGAGTCGTTTTGTCTCATGTTGGTGGAGGTGTTGGGGGTGTTAAAGGAGTTGTTGATGGGGTTGTGCGCATTGCGCTTCTTGAAAAATCTGAGAGTCTTTTTCATTCTGATAAGATGGGGGTTAAAGGGTTAAACATGCGATTTGACAATCGGGTACTTGGTTGTCGACATCTTCCGGCTGACGGTCGATGTCGGCGATGTGGAGGAAGCCGTTGGCTTTGGCGGTCGCGCCTGTCCATTGACAGAGGGCGACGGCGTTTTCTACGGTGTCGGCAACGGACAGCTCATAGATGATGAGCGTCATTTCGGGTATGCCGAGATAGCCGTTTGAGCGTTCCCAAAGTCGGTACTGGATGTTGCATCCGTTGCCGATAAATCGGGCGGTTGCGCCAATGTTGTTCCAGTCGAGCATAAGCTGTTCCGGAGCTGCGTTGTAGTTCTCTTCCATGTATCTACAAAAATCATAGAAGAAGGCCTTGATGCTGCGTTGAGCATCTGCCGAGACGGGGAGGAAAATATTATCGGTGCGGTCAGTCTTGATGGCTTTGCCACCGCGCACCGGGCTTTGCCCGACTTGCGCTTCAAGCTGACTCGCGAATACTTCGTATTTCATCGTTTATTAGAATTATTCTGTGAATTGAGCTCGTTTATCTCACTGTTAAGGCGGTCGCGTTCGAGGGTAGAGCGGCGCAGTTTGTCCATGCTCTGCTCATACTCAGTAACCATCTTGTTGAAGTTCTTGACTCTTTCGGGGTCTTGAAACCACACCTCAATGCTGTCGAGACCTACCGAGGAGACGCTGCCATTCATCTGAATGAGACGATATTTCAGGTCGGTGTCCTTGTATCGGTCAATCTCTTCGTACTGAAGGAAAATCCATACTCCGAGAAAAATGCTGATGATGAAGCTGCAAATCACGCAACCGAGACATTTCCATGAATCAATGTCGAGTTTGACAAGCTTCTCAACTTTCTGCACCTTAGGAGTGGCATTGGCGGTTTTCACCGCGTCCTCCAGTTTGCCGATGGCAGTACTCAACTTACCCACCTCCTTGGCTGTTGTAGAGTCCTTGCTTTCAATCTTCTTACCAAGGTCAGTAAAGCTTTGGGTATAGTCCTTCGGCTTAGGTATCTTGGAATAATCCAATGTGGGACCTTCCACTTGAATGGAGAATTTCGGGAGCTCTTTAGCGAGAATTTTCTGAAAAGCTTCGGGGTTAACAACTTCAGTCCGAACCTGTGAGCCATCAGACTGTTTGGCTTGACCTTTCTCAAACGACACCTTCAGTTCCTCCAAAAACATATAGACAGTGTTGATGTCAATGTTCTTGGGAGATGCGATAGTATTTGAGGAAGGGGTGGGGAGAGCCGGATTCTTACCGGCATCTCCCTGAGGGGTTGTGAATGTGTTCATTATAAAGATTTACCTTTCTTGGGTTTGCGGCGACGGCGTTTGTACCATGCACATTCTTCCGGCGGTACGTAGTCGCTGCCGGGACTAACTTTGAATAAATTGAGACCGAGGTCGAAATTGGGAATCTTGTCATGATACTCCTGCTTTGGAGTCGGCTGTGGGTGCTCGATATGCGGCACTTGGCGTATCGGCTGATGCTGCACCTTCGGTTTGTTTGCCTCCAGTGCACCAATCAGTTTGGAATAGCTGCACGACTTGTCAATCTTTGAGCCGTTGAACGCATACTTGCCCATCTTGAAGCGGATGCCCTGCACCCGGTTGGTGCTTCCATTGTTGATGAGGGTACATTCAGCGCCCTGACTCTCTACCGCCGCGATAAAGCGGTCGAAGTCGGTGTGCCGTGGCAACTCAGCCTTGATGATGTCGAATATCCGATACCGCGTCTTATCCGGCTCGCGCAATCGGTTGCGCTTGACATTCTCTTTGCCGGGGGCCATATACAGACCCTCACGCTCCGTGATGTCGCGGCATATCTTCTGGCTGCGGTAACGCTCGTTGCTGTCGGATATGGTCTTACCTGAATTGCTCACGCGGTTGAAAACGATGTGGCAATGGGGATGCTCTCGGTCATGGTGACGAACCACTATAAACTGGGTGTCGCGAATACCCATCCGCTCAAGATACTCAAGGGCGATTTGGCTCATGTATTCGTTGCTCATCCTTGGGGCATCGTGAGGAGAGAAACTCAATACGGTGTGACCGACATTCTTTGTCAACCTCGGATTCATCTCTGCCTGCGCCTCGAAGCTATGGGTTATGGCATCAACTGAATCGAGCATCAGACCATCGGCAGCGATAATCTCCGCGCCTTTCTTGTCGTTGAGGACATAGTTGACCGCGCCACGGAATGCCTGACCTTTTTTCACTTTTGACATCATAAGCCAAAATATTTTAGGGCGTTGTCAAGTCGGACGCAAAGCTCACGGTTCATCCGGG
>JAMPEH010000223.1 GCA_023665245.1 Muribaculaceae bacterium
CTGTCCGGCAAGAATGTGACCAGCGTCACCGGCGGCAAGACCACCGTGGCCCTGAGCATCCAGCCCGGCGACAGCGAGTTTGCCGGTACGGGCACCATTTACGCCACCGGCCTTGGCGAGTCCGGCCAGCTGGGCGTGAATTCCACCAATAACAGCCTGGTCTATATGAGCACCCACATGGGCGACGCCGCTGACGATCTGATCACCGGCAAGAAGGCCGATGACACCGAGCGGGCCCAGGCCATCACCCAGGTGGTGGACGTGGACACCAGCATGGGCCTGTATCTGGCCGACCAGAGCGGCAATCCCAGGACGGAGGCCGGTCTGAGCGCCGCCATCCGCAAGGACGGCTCGGTGTACGCTTGGGGCGCCAATGACTTCGGCCAGATGAGCAACCGCATCATCGGCGTGGATCCGCTCACCGGCACCTCGCTCCAGACCCAGCCCAACTATGTGGACGATATGCGCCTGGTGCTCCAGAACCAGGCCGACGGCGTGCGCAGCAACCGTCTGGTCCATGTGCTCAACGTGGGCGAGAGCGACGAGGAAGTGGCCGATTGGCGCATCAAGCCGCTGATCACCTGGTTCAACGTCTATCAGGATATGCCGCGGGAGCTCAACGAGCAGGCCGAGTATATGTTCGCCTCCACCAACGACTCCGTGGTGGGTGTGGATGAAAACGGCGTGCTGACCTACAAGACCGTGGGCACCGCCAACATCATGATCTACGAGAAGCATACCCGTCTCAAGACCCTGCTGGAGGTCGAGGTGCTTCCCAACAATCCCAGCTACTACAATGTGAACATCGCCACGGGTGAGAAGACCCTGAAGGACACCCTGGTGGCGCCCGCTCTGGCCAGCGGCGTAGACTTCAGTGTGGCGCTTGACGCCATGGGCAATGTCTATGCCTGGGGCTCCAATGCCTATGGCCAGGTGGCTCAGGGCAACCTGACTGAGAAGTACTATGACAGCTTCCAGAAGGTGCTGACCGGTTACGGCGCCATGGACAACATGGTCTCTGTGGCGGCGGGCGACTACTTCGCTCTGGCGGCCGGTCAGGACGGCCTGGTCTATGCCTGGGGCCGCAACTTCAACGGCAGCCTGGGCCAGAACACCGACGTGTCCACCATCGCCTCCTATCCTGTGCCGCAGCCTGTGCGCGGGCCCGACGGTACCGGCTATCTGGGCGACGAGCGCACCGGCAAGATCGTCAAGGTCTTTGCCAACGGCAGCTCTGCCGCCGCCATCACCGAGCGGGGCGAGCTGTACGTCTGGGGCGACAGCGGCAACAACCGTCTGGCGGCCCGCAGCAACGACACCTATTACCTCTATCCCCATAAGGTGCCCGGCCTGAACCACGTGCAGGAGGTCTACATCAGCGGCAACAACATGGTCATCCTCACCGAGGGGACCGAGCTGTGGGTCTCGGGCGACAAGAGCACCCGGATCGCGGGCTGGGGCGACCTGGCCGCCGACGGCACGCCCATCGATTACGAGGACGGCAACTCGGTCTACCCGCTGCCCATGCTCAACGGCAGGGACGGCGAGGAGCGGGATTATCAGTCCAGCGCCGCCTCTGTGGGCCTTGGCGATGATCAGGCTATCTTCCTGACCCTGGAGTACGAGCAGTACGCCGAGGGCGACGAGCTGCTGGCCAAGCGGATGTATCTGCTTGGTAAGGACGAGCACGCCGTTCTGGGTACTCTGGACGTGGAGGGCATTACCGGCACCAGCGGCACCTATGTCAACGAACCCACCGAGTATGACTTCTTCGACGACACCGAGCTTGCCCGCCTGATCACCCTGGTGGACGACGCTTACGACTACATGACCAAGTACGGCAACCGCTACGACGCCACCTGGCAGAGCTATCAGAGCATGTACAATGCCGCTGTGGCCGCCCTGACCGGCGCCGGTATCACCACGCCCAGCGATATGATGATCCGGGAGAAGATCATGGAGATCTACGGCGTGGATAACGACACTGCTGAGACCGTGGTCTACTTCGTGGGCGCCAACCCCGACTGGATCCAGGTGGCGCTGAACGCGGCGGTGCAGGACATCATCACCCTTGAGGGCGCCTACTACGAGGCGGTGGACCTTGCCGCGGCCGACGGTCCCTTCCAGCTGGCGGTGCAGGAGCACCAGAAGGCTGTGGGGCTGTGGAGCGAGCTGGTCAACGCTATGGACAACGCCCTGGTGAGCGCCGGTCTGACCGCGCGGGATGAGGATGGCGCCCTGACCGTGAAGTACGAGGACATCCAGACCGCCCTCATCGACGCCACTGCCGCCGCCGACACGGCCAGCGAGCTCTACAAGCTGGCCGAGGCCGAGAAGCAGGCCGCTATCGCCGAGAAGCAGGCCGCCGATCTGGCGGTGGACAACGCCAAGACCGAGGCCGAGCAGAACCAGGCCATCGCCAGGCAGGCCGCCGCGGCCAAGCGCCTGGAGACCGCCACCACTGCTCTGGAGCAGCGTGCCATCGAGCGGCAGGCCGCCGATGACGCGGTGGCCCGTGCTCAGGCCAAGAAGGATCAGTTCGATGTGGTGGCCACCAATGCGGTGCGCGGGCTGCTGAGCAACGCCAAGTACGCCGACATTATGGCCAACGTGGACCTGAACGCCAGCAATGGCGACCTGGACAGCAGTATCGTCTATGCTACCATCTACGCCAACCTGACCGAGCGGGCCAAGCCCGACCTGGAGGACGCCGAAAAGGCCCTTGTGGACGCCCAGAACCGGATCCTTGCCCTTGCTGACCAGCTCAGCGAGGCCAAGGCCCACCTGCTGGGCACCACCGATGAGGCCTGGATTAAGGGCCACGGCTGGACTGCCGCCCAGGCCGAGGGCCTGTGCGCCCAGCTGAACATGACTGCCACCGAGCAGCATGACGACAACGGCCGCATTTCCGGCTATACCTTCACGGTGAAGGATGGCTCCCAGAGCAAGCTGGAGGCCGCCTTCCACGAGGCCGTCGCCGCCTATCAGGACTTCAAGGCCATCGTGGGCTCCAGCGAGGCGCCCAACGAGCTGGATATGGTCCGCATGGGCGACACCCTGCGCGCCTACGCCTCTACGCTGGTGCGCAAGACCTCCTACCTCACCGGCTGGGTGAGCGAGGATAACACCTATAAGGACACCAGCATCTCGGCCAATATCGCCGCGGTCTACGCCGGCAAGACCTACACCGGCGCCATCACGGATAAGGGCTACACCTACCTCTGGGGCGACAACGGCTCGTCCGCCTTCAACGGCGGTATCCTGGGCAACCGGAAGAACACGGATACCCAGACCACGCCCAGCCTGGTCTACCGCAAGGAGATCGGCGGCGAGTACCTGAGCACGGTGGTGCGTATGGCCTCCATGTCCGGCACTGAGGACAGCCGTCATGTGCTGGCCCACATTGGCGCCCACTCGGCCGAGGTCAACGGCCAGCTCATCGAGTTCAACGGCATCACCTATGCCTGGGGCAGCAACCAGTCCGGTCAGTTGGGCAACCACGGCACCAACAGTGTTACCGTACCTACCGTAGTGGGCGGCGGCAGTATGTCGGCGCCGAGCCTGGTGCGCTTGACCCTGGGTGCTTCCAACACCCCGTTGGACCTGGATGTGGACAGCAACGACTATCTGATGGTTTACGGCGGCGAGTCCGTGGGCCAGGACATCTACGCCTGGAAGAGCCTGGACGACTCCATCGTCAAGGTGCGGCCTGTCGCGGGCGCCACCATGCACGCCCAGCTGGAGGCCGTCCGTGAGGGCGAGACCAAGGTCCTGGCGGAGAACGTCATCACCGGCCAGATCGTGTTCACCCGCGTCATCGTCACCGACGGCGTGACCTACCCGCAGCTGGTGCTTGGCCGGGATACCACCACCGCTCTGAAGAAGAACGGCACGGTCTGGGCCTGGGGCGACAACTCCTTCCGGGAGATCGACTACAACAGCAACAGTGCGGGCTTTGGCGAGTACACCACCAATGCCGACGGCAGCCTGAAGGAGCCCTATGGCACCGGCAAGCTGGGCATTGACACGGCCCAGACGCTGGTCACCACGCCCGTCCAGGTGGCCAACTACCGCGATCCCGAGAGCGAGACGCCCAACGAGCTTATTCCCTTTGAAAATATCACCAAGATCTCCTCCGGCGATAACCACACCCTGGCCGTGGACAACACCGGTCACGTGTATGCCTGGGGCGATAACACCTTCGGCCAGTTGGGCTACAATCCCACTACCATGGCCCAGGCCAGCAGCCCGGTGCTGCTGCACATCACGGACGAGGACGGCAATGAGCCCACCTTCGTGTCCGTGGCCGCGGGCTCCAACCACTCCCTGGCCCTGACCGACACCGGCATGGTGTACGCCTGGGGCGACAACCACGACGGCCAGCTGGGCCGCGGCACCACTGCCACCTACACCTACGAGACCGACCGGGCTACCATCCGGCAGACCGTGGGCGGCAACGGCGACTATCTGCCCACCGCTATGAACGGCTTTAACGACCTGAAGCTCACCGGCGTGCTGGATATGGCCGCCACCGTGGGCGCCACCGCCGTGCTGCTGGT
>JAMPEH010000224.1 GCA_023665245.1 Muribaculaceae bacterium
TCAACAGCGTGACCGAACGGGTGAAGAACGAAACCAACCAAGATGCCGTTCCAGATGGCTTGCATTATGTAGCCGTGGAATTGGTGGTTGGGGAATATCTGACCTTTAAGAAAAACGCCGGACAACTGGACGTGGAAACCCTGGATTTGGAAGCGGCGGTTAAACAGATTCAGGAAGGGGACACCAACACGGTTTTTGCCATTGGGGAAGGGAGCCTGACCCCGGAACAACGCCTGGAAAATCTTCTTTCCCGGCTGACCCGTGACAGAACCCGTGAATTTATCCGGTATAGGCGGCTTGTTTGGTGAACCCGCACCGGAAAGCCCTGGAACGGATGTGGAAGGATCGGTGTTCCGTCTTTGTTCATACGGAAATCACTGACCCTGACACCAACTTGACTGATTTTCAGGAAACGCCGCTTTTTGAAGATCAGCCGTGCAAGCTGTCCTTTGAAAAACAGACCACCACCGATGAAAACCACGTTGCCACCGTTACCCAAGGGGTGAAGCTGTTCCTGTCCCCTGATTTGGTGATCCCGGCTGGTTGTAAAATCGTGGTGAAGCGATTCAATGAACTTGAACGGGAATTTGAATATTCCCAAAGCGGGGAAGCGGCCCCGTTCACCAACCACCAAGAAATCACCTTGACCTTGTGGGAGGGGTGGGCTTGATGGGTAGACGTTGGGGACGGGCCGATTTTCAAGCCCTGAAAGACCTGGAACAACGCCTTGACAAGCTGAACCAAGTGGACTTTGACCGGTTTTGCCGGGAAGCCGCCGCTGAACTTGCGGGCCGTCTGCTGACCAAGGCCAAAAAGCGCACCCCGGTTGGGGTTGTTCCAAAAGATATTTTTGACAACAAGAAAAGCACTATCACCGCAACCGGCGCAAGCGGCAAGAAGCGCAAGTTTGCAAGCCGTGAATCTGCTATCTATCAACAGTATTGGGCCGGTTATACCGGGGGCACCTTACGGGATGCCTGGACGATCCTTCCCGTGGAAAAGCATGGGAACAACTACGTTGTGACCATTGTGAACAGCACGGAATATGCGTCCTATGTGGAGTTTGGGCACCGGCAAAGGCCGGGGCGCTATGTTCCCGCCTTGGGCAAGAGCCTGAAGGCAAATTGGGTGAAGGGGCGGTTCATGCTGACCATTTCCGAACAGGAATTGGAAAAGGAACTTCCCCCCATTCTGGAACAGAAACTTTACACGCTGTTGAAGGGGGTGTTCTGATGCTGAATGACATTATCACGGGAATTGCAAAGGCATTGGGCACCGGGTTTGGCCTTGATTACCGGGTTTACAAGAATGACGTGAAGCAAGGTTTGACGGAACCTTGCTTTTTTATTGCCGTTCTGAAGCCGGAACAAACCCCTTTACTTGGGGATCGGGCCATTTGGCGCAACCCCTTTGACATTCACTATTTTCCCAAGGAACCCGGCACCAATGAGGAACTTTACAACGTGGCAACCAAGCTGATGTACTACTTGCGATATATCACCCTTCCTGATGGGGATATGTTGCGGGGAATGTCGATCAGCTATGAAGCCGTGGACGGGGTTCTTCACTTTTTCGTTTCCTACAACATGATTGTCAACATCCCCAAGGAGCTTCCCAATATGGAAACCTTGACCGTTGACGCAAAGACCAAGAAAGGGTGATCTTATGCCGAAAGCAAAGACCGATGAAGCCACGGTGGGCAAGGCCCCCGTGACCTTCAGCAAGGCCCAAATCCTGACCTTTAAGCGGTTCGCCACCCGGCGTGATCTGCTGAAGGTGAAGCTGGACGATGGGCAGACCTACACGATGGATCAGGTGGAAGCCGTGATCCGGGAATTTATGACCCCGAAAGGTAAGGTGAAGTAAAATGGCCCTTGGTGGAGGTACTTTTTTAGTCCAAAACAAGATTCTCCCCGGCGCTTACATCAACTTCATTTCCGTTCCCTATGCAAGCGCCACCCTGTCTGATCGTGGTTATGCCACGATCCCCCTTCCCATGAGTTGGGGGCCTGAAGGCAAGATGTTCACGGTGGAATTGGCCGATTTCATCAAGAACAGTCAGAAAATTTTCGGCTATGCGTACACGGCCCCGGAACTTCAGCCCATGCGGGAGATTTTCAAGAACGCCAAAACCGTTCATTTCTACCGGCTGAACATGGGCGGCAAGAAAGCGGCCAATGAGTATGCTTCCGCCAAATACCCCGGCGTTCGGGGGAACGATCTGCGGGTGGTGATTGAAGCCAATGAAAACACTACCGAAAGCAACCCCCTGTTCGATGTGGGCACCTACCTGAATACGATCCAGGTTGACTATCAGGAAGGCGTTTCCACCGTTGCGGATTTGTCCGACAACGATTTTGTCACCTGGAAGAAGGACGCTGTTTTGACCCTGACCGCCACCATGCCGCTGTCCGGTGGTGAGGATGGAGCCGTGGAAGATGCGGCCTATCAGCTTTACTTGGATCAGGCGGAAAGCTATACCTTCAACGCTATGGGTTGCCCGTCCACCGATCCCATTATCAAGGGCCTGTTTTCGGCCTTCTGTGAGCGTATGCGGGACGATGTGGGCAAGAAGTTCCAGGTGGTTGTGTCCCGGCACCTTGCGGACTATGAAGGCGTTGTGAGCGTCAAGAACGGCCTGGAAGATGTGGCAGAGGAAAGCGCCGCCCTGATTCCGTGGGTTACGGGCGTGATCGCCGGAACCGCCGTGAACAAGAGCGCCACCAACATGACCTATGACGGGGAATATTCCGTTGATACCAATTACAGTCAGACCGAACTGGAAAACGGGATCAAGGAAGGTTCGTTCATGTTCCATATGGTGGATGAAAAGGTGAATGTCCTGACCGACATTAACACCTTCATTTCCATTACGGACGAAAAATCCCCGGACTTTTCCAGCAATCAGACCATCCGGGTTCTGGATCAGATCGCCAATGATATTGCCGTTCTGTTCGGCAAGAAGTACATTGGCAAGGTTCCCAATGATGAATCTGGACGGATCAGCCTGTGGAACGACATTGTAAAGCACCACCAACAGCTTGAATCTATCCGGGCCATTGAGAACTTCAACCCGGAGGATGTGACCGTGGAAAAGGGTGATACCAAAAAGGCCGTGGTTGTCACGGACTACGTTTCCCCGATCAACGCCATGGAACAGCTTTACATGACCGTTTGGGTTCAGTAAAGAAGGGAGGGCATAAACCATGAATTGGAATGGAACGCCTATCATGCACCCCAAGGATTCCGTCTTTGCGGCCCTTGCGGAGTGCTATGTCACCATTGAGGATGTCCGTTATAACTTCATGCAGGCTATCAACCTGGAAGCCAACTTTGAGAAGCAGAAAACGGAAGTCCCCATTTTGGGCAAGACGGGCCGGGGAAACAAGGCCACCGGCTGGAAGGGCACCGGTTCCGCAACTTTCCACTACAACACCAGCATTTTCCGCAAGATGATGGAGCGGTACAAGAACACCGGCGTTGATCTGTATTTCGACATTCAGATCACCAATGAAGATCCCACGTCCGCCGCTGGGCGGCAGACCGTCATTCTGAAGGATTGCAACATTGACAGCGCACTTTTGGCAAAGTTCGATGCCGATGCGGAATATCTGGATGAAGATATGGATTTCACCTTTGAGGATTTCGAGATCGTGGAAACCTTCAACCACCTGGACGGTATGCTTTAACCGGCCACGGCCCCGCCCTGTCCCCTATGGATAAGGGCGGGGCTTGAATATTAACTTTCAAACAGGAGGAAATCAGAAATGAGTAACACCCTATCCGCTTTTCTGGCTGAAAATGCCCTGACTGTGGAACACATCAAGTTCCCCGCTTCCGCCCGGTTCCTGGACGAAAACAAGAAGCCCATGCTGTGGGAGATCAAGACCATTTCCGCCACCGAGGATGAAGGCTTGCGGAAGTCCTGTGCCAAACGGGTTCCGATCCCCGGCAAGAAGAATCAGTATCAGCGGGAAACCGACTATGATATGTACTTGGGCAAGCTGGCGGTTGCCTGTACCGTGTTCCCCGATCTGAACAACGCCACCCTTCAGGGCAGTTACCATGTCATGGGCGGCGAAGCCCTTTTGAAAGCCATGTTGACCCCCGGCGAATATGCCGATTATATCACCAAAATTCAGGAAGTGTGTGGGTTCGACACCACCCTTCAGGATGATGTTGATGAAGCAAAAAACTAATATGTGAAGGTGATAGTGAAGCCAACCTTTGTTACTATTGCCTTCACGAACTCCATATTTTACCCCATGAATTTTTTGCCCTACCCCGGAAAGAACGGGCGTTTGTGATCGCCGCTATCAATGAACGGGTGGAGCGGGAAAAGAAAAAGCAAAAAGAAATCGAACGGAAAAACCGCCGTGGCGGGAAGGGCCGGAAACGCTGACCCTTCCCCGCCTGATGGCGGATTCAAGGTGGTGATCCAATGGCTACAATCAGAAGTTCCCTGTCTATGTATGATGGCATGACTGGCCCCTTGCAGAGTATTCAAAAGGCGTTGAACATTGTGCTGAATAGTTTTGAAGCCGTTCAATCCGCTTCCGGGAACGCCATTGACACATCCGCCATTCAGGATGCCCGTGAAGAATTGGCAAGGGCGGAAAACCAACTGGATCAAATGGAACAGAACATCCGGGACGCTGAACGGGCACAAGATCAGTT
>JAMPEH010000225.1 GCA_023665245.1 Muribaculaceae bacterium
CATATCCGTTTTTCTCGACTATTCCCGATGAAAGGTCGACCAACGCTTCATTGTAGGTGTTGTGGATATATACTTCGGCTTCAGAGGGAAGTTCACCGGTGTAGTTGTCTCCTTTCACCAAATTGATTCTTACGCAGCTCAAGATGTGTTTGAACGTTAGGTCTACCGATTCCGACCTGCTGACACCCTCGCGGCGTGTCCATAGCAAGTCGCTGGCTTCATAGCCACCGGGCACATTGTTTGAACGCAAGGTCGACTGGTCGGTATTAACGCTGAAATTCAGATTATCTACCGAGTTTACCTTAGTATAGGGATAGTAAGCGTAGATGTCATACTTTCCGTCTTCCCAAAACACAGCCGGTGCATTGACCCATTTCCCTGCCGTCAAGGTCGAGGATATGTTATTGGCAAAGTTGCCCGACAGCTGAAGCGGTGTGGCGGTTGCGCCATCATACTGAGTGATGAATACTCCCATGCGATCACCCTCTTCAAATGCCGATGCCGTCGCGCGTGATGATGTGCCCGGATACAGGGCATTGAAGCGTATCTCATTGTTGTCGGTCATCAGTTCGGTCATGTCGGTGGAGTCGGCACACCCTGCTGCAAGCAGCGTCATTATCATTGTTGCAGATAACAGATATATCTTGTTCATATTGTTTTTGTTGTTATGAAAAATCGTCAGTTATTTATTAATTCGCGGACGGCGACCCATAAACACTGGTTCATTGTGAACGGTGGTGCGCGATCCGTAATTTTGTCCCAATGAGCGCGTGGCTACAGTCGAAGCGTCCATCACGTCATTGGCTACGAAGTCTTCAAAGCTGTAAGGCTCTCCGGCGATTGCTTTTATGCGTTTCACCATGGTCTCGCGGCTTATGGCGCTATAATAGGGTATATTGTTGTTCATGCAGCTGTTTTGTTCTGAACGGAACACCCCTCTTGTGTGCATGTAGCCGCCCTCGAAGATGTCGACAACCTGACGGTATTTCTCATGGTATATAAAGTGGGACCAAGGTACGGCATTTATCTTTCCTGTCAACGACAGATTTTCAAACCATCCATTCTTTTTGGCATTCGCCACCCCGTCATGGTCACAACATGGACAACCACAATCGTCGATAAAGGCATTGTGGTAGATATACTCGTCGCCAAGTTTGGCAAATCCGTGACCTCCTGCCTCATGTTGCACTATACCGCGGAAGTCGTAGGGATACTCATCCTCAATCATGGGACAGTAGGCTATAGCCGACACGTCGGAATACAAGTAGGTGATGCCGCCATAGTCGGGTGAATTAAGTACCATTACTATAAGAGTCTCTCCAAGGTTGGAGTCGCTGATTGTAGGAGCTTTGCAGGCATAGCGGAAGATTGCCTCATAGTCGCTGCCATCGCTGTTACGTCCACCGAGAGTCACACCGTTTTTCGACGTTGTGTTGAAGCGGTTGTTGATGATAGTATTCACAGTGCCGACACCCGACTCCTGAGAAACGGATATGCCGGTATATACGTTGAAATAGTTGCGGTATGTCTTGTAGGGCTCAATGTTGAAGAAATGTTCCACCCCTTCGTTTATGTTGCGGAGCAGTTTGCCCTCCGAGACATCCTTTGCACTGTAGCCGTCACCCAAAAATACCAAGTTGACTCCCTTTCCGCGCGTGGCTTTCTGCAGGGTGACCATCTGGTCCTCGTTGTATTCATAGTCATATTGAGTAACCCGGCAGGTGGTGGTGTAGTCTTTGCCGATGAGACGGAATACAACCTCGCCCTCACGTTTGTCAGCTCCGTGACTCATTTCGTGTATAGTCAGTTTAAGTTCTGTTCTGCCTGTCCCCGAAGTCTTGTTGAGCGACACCCAATCGGGCTTGCTGACCACTTCCCAGTCCGACTCGGCGTTGAGTACCAAGTCGCGTGAGACGGCAGTGTTGATAGCTGTGGCAAATGCCGGACGACAAACGAGCTCACGGTGTGCGGCTATGCGTTTGAAATCGCTCCAGCCACTTGTAGTCTGATAGGCTAATATTGCGCTTTCCGGCACCTCAAGAGTGAAGTTGTCCTTTGCTACACCGTTAAATGCACCCGACACTACAAGTGCCGGATTATCACCCTTGCACACGATGCTGCCAATCATAAAGCAATCTCTAAAGGCTTCTTCTCCAACACTTTCGAGGTTTTTAGGTAAAACAATTCCTTGAAGCTGATTACATCCGTCAAACGCTTGTTGCCCAATACTTAAAAGTGATTGAGGAAACTCAATGGTGTTTACCAATCTTTGATTCAGTCTAAAAGCTTCATTGCCAATTCTAATTACATTATCCGGAATTACAAGTGTTCCTGAAAAATTATTGTATGCAAATGCTCCTGTCGATATGATTTCAAGTTCTTTGGGCAACTGTAATTCTCCCTTAAACAAACAGTCATAAAATGCGTTTGCTCCTATAGTTGTAATGCCGTTATGCAACGAGAGGGTGCCTCCAAATGTGCATCCTGAGAAACATTCATTAGGTATTTCTGTGATACCTTGTGGAATAGTCAATGATCCCGTAAATCCTTTGCAGGATGAAAATACCGCCGAACCGAGTTTTTTTAAATTTTCCGGCAACTTCAATTCTCCGTACAATCCACTACACGAACTGAATGCAGATTGCCCTAACTCGGTCAGACCTTCCGGAAGTTTAAGCTCCGAAATAAATTTACATCCGCAAAATGCAAATTGTCCGATTTTTTTCAGAGTTGATGGTAATGATAATGTTCCGGTAAGGTTGCTACAGCTAAAAAATGCTTGTTGTCTGATTTCTTCAACGCCTTCGGGGATTATTAAAGAACCGGTTAAATTGTTACAGCTCTCAAACGCGCTGTTATCTATTATTTTGAGTCTGTCGGGTAAAACTATCGAAGTCAAGGTCGTCTTATTGTTAAGAACCCCGTAACCCAACACGTCCTCTCTGCCATCAGCCCAAACTTTTGCTTCTTTAAGGTTGAGCGCGCTCAGCTTTGTCATGTCGGCTCTTACGGTCTGCTTAAGGTCATATTCGTTAATCTGTCCGGTTATCTTCAGGTTCTTGATTTCTGACAACTCTTTGCCCGACGAGCGTACGCATTCAGCCAATGTGCCCGGTTGCTCAACGTTTATGACCACATATTCGCGTGGCGTGGCGTCGTGTGAAACATTGTCGTTTTCCCATACGGTGATACTCTCTGATGTTAACACAAATTCGTAGCCTGAGCCAATGCGCTTGTTCACGGTAATCGTGAAATTATGCTGTTTGCCGGTGTAATACACCATATTCTCGTCTTTGGTGAGGTTATAGGGCGTACCACCCACAGTGACCACTGCCACCACTTTTCCGGCTTCCACCGTCTGGGGTACGATTATTGACCGATAGTCACCGTTGTATTCATAGGGGATGGTACCTGTCGAGGGAACACTGCCGGTAGCTGTAACTTCTCCGGCAGCAAGGTTTATGTTACAGGTGCGCACGGTGTTCATCATTATAACCTGCTTCTCTACCCTTGCCCATTCACCGTCGTCAAATCCGGTGCCTTCTACGAGAGTAACGCGTGCTGATGCCATAACGTGGTGAAACGACAACGGTATGACCCTGTCGGTCGGTGAGACTGCAGAGGCTTTTGCCCAAAGGAAATCGCTTGCCTCATATCCTCCCAAACGACCGTCGGCAGCTCCGGTACTTTGGTCTTTTGTAAGCTCGAAAGAGTAGGAATTAATTTCCGTTGGTGAGGCATACGGATAGTAGCCATAAATGTCGACTTTAGTCTTGTCGTCTCTGAAAAAGATGTCGTAGGCTGCGTTCCACTTTCCGGTAGTCTCGTCGTAGACATGCCCGACGTTGTCGGCTTCGTTGTCTTTAGCCTGCAGTAAACCGGGGGTATTTCCGTCGTAGTTAACTACATAGATCCCCACTTTGTCACCGTTGCAGAAACCGTTGTCGTTGACGCGGCTTTTATAGTCCTGCACAATCTGTCCTGTCAGATTTATTTTGATATCGGACCGTTCGGTTTTCACATCAAAGACATTGTCATTGTCTTGACATGATGTCACAAGAGTTGTCAACAGCGTGGCACTGATGTAGATTCCTCTAAAGCGTTTCATATGGTTGATGTAAGTATTTGTTTCGTGATTGGTTGTCGGGTTGTAGGGCGATTATATGGCTCCTCCGAAATCTTTGTCGATAACGTCCCAGCCGGTCAGTTGTATTTTCATTCCCACTGACGTTTTCTCCACAATAATCTCAAAGCTATACTCCTTGCCCGGCTCAATATTAAGCGATTGGGTGAGAGCCTGTCGGTCATCGGCAGTGGTAACGACAATCAATTCGGTATCGGTGACCGATTGCGGCACTATTGTTGCCTCGCGGTTCAAGCCGGTTCCTGCGGGAATGATGCTTACTGCGTCTCCGGTGACCAATACTGCTCCGTTGGCAAGATTTACGGTTGCCGCGTTTCTCAGTCCGCATATCGCTATGTCGACGTTCTGCAGGTCTTCGTCGCTGTAGCCCGTGCCGGAAGTGAGTTTTATCTTGAAAGTGC
>JAMPEH010000226.1 GCA_023665245.1 Muribaculaceae bacterium
TGGTTTCGGCTCGCCTTTGGGCGGCTTCCTCTTTCTTACGCTCCTGTTCAGCCTTACGGCGGTCAGCGTCCGTTTCGTAAGGGTTATAATCATCAAGAGTGAAGTCAGGGTTGCCTCCGACTACATCCTCTGAGGGTGATTCAATCAGCGACAAACGGGCGCGGGCTTCGTCAAGAAATTCTGCAAGTTCTGTCGCATTGAGGTTTCTGACTTCGGGATTATTTCCACGCATACCGATAATGATGCGCCCACCTTGTCCGGCGGTGACTTTCGGCTCGAAGTCTGCAATCATACGGCGCAACTCGCTCTCGGTATACTCAGCGAGAGGGTTTTCCTCACGCTCCAAGTTGGCGATGTCGCTCATCGTAACATTATATTCGGTGGTTCCGGCAATCATCTGATTGACGAGGTTCACCGGGTGGTCGGTCAATCCTTTGGCATCCCACAGATTGCCCTTTATTGCTTGGAGTTCAGCGACAAGATTTGCATTGAGTGTTCCCGTGGTCTGCAATTCGTAAACAACTCTATTCGTTATGCGCACAGCGTCCTGTAATGATTTACCCTCGTCAATAAGCGACTGTTGCAGTTTCCCGGCCCACTCTTTCATGGCATCGCCATAAGTTTCGTTGGCGGTATCGCGAGCCGTCTGTATTGCCCGCTCCTTGGCGGCAATTCGGGCGGCTGCTGCAAGACGGTTGTAGGCGGCGGTTAGATTATTAATCTCACCGCGCTCGTTAATCAAGCCTTTCAGATACTTGCCGTACTGTTTGAGTATTTCGTCCTTGACCTCCTTGTACTGCTTCGTGCCTTTCTCCGCTGCCTTCAAACGACCAATCAACGTGTCAATCGTGACCATCTCCTTTTTTAGCTCGGCACCAAAAGTGGCGGCGGTGTTGCGAGCCTCGCGCATCTTCTTGGTAAACTCGGAGGTTCTGTCACAGAGAGCCTTTACCGCAATGAAGACTGCTGCGAGGACGGAGAGCAATAATCCGAAGGGATTGGCTTTCACAACGGTATTCAGTAGTTTGAAGGCATGAGTGGCGGCGCCGATGCCTTGGGTAAAGGCAATCATGGCGATGCGTCCGAGAATGAGAGCCGTGCGGTAGGCTATCATTACGGCTTTGCCGACACCGAGGACGGCGTGCCATAAAACGGATGCCGTTTTGCAGAGGACTATCCAACCGTAATATACGGCAATAACCTTGATGACATTGGCGATCGCCTTTCGGTGTTCGACAATGAAATCGACAAGGGTATTCAGTACCCGGAGAAAAACCGATGATGAAGTGTAGATATGCTTCATAAGCGGAAATAATTTTTCTCCGAGTTCTATTGCAAGCTCGCTTACTCTTTTGCGAGCCTTGTCAATACTGGCCTGTACCGTATTGTTGAAGATGGCATACTCGTTGGAGGCAGAAGTACCCTCGCGGAACGCTTCGGCGGCTTCGCCCATCTGCCAACGGAGGAAGTCAAGATGCGAGGAAAGATTTGAGAGCACCGAGGACACACGGGCACCGTCAAGTCCGAGGTCTTGGAACAATGGCGAGAGAACGGCAAGAGCCTGATTCTCGCCCAATTTGTTCAGGGCTTCGAGAAACATCATAACGCCCTCGGTGGTCGAACGATTCAATGTTTCGATGAAGGTGTTGGTTTCCAAGCCCACTTTCTTCGCCATTTCCGCCGGCTTCTTGTACAATTCCATGATTGTACGCTGCAAGGCGGTTGCCGACATCTCCACCTTTTGACCGTGAGCGTCAAGAGTGGCGGCAAAAGCCATGATTTCCGGGATAGTCATTTTGGCGGTCGAGCCTATACCGGCCATTCGTTGGGCAAACTCAACGATAAAGGGCTTGGCGGCGGTACAGTTCTGCGAGAGGTGGTTAACCGTCGAGCCGATTTTCAGCATGGAATCCCGGACGCCATACATTTGCTCCATGCCGAATATATTTGATAATTTGGCGATGGTTTGTGTCGCTCCCTCACCAAGGTCAACGAGCGCCACATTGATAATGGATGCGGCCTCGACATACTCCTTGACCGAGGCAACAGTATTGTAGCCGAGTCGACCACCCTCCTGGGCGAGCAAGTTCAACTGCTCACGAGCGAGTCGTGTGTCCATCCCCTTGAAGATCTCATTGAGTTCTTCAACCTCGGCGGCAGTCATTCGGGTGTATTTGATGGTGTTGGCCATCGTTTCCTCCATATCGGCGTATGAGCTGACGGCCTTTCTTGCGGCCATAACGAGTCCGGTCACGGCTGCGGCAACGGCCATAATGGCGGTTTGGGCATTGTTGAGCCAATTATTCATTCGCTTCCAGAGCGACTGCTGAGTGGCAAGAGTGGCGTTGACCTTTTGCAACTCAGCCTTTACCATACGGATTTTTGCAACGTGTGCATCCCATGCCGGAGTACCGCGCTGTATGCCGTTGAGCTGTTGTTGGAGTTGTTTGAGAGCCTTGTTCAACTCCTTGGGCGTAGCCTTGTCGAGTCGGCGAAGCACGACATCGGCAGTCGAGGCGGTGTCCTTCAACTGCTCCATCATCTTCTTGGTATTGTTAAGCTCACGTTGAAGTTTCTTCATCGTGGCTTTGTCACCGACAACGGCGGCTTTGGAGATGCCCTGCTCCAGACGCTTCGCGTCCTTTTCGAGTTGGGTCAGCATCTTCTGTGCCTGTTTGCCGTTGACGGTGAGAACGATATTTGCTGTACTGGTGTAACCTGCCATAGTGATAATGATTTATGGAGCAAATATCGCACGGCTTTTCGGTTGGAGAAAAGACATTATGTTTGCACTCGAGAATCGACATCCTCGGGTGCAAAAGCTAAGATACGGTCCCTGAATTGAACGATTTCTCCGTCTGTTTCTGACTGAGATATAAGAAACAGGCGCTAAAATTGGTATATTTGTAAAATGAAAAATAAAACGAAACCAATAATAGCACCTGCTTATGCAAAGGAACAAAATTTCTTTCAAAGGGCAAAAAATATTCGTAGGAATTGATGTCCATAAAAATAAGTGGTCGGTCACATGCCTGACTGAGAGTGGGTATAAACATACATACACTCAGAAGGCAAGCGCTACAGACTTGGCCACATTCTTGAACCGCAATTTTCCGAATGGTGAATATCATGCCGTTTATGAAGCCGGCTTTACTGGCTTTTCGACATACTATGCACTTGAGGAGTGCAGTATCAGTTGTATTGTGGTACACCCAGCCGATGTACCTACTTCGCAGTATGAAGAAGTGATGAAGTCGGACAAGATTGACTCTGAAAAACTGGCTCGTTCATTAAAATCGGGAGACCTAAAACCGATATATGTGCGTCAAGTGGAAAATCTTGATGACCGTGCTGTTGTAAGACTTAGGACAGCCATTCGAAAGGAGGCTTCACGATACAAAATCAGAGCCAAGCACATGCTCATGTCCAATGGCATTGAGTTACCTGCGGAGTTCGTAGAGACCCACGGTCGTTGGACGTCTAAATTAATCAAGTGGATGCGGGAGGATGTGAAGTTATTGTCCTCCACGCGCTTGTCTATGGATATGTTGCTTGATCAAGTTGAGGCCACAAGAAAAGCTACATTGGCTGCCACACGCCAACTTCGCAAGTTGTCACGTTCGGATAAGTACAAGGAGCGTTTTAAACTGCTGATGTCTATTCCGGGAATCGGTCAGATTGTCGCAATGACATTGCTTACTGAAATTTACGATTTCTCACGATTCTCTAACGAGCGTAAATTTGCCCATTATCTTGGCTTGATTCCCACAAGTCATAGCAGTGGAGATGAAATAATACATGGCGAGAAAACTTTTCGAGGTAACAAGGAGCTTGGTCCGATGATAGTAGAAGCTTCTTGGATTGCAATCCGTAAGGATATAGGACTCTCGGCCACATTTACAAATTACTGCAAACGGATGAAGCCTCACAAGGCAATCATCAGAATAGCACAGAAACTTTCTAACATAATTTTTGCTGTAATGAAAACCGAAAAAGCATATGTCCCATACACAATGGGATAAATATATAACGACACGCCATAACTGTCGAACATCCTTTTTTGAAACGACTCCTATCAGCGTCTGATGTATCTTCACGGACGACGTGCCGGCGGTAGCCAGCAGGTCAACAATACGTTGGAGTATAGCACCGAGACTTTCGGGCGAGACGGCATCCTTGGATTGCAGTTGGCGAAATTCGGTGATTACATCGGTGATGGATTTTGTATCGATAGCCATAATGTTGCTGTTTGGTTCTTTGCAGAGCAAAGCGCTCCGCGATGCACGGCAATATCATGACTATAATATTGAGGTCTAAAAGACAACATAATGATAGGCACAGGCGTTACATCTACAGAAAAAATCTTTGATTATGAATGTAGAAGAATTTCGCGACTACTGCCTTTCGCTGAAAGGCACGAAAGACAAAATGCCGTGGACTGAATCTGAATACTCATCGCTGATGGTGTTCGAGGTTGGAGACAAATGGTATGGATTTGTCGATATTGACAAATTCGAGTTTTGCGATTTGAAGT
>JAMPEH010000227.1 GCA_023665245.1 Muribaculaceae bacterium
CTCAGCGGCGGCCGCAGCCTCGCCGCGGGTGGCGTACTCCACGGGCGCGCCGCTGGCGTCGCGGACGGTAGAGGTGAAGGTGGCGCCGCTGATGAAGTACTTGACCACGGCGTAGAACACGGTCTGTCCCGCGGCGTTGGTGGCCATTTCTGCGCCCTTGAACTGCAGGTCGTTGGCCGAGACGCGCACGGTGGCGCCCGAATCTTTCTTCACAGTGTAGGTCAGCTCGTCAGGCTTGCCCACGGTCACGATGACGATCTCGTTCTTGATGGCGTCGTCGCTGAGGGCCTCGGCCTCCTTGGCGATGGTGTCGGGATAATCGTCCTTCTGGAGCACCTTCGCGTGGTAGCTGGTGTAGGTGTCGCTGCTGCGGACGGCCGGAGCCAACTCCGCCTGACGGCTCTGGAGGATCAGCTCAGTCTCGTTTTCAAGGTTCAGGCTGCCCGCCCGCTCCAGGAGCACCAGGTCGGCGTCGCTGCGGAGGATCTCCAGGATCTTCACGCGGTACTTATCCGTGACCTGCGCCTTGTAGTAGTCGGGGTAGAACTTCTTCGCGTGGGCCTGCAGCGCGTCGTGAGAGGTCGCCGCCGTGGCGTCGATACGCAGCTTGCCCTTGTTGTCCTGGGACATGGAGTAGTTGAAGCGGTAGTCCAGGATACTGCGGTGGAAGTCCTTGTTGGTGAACGGGACGTAGTCGCTGGTGTCGTTCTCCGGGTCGGCGGAGTTGATCACGTTAAAGACCCGCATATCGTCCAGATACACGTCCAAATTCACGTAGTTGATCGCCAGCAGGTAGTCTCTGGGCGGATAGCTGCCCGAGATGGGGGTAACGGTGATGTAGAAATAGTTCATGCCGTCGTTCAGGCTGCTGGCGCGGAAGGTCAGCAGGCCCGTGGCCGCGGTGGAGAACAGCGGATCGTTGACGCCGCCGGGGTTGTAGGTGCCCTCGGTGATCACATTGCCCTCGCTGTCGTAGGTGGCGTCCTCCCAAACCAGGTTGCCGGCGTTGTCGCGGACGTAGACCTTGTACCGCTCGCGGGCCATGTTGATATGAGAGGTGGTCTCGGAGGACTGGATCTGGATCACCGCAGACCGGGTGCTGTTATACACCACGGTGGAGGCGGTGAGGATGCTGGTGGCAGCGGAGCCAACGGGTGCGTTGGGCCGCCGGAAGCTGGTGCGGTTCAGCTCCAGGTCCTTGTCGTCCACGCGGATGAAGTCCAGCCACTGATCCAGCGCGTTCTTGCGGATCACGGCGTAGAACACCTGCTCCTCGCCGCCCAGGGTGACCGTGATAGGCACTCTGGTCTCTGCGCCGAAGATGTTCACGGCCGGGTTGGTGGTGAAGAGGTCGGTCTTGGCGGGATCGCCGGTGAGCTCGATGGCGTCCGTCCGGTTGGGCAGCAGGGTGCTCACCTTGAAGGTGTTGGGCGCCACGTAGCTGAAGGTACCCTTGGACTGGTTGTCCTGATCCGCCCGGCCGATGTCCAGGGTGAAGGAGGTCTCGGTGCCGCGCAGCTTGTCAGCCAGGTTGCTGAAGGTCGCGCCCAGGTTCACAGAGGTCTGGGACACGTCGTAAACCACCTCATAGTAGAGGGTGCGGCTGCTGATCAGCTCCGCATAGCGGATGTCGTCGGGCAGCAGGCGGTAAATGAGGCCGTCCTTCTCGCCGTTGGTGGCGCCGCTGACCGGATCGGTAACGATGCGCTTGCCCACGTAGTAGAGCTCCAGGCCCTCCAGGTTGTCGGGATCGTAGTAGGACGCGCCGCCGCCGATGGGCACGGTCTTTTCCACGGGCTTGACGTACCGGAAGTCGCCCGCAGAGTCCATCATCATCCGGGTGGTCTCCGCAATGCGCACCACCAGGTCGCTGAAGTCGGTCTGACGGTTCACGATGTTCCAGGTATACACCGAGGAGGTGTTGTCCGCCGTGACCACGATCTCCAGCGGGAAGCCCAGGTTGGTCTTCTTCATCAGCAGCTCGCCGGTGAGCACGTGGGTGGCGCCGGAGCCGCCGGTGGTGACCTCCAGGTTGTCCGAGCTGTCCAGCACCCAGGAGATCTCGGACGTCACGGGCACGCCGTTGTTCTTCTTGATGCTCTCGTCCAGGCTCATGCCGTCCACGTCCACGCCGCCGGCCACGTACACGAAGTTCAGGTTTTCGCCCAGCGGGTCGCGGAGCTTGATGGTGGCGCGGGTGCTCACGGCCTCCAGGTAGAACGGGATCAGCACGTAAGCGTCCTCGTCGTCGTCCCCGCTGCGCATGATGTTCACGGTGGACTCATAAGCGCGCAGGCCGCCGTCAGCGGCGTCGATGTTCGCCCACCGCTGGGTCTTGTCGGTCTTGCCCAGGCGGACCAGCTTCAGGTCGGTGTTCACGCCGCCGTTGAGCAGATCCACGTCATAAACCTTCTGGAAGCCGTTGGGGGCGGTGACGCGCACGGTCACAGTGGTCTTTTGCGCGCCGCCGGTCTCGAACCGCGGCTTGATGTACTCGCCGGGCACCGGCTTGGTCCAGCCGTCCTCCGTCTTGAACTCGATGGTGGCGGTGGGCTCGTCGGTAACGAAGTGCAGATCGGTGATGTAGGTCACGCCGGGCAGCTGCACGTTGTAGTGGCCGCCGGTGTCGGTGCTGCTGTCGCGCACGCCTTCCTTGTCCGAGCCGCTGGAGACGTCGCCGCCGCTGCTCCAGCCCAGGTTGTTCCTGGCCGCGACCAGCTTCAGGTCGGCGTTGTCGGAATTGCGGCGCAGCTCCAGCTTGTAGACCTTGTGGCTGCGGCCGTCCGCGGCCTCGGCCACGAAGTAAACGTAGGTGATCTGGTTGATCTCTACCGTCCGGATGGCCACGGCCTGGCCCAGGTGACGGTGCAGCTCCTTGCCGGTGGGATCGTAGATGCCCACCATGGTGCTGTCGGAGCCCGCCACGCCCTTCACATGGACGCTCTGGGCGAAGGTGTTGATCAGCGCGTAGTAGTTGTAGACCGTCTCGTCGTTGCCCAGACCCAGACCGGGCAGCGTGGTGGTCAGGTCCTCCTTGGTCTCGTAGTCGTCGCCGGACTTGGCCTTGGCAGCGGTATAGCCCGCGGAGGGGTTCTCAGCGGTGAAGATCTTCAGATCCAGGTCCGCCAGCGCGTCCACCATGTTGATCTGGAGCACCACCACGTGCATCTCGTCGTACATCTTGGTGCCGTCAGAGAGCTTGTAGGCGTTGGTGGAGGACACCAGGATGGGATAGAAGCGGGTGTCGCCGATCTCCATGCCCAGCAGATCCACGTTGGCCGCGTCGCTGTAAGCGCTGAAGGTCATGTTGCGGCCCGCGTCCACGAAGTACCGGCTGGGATCCTCCAAAATGGCCTGGAGACGGCCCACCGCGTTGGTGCTGGACGGGATATCAATGGTAAACAGGGTGGCGTTCTTGGACAGCATGGCCGCGTACTCGCTCTTGTTGCCGTCCTTCATGGTCTTGAAGAAGTGCATCCAGCCGTCGCGCTCCAGCGCGGCGTCGTGGCTGGCCTCGGACGGGATCACCGTGCTGCCCGCGGGGATGAGAACGGTGCTCATGGTGTTCACCAGGCCGTATTCCTCGTCCTCGGTGGTGATGGTGCCCTCCAGCTCGTCCTTGCGGCGCTGGGCGTTGCGGTCCTTGATGGTCTGCTCCACCTGATCCACCACGGAGCCCACCACGATCAGGTCGCCGGTGGCCTCGTCGATGGCCAGCTGGACGCCGTCGGTGGCGATCTCCTTGCCCTTGCGGTTCTCCAGAGCCACCTGCTGGAGCTGGAAGGTGTTGTCCTTGCGGGTGACGATCAGGACGTAGTCGCTGGGATGCTGATCCGCGCCGTTGGGCAGGTTGGACACCCGAATGCCGATGTAGAGCACGTCCTCGGTCAGCGGGAAGTCCATCGTCACGTCGTAGCGGATGTAGTCGCCCTGGCCCTTCACGACCCGGTCGTAGCCGTTGCCGCTGGCCTTGCGCACGTAGCTGCCGTTGCCGTCGCCCACGTAGATGTAGGTGGAGGTGATGCGCTTCTGCTGCTCGCTGACCAGCACGTAGTCGCCGTTCTCGGCGGGCACGAAGCTCTTGGTAGCCAGGTCGTAGGCATAGCTGCCCGCGCCGGCGGGACGGCTGGCGGTGTAGAAGGTGATGGGCTCGCCGAAGGTGCCGTCGTCGTTCAGGTTGAACAGCTGCACGTACGCCTCGTCGTCGATGGTGGTCACGTCCAGGGCTACCTGCAGGGTCGCCGCGGCCAGCTCCACCTCCATCTCCATGGTGGCGTTGACCACCTCGGAGTCGGTGATGCACTGGATGTCCTCGTCGCCGTTCAGGCCGGACTCCTCCACCAGGATGGTCACGTTGTCCAGCCGGCGGTCGTCGGTGGCGCGCTCCAGCTGCAGGGTGTAGACCCACGGCTTCATGCTCTGCGGGTCGCCGCTGAGGTACTCGTCCTGGGAGCACACGTCGATATACAGCGTGGCGTCGCCGCCCGGGGCGATGGTCACCACCTGCTCGTACTCACCCTGGGTGAAG
>JAMPEH010000228.1 GCA_023665245.1 Muribaculaceae bacterium
GACGAGAAAACGCAACTTTATAAGCGGAAAACGGAAATTTTTAAAAATTTGCCAGAGGTCAAGCCGATGCCGGGTGCATTGAGGTTGTTGACGACGATGGGCGATATGGGAATGAAGCGGGTACTTGTCACCGGTTCGGGACAAATGTCATTGCTCGACAGACTGAACCGCGATTTTCCCGGAGTCTTCGGTAAGGAAAATATGGTGACATCGCGCGATGTCAAGAACGGGAAGCCGCATCCCGAGCCATATATAAGAGGCATGATGATTGCCGGAACGACGCCCTCGACAACCCTTGTTGTAGAAAATGCACCTCTCGGTGTGGTTGCCGGCGATAGGTCGGGAGCGTTTACTGTTGCCGTGATGACGGGTCCGATACCTCGGGAGGAGTTTGAGAAAGCCGGTGCGGCTGTCATATTTGAGTCTATGGAGCAGTTTGCCGAAGAATTCCCGAAATTGATGTTGGATTTGTTCAACACTTCAGTCGACTAAAGCGTTTTTAAATAAAACGTAACTATTATGAAACAACAGATAATCTTCACCAACCACGTTGCCGAAACAATAGACGAGACGGTTGCCCGACTCGATCCGACGTCGGTGTTTACAATTGTTGATACTAATACCGCTACATTCGTGTTGCCGCGACTTGTAGCCGAGTCAAAGTCTATAGCCGATTCGAGAGTTATTAAAACTCCTGCCGGTGACCGGAATAAGTGTCTTGAAAGCGTATCGGAGATATGGAGGCAGTTGTGTGACGGGAAATGTACGCGTAATAGTTTGATTATAAACGTTGGAGGAGGTGTTATAACCGATATGGGTGCATTTGCAGCCGCAACGTTCAAGCGTGGTGTCAGATTTATAAATGTGCCTACCTCGTTGTTAGGTGCGGTGGACGCTGCTATTGGCGGTAAAACCGGTGTGAATTTCAACGGATTGAAAAATGAAATCGGCGTGTTCAAAGAGGCTGAGACGGTTATAATCTCAACGACGTTTTTCAACACGTTGAACGACACGGAGCTGCTGTCGGGCTATGCCGAGATGTTAAAACATGCTCTTATATCATCGGAAGATGATTACAACAAACTGATTGCCTACGACGTGACATCATATAATTGGGACCGACTGCTATATCTGCTCGAAGACAACGTTTCGGTAAAAAGCCGTATTGTGGAACAGGACCCTACAGAATCGGGAATCAGGAAGGCGCTCAACTTCGGTCACACTGCAGGGCATGCGTTGGAGGAGTTTGCTCTTGAAAATCAATCTCCTATCCCTCACGGCTATGCGGTGGCTTATGGAATAGTAATCGAGTTGATACTTTCAAATATGAAAGGCGGTTTCCCTTCCGTCGAGTTGCATCGATTTGCCCGATATGTGAAGGAAAATTACGGTGTACACGTCATTTCATGCAAAAGCTACGACCGGTTGATAGAACTCATGCGTCACGACAAGAAGAATCTTTCACCCGACAAGATTAATTTTACTTTGCTTACCGGAATTGGCAATGTGGAGATAGACAGCACGGCTACTGTCGATGAAATAAAAGCCGCGCTCGATATTTTCTGCGATTTAATGGGGGCGTAAGCAGAGGTGGACTCTATATGTTGTTGTACGCGAGATTGTTGAGCGCGCGCATGACGTTGCATAGGGTCATGCTCCAATAGCTTCGGAATTCATCGCGCATGGCGATAAGTCCAAGTCCGACAATTTCATCGGGAGCATTTCTCACCATTGACAGGAAATTGTATGTCGACTGGAAAATATCGGTCAGTCCTTCAGAGATGCTTGCCGAAACCGGAGTGTCACTGTACTTCATGTTCTCTTCAAACACTTCAAGATATACGTCATCGGGACCAAACAGCGTTTCAAGGTTGCGACGGATTGATTCGTAGTAATCTTCGTCGAGAGCAGAGTCAATATATGGCTCTTCCTCTTCTATCATGTTGATTGATAAATCGGTCGCTGCGACATAGAGTCTCGGCAGCAGATGCAACATATGTTCGGTGAACTCATCGCGGTCGGCTTCTCGTGCGCCTTCAAGAGCCTGGCAATATTCGCTGCACAGCCCTATGAAGGCAATTGAGTTGGTGTTGACAATAGCAGAGTCGTGATTCATATCCTATATAGATTGTGTTTGTTGATATACTTTAATACCTTATCGGGGACCATAAAGTTCACTTCGCGTCCGCGGGCAATCAGGTTTCTAATCATAGTCGAAGAAATGTCGAGCAGGGGTGCATCAACAAATGTCACTGACGGGTGGGTAATCGGTGGCAGTTTTACTCCGGGACGAGGGTAGACAATTATGTCGACCATTGACATTATCTCATCGGGTTTTTTCCACCGGTCGAATGACGCGTAGTTGTCGGCACCGATTATCAGGGAGAAACGGGTGTCGGTAAAGTGTCGATGAAGTTCGCGCAGGGTGTCGACAGTGTAGCTCGGACGTGGCATGTTCAGCTCAAAATTGCTGATCTTAAGTCTGAGGGACGGTTCTATGGCAAGCCGCAACATTTCCATTCGATGCTCCTCGTTCAGCAGCTCACGTGAATCTTGTTTAAAAGGATTCATCGGTGAAAGCATGAACCAAACTTCGTCGAGCTGTTTCTCTTGCCTTATGAAGTCGGCAAGAATTAGATGACCGGTGTGGACCGGGTTGAACGACCCTCCGAGGATGCCGACTCGTTTCATTAGCCTTTTACAAAGTTGACAATTGTCTGTTCAGTTTCGTCAACAGCCTTCTCGAGGTTGTCGTTGACGATAACGTCATCGTATTTCGAGGCGAAAGAAATTTCATATTCAGCTTTCCCGACCCGTTCTTCAATTACTTCGGGAGAATCGGTGGCACGATTTTCGAGCCGACGTCGGAGTTCTTCAACCGAAGGGGGCATTATGAAAATGGTGATGGCTTGGCTGCCAAACATGTTCTTTACGTTTATTCCGCCTTTCACGTCGATGTCGAGAACTACGTTGTGACCCAAGTCACATCGCCGCTCTACCTCGCTGCGCAGTGTTCCATAGAATCGACCGGGATAAACTTCTTCATATTCAATAAAATCGCCTGCTGAAATGTGTCTGCGGAATTGGTCTTCAGAGAGAAAATAGTAGTTGACTCCGTCAACTTCTCCCTGTCGTGGACTCCGGCTTGTGGCTGAAACCGAAAATTCGATGTCGACGTTGCCACGACGCATTATCTCATTGATGATAGTTGATTTACCACATCCCGACGGAGCCGATACGATTATGATTTTCCCTTTCATCTCCTACATTACGTTAAGCACCTGCTCCTTGATTTGCTCGAGTTCGTCTTTCATCTTCACGACAAGTACCTGCATGTCGGCTTGATTGCTCTTGGAACCGAGAGTGTTGATTTCACGACCCATCTCCTGGGCTATGAATCCGAGTTTCTTGCCTTGTCCGTGTCCTGTCGACATGGTTTCAATGAAATAGTCGAGGTGTTGAGCCAGTCGCTGTTTTTCTTCGTTGATGTCGAGTTTCTCGATGTAGAAAATCATCTCTTGTTCGAGTCTGCCGCGGTCATATTCTACTTGCGGTATTTTGCTGAGAGCGTCGACTATTCGGGTCTTTATCTTTGTTACACGCTCTACTTCGTAGCGTGGCACTTCTTCGAGCAGATGCCTTATGCGCTCAATGCGGAGAGTGAAAAATTCCTCGAGTTTCTTGCCCTCTTTCCCTCGAAATATCATCATCTCATCGGTGGCAGCCGCTACCGCTTTAAGCAGTGCGTCAACTTCCTCGGGCGATGATTCGGCAGGAGCATCACTTTTCATTACGTCGGGCATGCGCAGCAGTGTGGCGTACCAATCTTCGGGAGCCGGTATGCCAAGGCGGGTCGACATTTCGTCAATCTGGCGTTTGTAATTTTCTAATAAATCGTAGTTGAGACTGACAGGAGTCTCGCCACCGGTTGTCTCTACATATATGGAAAGGTCTACTTTGCCGCGTTCAAGTCGCTGAGCTACAATGTTTCTAATGTCAAGCTCCTTGTCGCGGTAAGGCGAGGCTACTCTCATCGAAAGGTCGAGCTGTTTGGAATTCAGCGACCTTATTTCTACTGTGAATTTTTTATTGGAGGTCTCGGTGACTGACTTTCCGAAACCGGTCATGGACAATAACATCGGTCTACAATTTATTTTTGCAAAATTAAGAAATAAGCGATAAAAAGAGTAAATTTGTCAATCAAAAATCGACCAAATGGCTGTTATACTCAATATAGAAACGTCGACCAACGTATGATCGGTGGCTTTAACCGCTGAGGGAATGATTCTTAAACACTACGAAAATTTCGACGGGCAGAATCATGCAACGCTTCTGAGCGACTATATAAAAGGTTGTCTTGATCATCTTCTCGACCACGAATTGGAGCTTCAGGCGGTAGCGGTGAGTCTCGGTCCCGGCAGCTATACCGGATTGCGAATAGGGTTGTCGGAGGCAAAAGGGTTGGCTTATGCCCTCGATATTCCTATAATAGGAATCGACACCCTGCGTATTATGGCAACT
>JAMPEH010000229.1 GCA_023665245.1 Muribaculaceae bacterium
CCAACAGCACGACCGCGCAGGTGGTGGGCGGCAGCACGCCGATGAAGGCGACCATCAGCCCGGAGGACGCCACGGTGGCGAGCATTACCTGGACTTCCAGCCAAACGAGCGTGGCGACCATTACGGCGGACGCCAACGACAACACGCAGGCAACGCTGACGGCCGTGGCCAACGGCACGACGACGGTGACGGTGAGCGTCACCGACGCGGCGGGCAACACCCAGACGGCCACCTGCACCGTGACGGTGAAGACGCCCATTACGGGCATCGCCGTGAAGGACGGCACCACGGACGTGACCACCAGCGCGCCGCTGGTGCTCTACACCAACGCGGCGGCTAACCTGACGGACGGCATGCGCAGCAGCGCGGCGCTGACCGCCGCCCTCACTCCCACCGGGACCTCCGAGCGGGGGATGACCTGGCGGGCGGATGACGACGACCAGACGCTGGTGAGCATTACCGGCACCGCCAACGACAACACCGCCCACACCATCGCCGTTACCGGCGTCAGCGAGACTAACGTGGGCGAGACGACCATCACCGTGACCTCCACCAGCGATTACAGCGACACGAAGGTCAGCGCCCAGTTCCGGGTGGTGGTGCTGCGGAAGCTGGTTCACAACGTGAGCGTGACCATGCCCGCCGGGAAGGAGCTGCGGCCCGGCACTACGCTGACCGCCAACACCACCAGCCTGAACATCGGCACTACCGCTGAAGCCGGGCTGACCTATCAGTGGTACAAGGCGGACGACGCCAGCGGCACCAATAAGGTGGCTATCAGCGGCGCCACCGCCAAGACCTACACGCTGACGGACAGCGAGATCGGCAGCTACATTTCCGTGACTGTGACCGCCACGCCGGAGTACACCACCGCGGGCGGGGCGAACAACTACTATTACACCGGCTCCCGGGAGGCGGTGTACGCCACCGCCGCGGTGGGCAAGAACCCCGGTCCCGCCGCGCCCACGGTGACGAAGGTGGACAAGAGTGACAGCCAGAACGGCAGCTTCACCATCACCAGCCCGGTTTCCGGCGAGGCTTACGAGTATTCCGCCAACAACGGCAGCACCTGGACGGATATCACCGACCCCAGCGCCGCGATCACGGTGGAGCCCGGCAGCTATTTGGTGCGTATCAAGGCCAATCTGCTGCATGACGAGGGCGCGGACGCTTCGGTGACTATTGAGGACGCGTCGCATACCTATTATGATATCACCGTTACGGCGGACGCCAACCAGGGCACGGCTACGGCCGCTACCCGCGTTGTGGAGGGCGGCACCGCCACCCTGACGGTCCGGCCCAACGCCGCTTACAACATCAAGAGCGTGACGGACGGCACCAACGAGCTGACCGGCACGGACGGCACCAACGGCGCGAAGGTGTATACCATCACGAACGTGAACGCGAATGTGACGTTTGTGGTCACCTACGAGAAAAAGGTGCTGACCATCACCCACAATCTGAGCGAGGGCCTGACCTGCACCATGGCCGGCGCCGCCAACGAGGGCACGCACACGGTGCCCTACGGCGAGGCGTTCACCATCCAGCTCCATCTGGCGGATGGTTATAACATGCCCGACGGTATTACGGTGACGGTCACCGGCTCCGACACGGAAGTGAGCAGCGATGTTGTGTCCATCGACACCACCACCGGGCTGATCACCTTCGAGCACGGCATTACCCGGAACATCACCGTTACCTGCACCACTACGAAGAAGAGTTACGCAGTGCTCTACCGCATGAACTTCAATGGCTTGACGGCCTCCGGTGAGCAGCCTATCGAGCACGGCGGAACCTACGAGGGCACCCTCACGGCTGATACCGACTACGAGGTCCCGGAGGACATCTCCGTTACCATGGGCAGCACCAAGCTGACCAAGGGCACCGGGTACACCTACACGCCCAGCAACGACAAGAGCACCGCTACCCTTCAGATCCCGAACGTGGTGGGCGAAGTGTTCATTATTGCTGAAGGCGTGGAGAAGGCCATTCCTGTGGATGGGGTCAGCATTACCATCGTCCACGGCGATAGCACGGTCACCAGCGATGAGCCCCACGTGAACGACACGCTGGAGGCGGTGGTCGACCCCGAGGACGCCTGGGTCGATTACGAGTGGTCTGTGGACGGCAAGGTTGTGAGCACTGAGCCCACCTATAAGCCCACCGCCGATGACCGGGGCAAGACCGTGACCGTGAAGGTAACCGGCACGGACGGCTTTGAGGGCACGCGGACCGCTACCACGGCCAAGCCTGTGGCGGACTATGTGAAGCTGCCCACCCGCATTACGCTGGACCAGACCAGCGCCGCCCTTACCTATGGTCAGAGCCTGACCCTGGTGGCAACGGTTTCCCCGGCGGATGCCACGGACAAGACCGTGACCTGGACCTCCAGCGACACCACTGTGGCTACGGTGGCGAACGGCGTGGTCACCGTCCTGAAGGCGGGCAGCGTTACCATCACCGCCGCCGATGCCGTCGGCCATGAGGCCGCGTGCAACGTGACCATCAGCAAGGCGCAGGTGACCGTCAGCGTCGCTGGCAAGCTCCAGGTGGGCAACGTTCTGACCGCTACGGTCAATGACCCCGCCCCCCGCAGCATCACTTGGGCCCGGGAGGCCGACGATGGCACCGCTACCACCATTGAGGGCGCCAGCGGCACCACCTACACCCTGGTGGGCTCTGACGCGGGCTACAAGATCCGGGTCAACGTGCAAACCACCGAAAGCGGCAACTACACCGGCACCGCTTCCGCCATCACCACAGCGAAAATCATGGGCTCCGGCGTGGAGCTGCCGACCCATGAAATCACCATTCCCGACGACATCGTGGGCGGCACCGTGACCGCCGAGCCCGCCGCGGCCTCTGAGGGCGAGGAAGTGACCCTGACCATCACCCCCGACGCGGGCTATGAAGTGGGCACGGTCAGCGTGACCAAGGCTGACGGCAGCACTGTGGAAGTGACCGACAATTCCTTCGTCATGCCGGGCGAGGCCGTGAACGTGGCCGTTACCTTTAACAAAATCGAGGTCACCGGCGTGAGCATCTCCGGCGCCAGCACTGTCCGGGTGGGCAGCAGCGTTACCCTCACCCCCGTATTCACGCCTGACGGCGCTGTGGGCGAGGTGGAATGGAGCTCCAGCGACGAGGAGATCGCCACTGTGGACGCCAGCGGCAAGGTCACCGGCGTGGCCCAGGGCGAGGTGACCATCACCGTCACCCTGGTGGACGGCGATGACGACGCCGACAACGACATCACCGCCACCCACAGCATGCAGGTGACGACCCGCACCACCTCCAACTCCAGCAGTTCCAACCGTCCCACGACCTCCACCGCCACCGTGACCAATCCTGACGGCAGCACGACCACCACCGTCACGGACAGCGCCACGGGCACTGTCACCGAGACGACCACCAATCCTGACGGCACCACGGAGGTGGTGGAAACCAAGAAGGACGGCACCGTCACCGAGACGGTCACCGACGCCGAGGGCGCCAAGACCGAGACGGTCACCGCTCCTGACGGCGGCAAGACCATCACCGCTACCGACGCCACCGGCGAAGAGCTGGCGAAGGTGGAGCTGCCCGCCGAGCTCCCCGCGCCGGAGGAGACGTTTGACGACATCAACCAGGCTCCTTGGGCCGAGGAGGCCATCAACAACGTGGCCGCTCTGAAGCTGGTCAACGGCATCGGCAACAACAAGTATGACCCCATGACCGCTATGACCCGCGGCGCGCTGGCGACGGTGCTTCACCGCCTGTCCCAGGGCAAGAGCAACTACAACGTGACCTTCCGTGACGTGGCCGCTGGCCGTTACTACACCGAGGGCGTGGCCTGGGCCGCTAAGGCCAACGTGGTCAAGGGCATTTCCGAAGACATTTTCGCCCCTGACCAGGTCATTACCCGCGAGCAGCTGGCCGTGATGCTGGCCCGGTACGCCAAGCTGGTAGGCCTGAACACCGACGCTGAGGCGGAGAGCCTGAACGCCTTTGTGGATGGCGCCAACACCGGCGATTGGGCCGTGGACGGCGTGGCCTGGTGCGTGAAGACCGGCATCCTCCAGGGCAAGGGCAACGACGTTCTGGATCCCACCGCCAACGTGAACCGCGCGGAGGTGGCTGTGATGCTGGATCGGTTCATCGAGCTGCTGAAGTAAGGGCAGTTGAGGGCCGAACGCAAGTTCACAAGTTCATAGGCAACGAGGAAGCCCCCGGCGATACGCCGGGGGCTTCTTTTAGGCTGGGGGAGAAGGCAGCGGGATCAGGCACGAATCATAGAAGGGGCATTCCAGCGCCTACATTTCCGGTTTCCCAGGTAACTGGACATGATTGGAGCAACGGAGTAGGGCGAGGTAACATGAAATGAGGTTAGCTTTGCGCGCAAGAAGGGGCCGCCCGGAAATTCCGGGCGGCCCCTTCTTGCGCTTGATTTGTTCTGATTTTTCTTCGCCTCTGCCCTTTTTACTTCTGAATCAGGGCGATGAAG
>JAMPEH010000022.1 GCA_023665245.1 Muribaculaceae bacterium
ATTCTGTTTCATAGCTACATTTTTTTTAAGAACACATACTAAGATAGCTAAGTTCTATAATCCGCAAAACGAAATGTTAGGGGGATTTAAATCGAAGCGTTTTATTTTTTAAAACGAAGCGTACCTTCAGGTATGCTTTTTTTATTTTCTGTTTTCAAGAATTTTTTTTAAAATTGGCATCCACCTAATTTCGCAATCGGGTGGATGCCTATTCACATTTTCAGTTCTAACCTAAATAAACCAATTGTATCATGAAACTTATGTCGTGTGTGTCATATTGTCGTTGCTGTGTCAGAAGAAGTCGTAGAGGTTGATGCCCTCGGAGGGGGCGGCGTGGCCTGTGCGGCGGTGGTAGAGGACGGGGATTATCCTCTCGTACCACCGTGCGTCCCCGGCCATGGAGCTGCAATGCTGGTACAGCGGCAGCTCGCCGCCCTGCTCGGCGCGGAATGTGTAGAGCCTGCGCCACGGGCGTTTGCTGTAGCCGCCGAAGAAGCGCAGCCCCGGGTATTTCTGCTCAAGCTCGACGCACAGTGCGCGGAATGCCTTCTCGGGGACTTCGCCGGAGCGTTCGAGGATGATGCGCACGTATGTGCCGCAGGGGAGGACATTGATGTAGTCGAGTATGCCTGACCCTGTATGGAAGGAGACCGCCCCGTGGGCGAAGTGCCATTGGCCGTCCCAGCCGAGATACACCCGGATGTCGACCGCACGCGCCCCTGCGTCGAGCTGTTCAAGCAGCGTGAGCCTCTGGCACCTCGCAAAGGCCCTTAGCGGCCACGCCCACCAGTGCAGCGGCCTCAGGTAGCTCATGGTGTTGTGCGAGCCGATGATGATTGTTTCGTTGTCTGTCATGTCGTATGCATAATGTTCGTTTACCAGTTTGTAAGTGCGCCTATTTCTTTTAGTTTGGACATACTGAGCTTCATCGGCAGGTTCTGTCCGTTGTACACGTTTGTGGCGTCCCTGGTGCGCAGCCATATCTCGGAGTTGACTATCTGCACCTGCGACTCATAGTCCGTGCCCTCGTCCAGCACCATGTTGAACTGGTCGTGGCGGCCGTCCGAGGTGGAGTACGAGAACAGCTCGGCATGGGCGTTGCCCTTCCTGACATATATGCCGTCTGAGTTCGTTTCAATGGACGCGTTGCCATGCAGCACCTTCACCCTGTTGTCCGCGACTGTTACCGATGCGTCCCCCTGCCTGATGGTGATGTTCCCGTTCGCCACGGTAAGTTCGGTGTCGTCAGGGAGCGTAACGCTCATTCCCGTTCCATTCTTGAGGCTTGTGGCCAGTACGGAACCGGTGGAGCCGCGATGAAAATCCACAAGGAGAAGCCACGCCCCGGCAGAACCGTACGACACGACACCGGCGGCGGTAAATACATTGGTCTTACGCTGGATGATCCGGAACTCGTACTTTCCAAGCGGGCTGCCTACACCGGAGCTTTGGTAGAATGTAACATTAAATGAGATACTGCCGCATTTGTTAGCCTCGTCCCACTGCGCCGCGGTCAGATTGTTCTGAAAGCGGAAACTGTCCGAATAATACTGGATCCACAAAGTGAGGTCCGACGCATACACCTTCCCCACCGCGGCGCTCTCCACGCCCCCGGCCAGTGCGTCGAGCCGGAGGTTTATGTCGTTGACGTCATCGGCGTGCCCCTCGGCCAGTGTGTCGAGCCGCCCGTTTATGTCGATGATGTCATCGGTATGTGCAGAGGTCAGATTTGTCAAAGAGGTTGTTTTCAGGGCGAAGCCCCTTATATTGTCTGTCATTTCAGACCTGAAGACCTCGAAGTCGGCCAACAGGCCCGACAGGCTCTCATCGAGGCCCTGCAGCTCGGCGGCCGTGGCGAAGCCGCCCTCGGGCATCACCATCACCGACGGGTCTGCGGCCGCGTCGAGCTTCACCAGCAGCACGGCGTTCATCCCGTGGGGACTCTCCGACAGGCCGAAGGCAATGACACACGCATCCGTCAGTGTGGCAATTACCAGTCCGTCGCTCTCGCGGGGCAGGTCTTTCCCCGAGGGGTCCACGAAGTGCGCCGTCACCATCTGATAGACTTTCGCAGAGCTGACGTCGAGGTCATAGCCAAGCACCCCGGCCTTCCCCGCCGCCGCGTCGACTGATATGGTGACGTCACCGGCATAAGAGTGGGTGTCGTAAAAAAGGTTCTCCACCGTCTCCACCCTCTGTTGCATCGGGGCGAGCCTGGAGCGCAGGCGCGTCAGCGCGCCGTTCAGTGCAGAATATGTAACAAGTTGTTTATGTGGTTCCGTAGTAGTAGCCATGTATCCTGTGTATTAGCGTGATTGAAAGAGACCCCGGGGGCGTGCCCCGGCGGCCTCAGATTAGCCTCAGCCGAAGATCTCGGTGGCCAGGGCCGTGCCGGCGGCCTCGTCCATCAGCTCAAGCGAGGAGTCGAACGCTTCGAGCGCGTCGAGGCGGTCGGTGACGGGCTTGAGGTCGACCTCGGCCTTGTACTTGCCCAGCAGCTCCCACTTGCCGTCGACATGCACGTACTCCTCGTACACGTTCTGCCCCTTGCCCGAGGCGTCGGCCACGAGGTAGATCTTGTTGTCGTCGATGCCCGAGGCGGGGAGTGAGGTCACCACCTTGTACAGCGACAGGTCGATGGTGATATCGCCCGAGCCCTTGATGCTCTGGCCGTTGACGGTCTTCAGCGCAAGGGCGTCCACCTTGGCCTGCGCAAGGGTGCCCACGCGGTTCTCGGTGATGACGCCGGCTGTGGCGGCCGCGGCGGTGGGCACGTTCTTGATCACGCCCCACTCAACCGAGTTGGGTGATGCGTCGCCCGTGGCGCTGATCACGCCGTCGGCCGAGATGGCGATGCCCGTGCCGCCGGCCTTCACGCCGCCAAGCCTCTGAGCCGAGGCCACCGGAAGCTCGTAGGCCGGTATCTTGCCGATTTCCTCGGCGATCTTGGTGTCGGTCTCGCCCTTGGTGTAGATCTTGCTGCGGAGATAGCCCAGGGCGGCATTGAGAGCCGCCAGGGTAACAACTGAAATTTTGTTTGCCATAGTTCTTTGTTTAGAAAGTTGTTGTTTGAATGTTGTTTGAAAACTGTTAGAATGTTGTTGGAATGATTCCTAAGGAAGAAGCCTAAGCCCCGGGCTGCGACGCGAAGATGTCCTCTATCACCTGGAGCACCTCCTCTTCCGAGGCCCCCACGAAGTCCGCGCCGCCCCCGGCGCTGTCAATGTCCGATTTCCATGCCGCGCTCGCCTTCTCGTGGTAGCGCGCCATTGCCTTCGAGAACGCATCCAGCGTTATGTGCTTCTTCTCTGCCGATGTCTCTGCCATAGTCAATGAAGTTTTTTAAATGGTTGATAAAAATTGAAAAATTATGTGGTCATTCCCTGTCGGGCTCGTTCTTGAAAAGCGACTCCACAGCCTGCATTACCTCCTCCTCCGTCGCTGCCGGGGCGCACCCGCACGCCCCCGAGCCGCCTTGCTGGCCCTGCACCAGCGGAAGCATTATGGTCTCCTCCTCGTCGCCGCCGCGCGTCTCTCCGGCCGTAAGCACCGTGTCGAGCACCGCCGTCTGCACCGTCTGCCGCAGCCTGTCGGGATAGCTGCCGTCCAGTATCTGCGCCGTCAGCTCCGCCCTCAGCCTGCCCGGCGTCAGGCCATGGCCGTTGAACACCACGCGTATGCGCCCGTCGTCCTCCCGAAGGCAGTTGGTGCACACGCCGCCTATGCACGAGGCCGTGAACGCCCTCGCCCTTGGGAACGTCCAGAAGTCTGCCGTCCAGTCGAACTCCGGCCAGCCTATGTCGTGCCCGGCCAGGTCTCTCAGTCTCAGCACAAGGCTGAAGTCAGATTTGTAGTTTATTTCCTGCATTATGTCTGTCATTGGTTCATTTCAAAAATCCCTTGTCCTTAAGTGCCGCCAGGTCCAGCAACATGAAGTCCCCGTTGCGGTTCATCTCAGCCGTCCGCAGCAGTATCATCCCCTGCGTCAGCTTCACGTCCATCTGCGAGTCCATCCCGCTGTCGAGTGTCAGCATCACCTCGTTGTGCGCATTCTGGTAGTCCCCATAGGTGTATATGCTCAGCGTCGCGTTGCCCTGCGCTATCTCCACCGCATTGTAGCTCCTCAGGCTCATACGGCAGTCACCGTTCACCAGGTTCACCTCGTCCTCCTTCACGTGCACTACGCCGCTGCCCCAGCCGCTCACAAAGCCGTCGTCGCCCAACACCGTCTTGTGGATCACTGGGGTCGCACTCCCGTGCACCGTCGTCACACACGACACCCCCGTCATGTTGGCCGCGTTGCTCACGCTCGCCGCCGATCCCTCTATCCTTATGTAGTAGCGCCATCCCTTCTCAAGCCGCAGGGCCAGTGCCGCGCGCCCGGTGAACACGTTCCCTGAGTTTGCCAGGCTCAGCGCCGACGTCGCCACCCTCTGCGCCGACCCCGTCGCCCCCTGCCTGTAGAGCACCGCACTCAGCCCCACGTCGGCCTTCATCCCGGTGCCCCACGGCGTCAGCGTAAACCGCGCCTCCACCGTCACAGACAGCCGGTAGTCATTGCCCAGCAGCCCGCTCCCTATGCTTACTGTGCCAGAGCTGCTGTAGCTCTTCAGGTAGTGCCCCGGCGTATCCGGTCTTATCCCCGTGCCGCTGTCACGCTCCGTGCAGTACAGCGCCATCGTGCCCTGCACATTCCCCTCCACCGCTATCGGCGTCAGGTTGTCAAGCCCGTTCAGATCACCCACCGGCCCGTTGCGCACCGACAGCCTCTCCCGACCGTCCGCGTCGTACAGGTGCAGTCCCCCGGCATCCAGCACCACGCCGTCGCCCACCTCCATACGCTCCGGCAGCATCCTCACCGTGTTGGCGCAGAAGTAGGCCGTGCCGTCGAGGCGTATCATCGACGTGGCCGCGCCATCGGACGCCGATGAAGCCCTGTCGACCATCTGTCCGCCGCAGTACAGGATAGGTGCGTCGGTCTGCACCGTGCCGCTCACGTTGGTCACCGCCCCGTTCAGCCCCCCGGTCTCCGTCCATATCCCTTGGGAGTTGGTGTAGCCCACGCGCACCCGTGAGGTCATTATCACGCCGCCCTCTATCGTCGTGTTCTCCTTGAATGCCTGCATCAGGTAGTTCACATCGTGCGGCGACGGGGTCCACCCCGTCCCTGCCGTCCCTGCCTCAAGCTTCACGTTCCTCACCTCCACCGAGTACACCGCCGTCGAGCTGTCCGTCCTCGTCTCCGACTGATCCACGTTCAGGTTGAAGTGTCCCACGGTGTACAGCCCGTCCATGTCCCACCCGGTGTTTATCTCCGACGGCACGAAGCAGTGGCTCACCGCCATCGTGCGCCTCGCCCTCGTGGACTGCGCCGGCAGCCTTCCGCCGCCTATCAGGTTCTGGGGCCTGGCCGACGACACCCACCTGTTCAGTCCGTAGGAATACCCCAGGTTCGTCCCGGTGTATTCCACCGTCATCTCGAACGACAGCGTGTATTTCCTGTCCAGCTCCAGCCGCAGCCCCTCCTGAGCCGCGAAGAACATCTGGTAATTGATGCTCGTCGGGATATAATCGGTCTTGCTGAAGCCGTAGGGATACATGTAGCCGTTGGTCAGGAGCACCCCCGGAGGCACGGCGGCCCCCTCGCCCAGGCTCACGTAGTCATTCGGGTCGTTCGGATAGGTCGTGGCGTTCTCATAGTGCACCCCCGCCTCCCAGTGTCTTGCGCCCTGGTTGGTGTCCCTCAGCAGGTTGATGCCGTTGCCGCCCCAGTCCTCCGCGTCCGCCAGCACCGGCACACGCGCCTGCGCCAACAGCGTGCGCCCCGCCGTCGTGTCGCTGAACAATCCGAATATCAGCTCCGTGTCGCCTGCCGCAGGCGCTACAACGCCCGAGATGCCCGATTCCAGCGTCAGGGCGGCCCAACCGGATAATGTCCCGCCTTTGTTGCGCCTGTAATACAAGGGCCTTGCATCTGTGGCCTTTCGAGCCTCACTGCCGGTGGTCTCGTACACCGTACAGGTCAATGACGCCGGCGAAAAAGTATCGTCAGGCCCTTTTTTAATTATCTGTGCACTCGGCTCAATGGTATATACGACCGCCGCCTCTCCTGCCGCGCCTTGCTTCAGCTTGCTGAAATTGACCGTGGCCTCCGCATAGCTTCCATCACTGTCGGCCCCCCTTACAGTCACATAAGCCGTGTCCGCCGTTATCTGCGTTATATAGAGAACACCGTTGTTCAATAGCGCGGTGCAATTAGATTCCGACGTCTTGCTGTATGCAGGCTCGCCTACAAGCTTGCTTCCTTTATACAGCCTTAGCGATACCCGGGTCGTACTTCGCAAGGTGTCCGAGACACTCTGTCCGCCGTTTGCTGTTACGACACCGTTGGCATTGCACGGAATCGTCACCACGTCACGGCTCGGCACAAGCCGCAGCGCGCTCTCACCGGGTATGCCGGCCTGTCCCGGGCGCACCTTGTACACGCTCACCGCAGATACAAGCGTCGCCACCTCCCGGCCGTTCTCATACACCGTGACGCCACATGTCGCCGTAGCCGTGTCCGCCGGCATCGCCGACCCGTCAGACAGTCTGAACCTCACACCCGGTGATGCCGTATCCCTGTAGAACGAAAGCCCCGTCCCTGCAGGCGTCCCTGCTTCATAGCCGTTGACCCTGCCTTGTGTCATCATTTGGTTGCCCTTGTACACTGTCACCTCCACGGCCGGCATGGCTTCATCCTGCGATATGTCACCGTCGGCATTGCACGGCACAGCCAGCGCGCCCGGTGTCAGCTCCATCCGGTAAGTCCCCTTCAGGGCGTCCTCTATCGGTGTATCGCCTATCGTCGAGCGCACGCTTATGCGCCCCGCCACCTCCAGGCCCTGCCCCTGCCGGTAGTCCAGGTACTGCGACGCACCGCTCTCGCCCAGCCTGAAGTACACCTTGCCCGTCTCGTCCACACCCAGGCCCACTTCCATCCTGCCCCTCAGCGTGAAGTCGTCTATCCCCGTGAACATCCGCACACTCGGCGAGCTCGTGTCCGTCGTCGATATTATTATCGCCTTCTGCCGCAGTGCATCGTCACGGTTGCCCAGTTGCACTATGCTGTCGCCCTCCGCCGGTGCGTCCGTCCCCACAGGGTCATATTCCCCCGGCAGGTTGCCCAGCTCTATGTAGCAGTACTCCCGTCCCTGCTCGTCCCTCACTATGTCCGCCTCCGCCGCAGGGTCGCCCACCGCCGTCACCTCGCGCCAGTAGTACCGGTTCTCTGCGTCGCTGTAGCTCCCGTCTGCCCCGGCATGCCCCAGGTTGAACGTCTGGCACTTCACCAGGTCGCGCTCCCTTATCCGGCAGTGCACCGCCTTCCCGTCAGTGTCCCTGCTCATGTACAGGCACCGCCAGCCGCGCACACGCCCGTCCACACGGCCCAGCGCCACCGCCTCCGTGCACTCTATCCCGCCACCGGGCGTCAGCACAAGCTCCCCGCCCACGTATTCAGCCTCCTCTATCGCCAGCGACTTGAAGAACGCCTTCTTCCGCGCCCTCACATTGTCCGTCTCTATCCACGTGTCGCCCCCGGCGTCCGTCCACGCCTTCAGCCCCGACACCCCCGGCTCCCAGTCGCCCACCTCCAGGCCTTCGATGAACCTGATCAGCTTCTCGGCCACGTCGGGACGCGTCTTGCTCAGGAACTCCGCCATTGCCCGCCGCGCCGACAGCAGGTTGTTGTCAGTCCACACCGTCCTGTCTCCAGTCCTTATTATGTCCGGCAGGCCGCCGCCCCCTGCCGTCCCTGCGGCGTAGGCACGCGCCTCGTTTATGCTATCCGTCAGCTTCTGCTGCGACGTCCTGCCCAGCGCGTCACCTATCTCTATGTCCATCTGCGTCGGAAGGTTCACCCTCCGCGTTATCCTCGTTATGCGGCTCTCCCTGCAGCCGGCCTCCGGAAAGTACTCATCGCTCTCCAGTATCACCCGACGCCCCACCTGCAGCTCCGCCTCCTGTTCCTCTATCCATACATGGTCGGTCGGGCACCTGTACACGGCTATGTCCAGCGCGTGCTCGGCGTTGTATCTGTCTACGGCTGCCAGGAATTCCTCCTCGGCCAGGCCGTAGTACTCGTCCGGCATCCTGATGTTCCACAGCACATACCTGTCGCCCACCTTGGGTACAAGCTTACTGCCGGCAACTCCCGGCAGCTGCGTCCCGTCGTCATACGGCCATGTCGTGATTATCTCAAACTCCCCGCTCTTACTCTCATAGTTAACCTCGAAGTAGTAGGTGCCGCCGTCCTCGTCTCCCAGGCCGACGAGTTCGCTCCCTTCCTGGAAGCTGACGCGCTTCACGAGGTTCGCTATCTCGTAGTCGTTGGGGTCAAACGGCAGTTCGTCGTCCCGGAAATACCATATCGTGAAGGGTTTCCCGTCCTCCCCGGTCTTCACCTCGCTGCTCACCTCGCCCACTCGCCTCGGGTAGATGTCGGCGAAGGCGTCCTCCTCGTAGTGGTCCACGCGCCCGTATTTGTCGGCGTTCACCTCCACGTATTTCGCTCCGTCGGGCAGCTGCAGCCGGGCATGCCCGTATTTCTCGCGGTCTATGTTCCGGCTGCTCCCCTTCGGGTACAGCCGCGTGTAGAACTTCACATTGTCTGCCGTGTCGGGCTGTATGCTCGTCAGGCCTTTGTTGTAGCCCAGGTGCAGCGGTTCGCCGTGCTCGCACCGGCACACGTTCACCGTAGTGCCTTCCACCCACCATTCTGCCCCTACCTTCTCGGCTATCTCTTTCAGGGCCTCGTCGCAGTATTTCCCGAAGTAGTCGATCACGATGTTCTCCGTGCCGTCCACCTGCCCCACTTTCCAGTCGGTGATGTTCCCCATGCCGTCGTTCATGCACTTGACGATCATGGCGACATGTTCCCTCGCCGGGGCGGTCAGTGTGAACACTGGTTCTTCCTCGCCGTCCACGCTCTTCAGCACGAGCAGACGCTTGATCATGCTCTCCGTTCCGTAGAGTTTGATGTCGTAGACCCACTCTTTGGTCGAGTTCTGCTTCGGGCGGTACCGCTCGGTCAGCCAATAGCGCTCCCCCTCGAAGTCGGCGTAGTCGTCCACATCGAGGTCTATGTGCTCCCAGTGGGTGAAGGAGAGTGTCAGCACATTGTCGCCCTGTATCTCCTTCACCTGTGTCGAGCTGTCGTTCGGGCTCAGCTCTGCCTTCTTCTCCCCGCTCCTGTCATACAGCGTTATAAGCATACCTGTAAATCTTATATATTTTATATATTTTATATATCTTATAAAAATCCTATATCCCTGTTCCTCAGAAACTCGGCTCCGGCTCCCTGAATTTCACCTTGAACCGGCTCGCCTGCACCCCCTCTTTCCAGAGGTACGTCAGGGGTTTGAAGTTGGTGGAGTCCACGTAGAACATCTTCAACGTCACATCGAGCCCGGGGAACCGGAATGTCAGCCACCCGTCCTTTCCCTCCTTCAGGAATTTTATGAACGCCCGGTAGTTGGCGAGCCACTCTGCCCTCGTCCTGGCGTAGATGGCGAAGTGCAGCGTCACGTCCCGCTCCTCGCTCCGGGTGTCGAGTGTCGCGGAGTATTTCGTGCCGTTCTCCTCGCGTATGTTCACACCAACGTGGCTCTTGGCCTTGGCCGGAGAAAGTATCGCCGTGAGGTTCTCGCGCCCTCCGCGCTTCTCCTCCACAAGGAAGGCCCCGTACGCCCCCCACACGTCCACTCCGTTCACAAGCATCTGCCCTTCAAGCTCGTCCATATTTATAAATCTTATATATCCTATAATAATCCCACATTCACCGCGTCCGCAGTCCGTCTCTCTTTATTGTCTCCAAGGCCGTCCTTATCTCTTTAAGGTGCCCGGCGCTCGCCCCGGTGTTCTCCGCTATCCGCACCAGGTGCCCCTCGGCGATGCTCATCTTCTCTGCCACCCTCTCCAGGGCCGCGTCCATGTTCGCCGTGTGCATCTGCACGCTCGTGAACAGCCCCTCCAGCTTGGTCCCCTGGTCCTGGCTCATCGCCGTGAATGCCCCGGCCTTCCCGCTCTGGCTCGTCGTGCTGCCGGATTCGTACCCTATGGCGTCGGCTATGGCGTCACGCTCTTTCAGGGCGCCGTCCACTATAGCCTGGTAGCGATTGCGCAGTGATGTCAGTTCCGCGTCTGTCAGTTTGCCGTCATTGGCCATCGCATCCGCGAATTCCTTGTACCAGTCTTTGAGCATCTCAGAGTATTTCTCGCTCATGAGACTCTCGACAAGGGCATTCATCATTATCTCGTCAAGGTTCTCGGCAAAGGTCTCCGCATCGCTCTCCATGTCCATCAGCGCGCTCTTGAATTCGTCGCGCAGGGAGTTGAACGACATCCCGGTCACCTTCTCGCGGTATGCGTCCTGAAGTTCCTCAAGCTGCCTGTAGTATTCGATGTAGTCATCCATATACTGGGCGGCGTCCTTGTAGCCATCATCGGCAAGAGACTTTATCTTGCTGTAGAGGTCGGTGGCTTCGTTGAACACCTTCGCCATATCCTCACTCGACAGGCCGAAGAAGTCCCCCGCGCTCCGTATGTCCTTCCCCGTGATCTCGCTGATGCGCCCCCAGTCCGAGGCCGTCATCCCCTTGTCTATGATGGAGTTCGACGAATGATGCCCCCCTATACCCATGAACCCGTTGCTGTAGGCGGCTGCCGACCGCTGCATCATCTCCTGAGTGTTGGCTTGCTGCTGTTCAAGCAGTTCTTTCTGATGCTCATATACACCCTTGGCATCTGCAACAGATCCTTCCTCCATCTTCTCGGCAAGGTTGTCTATACTTTTCTGAAGATCCTTGTTGCTCGCGGTGAGGTATTCTATATCTTTTTCAAGGTTCTTGTCGCTGTCCCCGCTCCCGAACCACGACGAGAAGCCTCCCCACGTCAGGGCGTCGAAGATCTTGCCCACCCCGCTGAGTATGGATTCTCCGAGCGTCTTGAACAGATCCCCGCTCAAAACGTCATCGAGTATGCCGCTCACAGCGTTGAACACTGCGTCAAGCAATCCGCCTATCACAACGCTCATACCGTCCTTGAAAATGTCGATGATGCTCGCTATCCAGCCTATGACGGGCACGTCCTCAAGTTTGTCGGCTATCTTGCCGAATGCCTTCCCGAGCCTGCCGCCCATCTTCTCCGCGTTGTTGCCGAATTCTATGAGTCCGCTGTAGGCCCCGCTCAGTGAGCCGGAGGCAAGTTTCTGCAGTCCGGATACTACCCCGTCCATCGATGTTTTCAGCGTCGTGGCGGTGTTCGACACTGTCCTCTGGGCGGTGTCGGCTGTGTCCTGGAGGCTCTCCACATTCTTGCGGGCCGCTTCCTCGTTCTCTTGCGCGGTCTTCAGAGCACCCTCCGCGGCCTGGATCTCAGACTCGGCGCCGCTCTTCTGCGCTTCGATGAGGTTGCGCTGGGCCTCCTCCAGTTCCTCATAGCATCGCTTGTATTCCTCCTGGGCCTCGGTGAGGCTTTCCATCGCTTTCTGCCATGCTTTTATCTCAGCGCCGAGCCGCTTAAAGCTGACATTGTCTGCCCCGCCCACGCTCCGCTCCATCTGCTGTATGGCCTCGATGAGCGTCTGTTGGCTCGCCTGGTCGGAGTTCCTGAACTCGTCCGTGTCAAGGTATTGTCTGGCGTTGGCAAGAACCGGTTCAATTACCTTGCCAAACATACTTCCGAACTCGCCGAAGACAACACTCCAGTCCATCGTGTTCTTGATCTCCTGGGTCTTCACTCCGGCAAGCAGACTGTCGCGCTCGCTCGTCAGCGTCAGACGCTCTGCCTCGCTCCCGGCTTTCCGGATCTTCTCGGCATACTCCGATGCGATGGCCAGCTTCTGTTCCTGGAATGTGCCGTACTGTCGCAGGTATTCCTGCATCTGCCCGAATTCTTCCTTGTACGCCTCCGCTATAGCACACTGTCGCTTCTGCTCGTTCAAATCTTCGGCATCACCCAGCAGTCTCTCCTGCTCCTCGCTGAGATATCCTGTTTGATGCTTTTTTATTTTATTTCTTATTATCTCTATTCTCTCTTTGGTTTCATCATATTCTTTATTGGATATAAGTAGTTTCCTCTCAAGGCTTGTGTCGATATTCTGTTCTGTAAGTCGCAGAATAATTTCCCCCAGCTTTTCTATTTCTTCGTCTATTATTCTTTCGTCTGCGCTTCTTTTTTCTTCACTTATAGCGTCTCTTTCCTGATGCCGATATGTCTTTTCTTCGGGATTCTTTTTAAAAAATTCTTTATTCCTCTCTCTTTGATCTTCTATTTCATCGCTTTTCTTCCTCAATGCAGTTATGTATGATTCATTATCGCTATATTTTTCCTGGCTATTTAACACTTCATAATATTCAAGATATTTTAATATGTATTGCAGTCTGTTTACTTCATTCGGCAAACATTCTTTATCCCTATTTTTTATTAATTCTTTCAGAAAGATTATTATCTCCTTTCTAGATTTGTTTGAAGTCTTGGCAGCTTCTATCTCTTCTTTAATTATTGCATAGTTGTCTTTCAATGCCTCGGTCTTCTCTTCATTCTTATTCGTTTTTTCTTCTTTTCTTCCATTTCCTTTTATTTCCTCCAACGCTTCTTGCATTGCTGCCTTAAGCCCTTTTTCGAGTATTTCTTCTATTTTTATCGCTCCCATTTGTCCTTTTTTTTTATTTTGCTTATCTTTACACAGTTATTTTTCAATACAATCTTTTTCTCTATGAAAAATTTTTTCTTTTTCCTTTTCCCGGCTCTTATGCTCTTGTCTTGCTCTGAATCTTCTGTCCAGTCTGAATCCGTTTCTTTTATTCCTCATGACTATCTAGATTCTATTTCTTGCCCTCAATTTGTTATTGCTCCTTCATATTCTTCTGCTTTTTGTTTCCATTTCTACACGGATTGTTCTCACATCAGGTCTAAGCTCTCTAAGTACAAGTTCATCCATCGCGATTCTATCCCTTCTTCTCTTCGTGTCTGCAAATCTTGTCTCGCATCTTCAATAAAGAATTCTATTTCTCCCAGTGATTCCATTGGTGTAAATAATAAATCATCTAAGCATAAAAAGCACAATTCCAATCGTCGAAAAGCTGTTAATCTTCGTTGTTATCATTCTTCTAAATGTAAGTGTCCAGACGAATCTAAAAATTATCGCGATGAAATTGTTAATTAATTTTCACAGTTTATTCATCCTTTCCAGTTTTAAGGCTCGTCTCATCAAGCGTTTCCTTATCATTGATAGCCCAAGTTCTCTTCGATTATAATTAAAATACACTTTCCCACTATTCCATTCGCTTATAAATTCATCTTCTTCTATTCGCTTCCCATTCCAGCACACTGTATAGTAAAGCACTCGCATTACCCACGATTTCCCTTTCAGCAAGGCTTCCGTCGCTCTCATTCTATGACGTGCCTCAAACCGACTTAGGCCGCTCGATTGTATCCTGTACACATATTCATCTCTTCCCATGCGGAATTTTTGGATATAGTCTTCTTCTTTTCTCATTTTTAATCAAGCTCTAATATTATCTCTACGGGTTTCATGCCTTCAGGTTGCTTCTGAAAAAGTTTGCTATCTCTCTTGCCTCGTCCTCCGCTGTCGCCCCGTCAAAGCGCCCTTTCTTCTTCGCCTTCACAAAACGCGGCGCGTCGCTCAGCATCATGATCAGTGTCTGGTAGTTCACGCCGTTCAGGATGTAGTCCACACTCCACCCCGTCTCCGTCGCTATCTGCCATATAAATCCGAAGGGGCTATGGGAGCCTTCATATCGGCTCTTTAACTCCCCTTCATTCTCTCCTCCCGGCTCAGTCTCGGCTTCATCGGGTTCACCGCCTCTGCCGATCTGATAATAGGTATAAAAGGGTCGGTGCCCATAAGGCTCACAAAGCTCTGCACGGCCCCGAGCAGGTGTTCGTGTTCCATCCGGTGCAATATAAGCCACCGGTATGCCCATCCAAGCAGTCGCCTTCGGATTCGCCCCCGGCACAGGGTCACGGTCATGATCCGGGCGAGGTCCTTGCCGTGCCTCACCAGAAATTCCATCTCCTGCTCCTTCGTGAATTTCCACATCGCCTCGCTCGTCACTCCCATCTTCAGCCATAGCCGGGCCACCTCTATCTGCCCGGCCATAGTCGGCCTCCGCATCGTCACCCTGGCTGTCACCGGCTCTTTCCTCCACGGCAGCCGCACACGAAAGAGCGGCACGCTCACCCCCGCGTCAAGCAGCGCATCCGCGCCCTCCCTCTCTATCCTCCGCCTCACCGCTTCTTCCATAATTATAAATTTTATATATCTTATATATCTTATAAAATCTATTCACCCGCTATGTCAGTTATCGTGTACGGCGCCTTGCCCCCGGCAGGCTTCTGCACCTTGATCTTGCACGCTATCTTCGCAACCTCTGTCAGCGTCAGCTTCCCGCTCAGGTACGCTATCATCTTCCCGTTCGGTATCGTTATACGCTGCCCGCTCACCAGGTCTATCACACACTCGCCGCTCACCTCCGTCAGAGCCGTCGGTGCGCTCCATCCTGTCCCGCTGCCCTCGCCCCCGAGCACCGCCTGCAGGTTCGCATAGTCCAGCTGTATCAGGTTGAACGTCGGCTCTATCGTCCCGTTCTTCTGCGCAAGGCTCAGTACAGGCGCGTCCGGCACCTGCTCCGCCTCTATGTCCACGCTCTCGGGTTCCTTGCCGCCGAAGTCAAACGACCCCTTCTCTATGTAGCCCAGCTCCGAGCCCTTGAATGTGAATTTCCCTATTCCGTATAAAAAATCCTTATTTGCCATGTCCTTTTCTTTTTATGATGATTCCGATGATTATTGTGATCACTATGCCGAGTCCGGTCCCGGCTGCCCTCGCTGTCGCCATGTCCCACAGCGTGTAGCCATTCCTTGTCTCCTTCACCTCCTCGGCCCGCTGTTCCCGGGCCGCATGGAGCGCGTCTCTCGCAGTGTGGTAGAGCGCCTCGTAGCGTTCCACCTCCCGGGCCAGGCTGTCGCAGGTGCCGGCTATGTAGATGGTGTCGCCCAGGTTCTCGGCCTTGATGCTGGCGCGCCCCTCTTTCTTCTGGTATGTGGCCCCCGCCGGGAGGCTAAGGAGGTCGCTCGCCGCTATCTTCATCCGTGCCTGGCTCTCCGGCACCGTCACTGTCGTGGTCTGTCTGACCTCGCGGCAGACGGTGTCCCGCCTTTCCACGATTGCCGCCGCTGTCGCCTCGGTCTGCGCTGTCTGCTTTTTGCTCGCGCATCCGGGCAATGACAGGGCAATCCCCGCTGTGAGGGCAATCATTAGCGCTGTCAATAGCCTTCCGTAGCCTGGCCATCTCGCGCTTGAGCGCCCCGATCTCTTTCCTTGTCTCATTGAGCTCTTTCGTTAGGGGTTGAAGCAGGTTCTCAACCAGCACGCGGGTCGCATGTTCAGTGTTGTCTATCCTCAGCCGCTCCGCATCGGCAAAGGCCGTCTCCGCTTCGGCCTCGGCTTTCTTTGCCTCCGCCTGCGCCGTCGCTGCCTCCGCATTCGCCTTCCGCACCGCCGCCTTCAGCGTTATCAGCCCAAGCAGCGTCGCTATCAAGCCTCCGCCAAGCAATATGTTCAGGATTTCACTCCCACTCATCGCACCCCTTTATAAATTATTATAAATCTTATAAATCTTATAAATCTTATTTGATCCCTATCTCCTTAAGCCACTTCTGCACGTCGAAGCTCGGACAGGCTTTGGCGGCGATCTCGTTGTGGCCGATTATGCGCACGTCGGGGAAGCGGCGGTGGAAGTCCCTCACGTAGGCTTCGAGCGCCTTTTTCTGCGCCGGGGTGCGGGTGTCCTTGGGGTTGAGTTTGGTGTCGCATCCCCCGGCAAGCACAATGTGCCGGCTGACGCTGTTGTACCCCTTGGCTCCGTTGGTCACTTCCCACGGGTCCACGTTGGCGTCCTCGTTGTTGTCTACGAGCCGCTCCACCTTGCCGTCGAGGTGTATCAGGTCGGTGTAGCCTACCTGCTTCCATCCTCTGCCACCCTGGGAGACGGGCGCTGTGTGCCACCGGCGTATCTCCGCCGCCGTCACCTCACGTCCCTCCGGCGTCGCCGTGCAGTGGATCACAAGATATTTTAGCCTTGCCATGATTATGCCTTGGCTTCGTAGCCGCTCATGATTACTACGCCGGCATCGGTCTTTTTGGGCAGACACACGAAGCAGTGACGGAAGTTTATCTTGTTGCGCTGGTATTCGGGGTCGGTGCCGGCCTCGCTGAAATACATCTTTGTCGACCCCGTAGCCTTGAATACACGCGGAGTGTAGAAAGCGAAAGAACACTGGAACTCTCCGGCCTCGGCCTTGGCGTGCACATCCTTCTTCTTGCCGGCAGTGGTATATACGGGGTTGTCCCCGTAGGTGTAGATGTCAAATCCGTAGAGACTGCCGACTGTGCCGGTGTTGCGGTTGACGTTATACTGTTCGCGGAAGGTCTGCTCTGCCTCCAGTAGGTCATTGACATGGTCGGGACAAAGCACCAGTCGGCGGTTGGTGGTAGGCACTTTGAGCTTGTCCATCTCGCGTTTGAGAGCCACAAGGTCGAGCATTCTCAGTTTAAGACGGCCAGTGGTGGGGTCTTTCTCTCCGGTGGTCTTCAGGATCGGGGTCTTTTCTGTGTGCTCGTTAGCACAGAGAGCATGGGCGGCCTTGGCGAATTTGGCATCGTTGATGGCGTTTGCATGACTCTCCTTCACTCGCCCCATCTTGTCGTAGCTTATCGCGTACAGCTCGTCATCGGTCACCGGCGTTACCTTCGTCTGGAATTTGTCGAGGCTGATGGCGATGTCCTCGTCATCGAGGACCTGCAGCGGTATCGGGTAGGTCTTGTTGTTGATAAGCACATCGGGGTCAACGCCTACATCGACAAGGTGGATCACGTCGTTGTTGACGATTGACGACTGGTCGGGAATGCCGTCGAGCCACGACCCCGCGAGTCCCTCGCGCAGCCCTTTGATGACTTCACCGGTCCATATCTCGGTATAGACTCCGGCACGGAGTGCCGATTTGGGTACCGGGGCTAAGCTCATTACCGTGCCGACGGCCACCATGAAGGCGGCGCCATACAGTGGGGGTACGCCCAGGATCAGGGCGAGCATTACGCCCACAACGATATTGAATAGCAGGGCGCAGATTGTCTTTGTTGCTGTTTTCATTTCAGTTGATATTTTTGGTTAGATGTTGCAGTCGTAGCCATATTCGGCCTTGAACAGCCGGCCGTATTCTGCCTTGTCTTCCTCGCGCAGCCTGCGCAGATCGTCCTCGGGGACTTCGCTGAGCTTGGCGTAGGTCTTCTGCTGCTTACCTGCCGGCTGGATGCCGCTTGATGCATTGATGGTGTTTCCGAGCCTTGCTGCCGGGGCCATGGCGTCGAGGGTCGCCTTGAGCGTGTCGATGCCCACGGTCTTGCCCAGGTTGATGAAGTGGTCCTTCTTGTCGGCTGTGAGTCGGTTTTCCTTGATGGCGCTTTCTACGGCGGTTGTCACCTGCGCCAGTGTGAGGTCTTCCTTGTCCTTTTTGAGCCGGGCTGCTTCAGATGCCGAGGCCTGAAGCTCGCCTATCTTGTTGAGGATGGCTGCCTCGTCTGCCGTTTCCGGCAAGCCCAGTTTCAGGGCGATGGTCTTGTGTTCCATTTCGTGAGTTTGTTTTTGTGGTTTATTACTGATGGGCGGCAGTGGGTTCTCGCTGTCCTTGCCCAGTGTTATCTGCTTTCCGTCCCTGCGCATCACTATCGCGTTGTCGTTGGCCCCGATGTCCACGATGGAGGTCTCGAATATACGGCTCTTTGTTATCGTGGGGGCCGTCTGCCCGGCCACGAGGTGTTCCGGCTTCTCGCTCACCTCAAGGATGTCTATCCCTATGCTCACCATGCGCAGTGATCCCACCTCCCATTGCTTCTTGCATTGTTTCGACAGCTCGGTGGCGCAGTCGAAGACAGGCTCTCCGCTTATCTCTCCGTTCTCCACCTTGATCTCCTTCATAAAGCCGATGACCTTGCCGCGCTCGTGCATATATAGCAGCACCGGGTTCCGCTCGTACTGGCTCACGTCAACGCCGGCTGTCAGCACCCGGCTCCCGTGGCTGTTCAGGCTGTCGTCTGTCATTCTTACTCTTTTTCCCATTGCGATTTTCGTGATGTGCGGTTGTTAATTACGGTGCAAAATTGAGCGATAATTTCCTCCCCTCCAAAAAAGTGTGCAATGCTTGCACACTTCTATGCAACCATTGCACACTTTTTTTGAAGACACGCCTTTTCAGCCCAATTTTGCGGTAAAAAACTCTGTATACGATTTATACATCCTATACGGATTATACATCTTACAATTTACAATCCCCCGTCATAATTTTTTTCACAACATTTCATTATGACTAAAGCAGAACTCGAAAAAAAGAAAGACATAGCCCGGACTCTTTATATGTCGGGCATGGAGCAGATGCAGATTGCCGACAAGGTCGGGGTGTCCCGCGTCACTGTCTCCAAATGGTGCAATGCCGACGGATGGAAAGAAGCCCGTGCGGCAAAGAATATCACTCGCCCCGAACTCATTCAGAAGTTGCTCCGTACCGTCAATGACCTTCTCGACAAGGTCAACTCGTCCGGAAATATGAATCTCATTGACAGTCTCGCCGACAAACTTTCAAAACTCACCTCCTCCATCGACAAGCTCGACAAGTCATCAGCAAACGTCGTAAATGCCATTGAGGTGTTCATGGCTTTCTCCAGGTGGCTTGAGTATCGTGCCAAGACCGACCCCGGGGTCACCCCCGAGCTCATCAAGGCCATCAACAAGTATCAGGACAAGTTCCTCATCGAATCTATGAGCAAGGGGTCTCTCGCTTAGGCTATGGGCGCGATGAAGATGACTAAGGAGCAGAAGGAGGCGTTTGAGAAGTGGCAGGAACACTGCCGCGAGGTTCAGTCGCTCACTGCCGTGTCTATGGCCATTGCCAAGGAGACCCCGGTCGAGCGCGACCGCCGCATCAGGCGGCTGCTCTCGAATTATGACGAGTTCTGCGAGTATTACTTCGCCCACTTCCTTGTGCTGAAGGACAAGACCACCGGCGAGGTCATCCGCACCGTACACAATGCCCCGTTCCATACCAAAGCAGCCATCAAGATTAAAAACACACCTAATCTGAAGGCGGTCTTTATGTGGCCTCGCGGTCATGCCAAATCTACCCATATAGGCGTTTTTATCCCCTTATGGTTGATTTTCCAACCGAAGAGGTTAATCAATTTTATGGTTACCACCGGTAAGACCGAAGATAGCGCAATCCGTCTGCTCGGCGACCTGCAGGCTGAATTGGAATTCAATCAGAAGCTGATTGCCGACTTCGGGGAGCAGAAGAATCTCGGCTCTTGGCTTGAGGGGGAATTCAAGACTAAGGGCGGGGCCAAGTTCCTCGCTGTCGGACGTGGCCAGTCGCCGCGTGGTCTGCGCGACCGCGAGGCTCGTCCGGATTATATTCTCATTGACGACTTGGACGATGACGATCTTGTTAAAAACGAGGAACGTGTCAAAAAACTGACCGAATGGGTCAAGGAAGCCCTATTCGGTGCCCTTGATGTCGGTCGAGGCCGCTTCATAATGGTCGGCAACCTTATCTCTAAGAATTCGGTTCTTGCCAATATCGCTGCCTCCAAGGGTGTCCATCTTTCTAAAATTTGCGCCGTTGATTATGACGGCAACCCGGTGTGGGCTGATAAATGGACTAAAGAGGAGGCCCAGGCCTACAAGGATTTCGCCGGCTACCGAGCTTGGGAAAAGGAGATGATGCACAATCCCATTACCGACGGCACCATCTTCCGTCATGAGTGGATTCGGTTCAAGAAATTGCCTGAGCTCAATAAATACGACATGCTCGTCTGCTATACCGACCCCTCTTTCAAGTCCTCTACTGCAAATGACTACAAGGCTTGCCGTCTCTGGGGCAAGATCGACACCGAACTACATCTCATCGACACATACGTCCGGCAGGACACCGTCTCCGGCATGGTGCGCTGGCTCTACAATCTGTATGAGAGTCTGCCGGAAGATGTTGCGGTCTCTTTCTTTATGGAATCCAACTTCATGCAGGATACTATCCTCGATGAATTTGCTGTCGAAGGGAATCTGCGCGGGTACCAGCTTCCCATTATGGGTGACAACCGCAAAAAGCCTGATAAAATTCAACGTATAGAGGCCGTATCCCCTCTATGGGAGCGTGGATTCGTGTTCTATAATGAGGCTCTTAAGGAGTCCCCGGATATGCAGGTCGGCATTGAGCAGACACTTGCGCTTGGGCGAGGATCCCGCGCCCATGACGATGCGCCGGATGCCGATGAGGGCGCAATCTGGTTCCTGCAGCGCAACACCCGTCAAGAGATTCACAAACCGGTCGCTATCAAACGCTCCTCCCCTAAAAACGCCTGGTAAAATATATGTCTCATAAAAATTATAAATCTTATAAATCTTATAAAAATTATAAAATCCCATGACCCCCATGTTCATCAACGATGAAGACTTCCGCGTCGTCATAGGCGAGGCCGCCTTCCGCGCTCTCTCCCAGGCCGAGCCCGTCCTAATCGAGAACGCCATCGCCGAGGCCGTCGAGGAGGTCTCCGGATACCTCCGCCCCGTATTCGACACCCGGGCAATATTCTCCGCCTCCGGCCCCGCCCGCAACCGCCTTCTCGTTATGTACACCGCCGACATCGCCCTGTATCACCTCTCCGCCTCTCTCCCCCAGAAGATGGGCGCGGAAATCCGCAAGGAGCGGTACGACCGTGCCGTCCGTTGGCTTGAGGGTGTCCAGTCCGGCAAGATAACGCCCGGCCTCCCTCTTGTCTCCGTTGATGACGGCTCGGTCAACAACGCCACCATCTATAACTCCCTCCCCAGGCTGCGCCACGACTGGTAATATATACCTTATAAAATCTTATAAAATCTTATAAATCTTAGACACCCATTACACCAATGAGCATCCTCAGCAATTTCTTCAGCTCTTTCAAAAAGGACTCCCCCAATATCATTCACACCCCGCGTGGAGATCTTAACCTCGCCAAGAAGGATGACCGCAAAGTTCTGCAGCGCATGGTCATTGAGCTGCACCGCACCACCGACGCCCTTACAAAAAAGGACATCGCCGACTGGCGCGCCGCTTGGCAGATGGCCCTCAATGTCGATTCCCCTTCCCGCATGCGTCTCCGCGACACCATGGCCGACCTCCATCTCTCGGGCTGTATCGAGCAGCGACGCGGATTCGTCATGTCCCGCTCTTTCAAATTCGTTAATGAGAATGGCGACGCCGTTAAGGAGGCCCTCCACTATTTCGACCAGGACTGGTTCAAGCGGCTCCTCCGCCTCGCCCACGATTCGATATTCTACGGCCATTCCCTCATCGAGCTCGGCGACATCACCTCCGACGGCGACGGATGCATCTCTTACGATGGTGTCCGTCTTATTCCTCGCAAGCACGTCATCCCGGAATACCACCGCTGCGTCGTAAATGCCGGCGACGACTGGCACTCCGGGATTGACTACCACGATGCTCCCTACTCCGACTGGCTCATCGAGGCCGGCCAGCCCGAGGACCTCGGCCTGCTCCTGAAGGCCGCCCCGCAGACTATCTCCAAGAAGTATGCCCTTGCGTTTTGGGATGGCTTCGCCGAGATTTTCGGCATGCCCATGCGCGTGGCACGCACCACCACCCGCGACCCCAAGGAGTGGAAGCGTCTTGAGGACATGATGCGCAATTCGGGCGCAAACCTCTCCATGGTAGCTTCCTCAGAGACAGAAATCCAGTTTGTGGAGTCAGGCAAGGGCGATGCCTATAATGTCTATAACATGCGCGTCGACCGGGCCAACTCTGAACTCTCAAAACTCATCATAGGCCAGACAATGACCATCGAGGACGGCTCCTCTCTCTCCCAGTCCCAGACTCACCTCCGCGTCTTTGAGAACCTCGTCGAGGCTGACCGCGACATGCTCCGCGACATCGTCAACAACCGGCTCATCCCCCGCATGGTGCGCCACGGCTTTCCCATCAAGGGGCTGCGCTTCGAGTGGGACGACGCCGTCGACTACACTCCGGAGCAGCAGCTTGCCTACGAGACCATGATCGCCGACCGATTCGAGGTTGACCCCTCTTATTTTGCCGACAAGTACGGCATGCCGGTGGGCGACCGACGCGTCGCCCACAACGACGGGGACACCGCTACCGGTGATAATCCCGCGCAAAAGAATGTCGAGCCTTTTTTCGACTGAGCCCCACTGACCAACCGTGCCAACGACTGCAAAGCGGAACTCGTTCCGGCTTTGCCGAGTGCCGCCGGTTGCCGCGTCGCTTGACAAGCGACGACTACGTGGGGCTGCATCGACGCTATGCCGCCCTCATTGGACACAGTCCGCAGCTGCTCACCTGCGCCCGCATCGATGATGACACCCGCGCCCGTCTGTCCTCGCTCTTCCAGGGGATGATGCGCTCGCTCTTCAGGGAGAAGGACGCGCACTTCCGCGTTGAGCTGGTGGCCGACCCTGCCGTGCAGCAGTTCATCGGCACACACGCCTCCGTCCTCGACTCTGCATTCGAGAAGGTGGAGATGTCGGATGCCATGCGCCGCCGCCTTCAAAGGTCTGACTGGGTCTTCTCCGGCATGAAGGCTTTCCATGAGCTCAACGAGGCGTTCCCCTCCCTGCTCGATGAGAACGGCAATCGAAAGTCGTTCGAACGCTTTTTGAATGACGTTCAAAGCATCGACAAAACCTATAATGCCAACTACCTCCGGGCAGAGTATAATTTCGTGGCCGCCTCTGCTGAAATGGCCGCCCGCTGGGAGTCGTTCATGGAGGACGGCGACCGATATTATCTCCAGTACCGCACTCAGCGCGATGACAAGGTGCGCCCGGAGCATGCCGCCCTCGACCGCGTAACGCTCCCTCCCTCGGATTCGTTCTGGGAGGAGTTCTACCCACCTAACGGCTGGAACTGCCGCTGTACGGTCACACAGGTGCGAAAGTCCAAGTTTGAGCCGACCGACCACGATGAGGCTATGCGTCTGGGCGACGAGGCTCTGCAGCGCGACACCAAGGGAATGTTCCGCTTCAATCCCGGCAAGGAGGAAAAGTCTGTTCCTGACTACAATCCCTACACCATCTCCAAGTGCCGCAACTGCAACATCGCCAAAGGAGATGCCACGCTTGCACGAGTCGAGGCCGGTAATGAATTGTGTAAAGCATGCCAAATAGTACGTGGCATTCAGCAGCACATTGAAAACAACCGGCAAATTTATGAAAGGCTGAAAAATGACTCCAACTATTTCAATGTTGAATTTGACGAACGAAGTGGTGGTGTCAAAGCTACCCATACCGGTCATATCACTCACTTTTCTGATAAGGAGCCGACATTCTTCGGTGATGAAAAATTGACAGCTACTGACCTTGAGATGTTGTGTCAAGATGTTTTATTCCGTAAAGGCAGACGCTGCATACTACTCAATGAAACAAAAATCGGTGCTGATGGCCTTCAATTACCACAACTTGACACAGAGACTGATGGCGAGGTTATTGATATTAGAGCCATTACCGAAAAAGGTAAGAGAACTATCAGAAACGCTCTTGCATCAAAGAAGAAGCAGTTGAAGAACTTTAATACGAAAACCGGGGCTGACTGTCATTCGGTGATTCTGTACTTCCATGACGATACAATGTTCGATGAGGGTCAAATTAAGGGTCAGTTAGGTCATATTCTTCAGAAGGTTATGTGCGTATTTCGCAATGGAGACATAAAGATATATAAAAAGAGCTGACCCAAAGAGCCAGCCTTTAAAACCCAAGCGACGGTGTTGTTCCCTCGCTTCCTTAGGTTTCTGCAAAGTTAACACTAATTTTTCAAATACAGTTCTTTATGGACAAAAAAAATTCAACCTTAAAAATACACCGCCCAGTAAAAACAGAAGACCTATGCAAAAAATGGCCGGGCAGAATCTGGCAGCGAATCCGTATGGCCTTGGGA
>JAMPEH010000230.1 GCA_023665245.1 Muribaculaceae bacterium
ATTGATCCCACATGAATGTCGGTCTCGCTCTCAAAATGCACCACAGAAGGAGTCGTCAAATCTCCCTCTGCGTTCTTGAGCACCTCCGGCTTCTCGGTCGCCTCGTCCATATAGGCGATGCAGGAATATGTTGTCCCCAGATCAATTCCAAATACTTTTCCCATGACAGTCTCCTTTTCACTATTGTTCATGCTCTCGCTGCCCGCCCGCATCGGCGCGGGAAAGCAAAAGCCCTAAACGGCTCAATACCCCTCATAATACCATCACACGGTACATACAAAATAATTCTATACCTTGCGTCATTATTTGTCAATCTGCGCTCTGAGCGTCACAGGTTTGCGGCTGGTATTTAAAAATCTTAACCCGCTCCCGTCTCAGGACCGAGCCGTCCTCCCTCTCATAGCCCTCGGCGGTCCGCTCCGCCACCTTATTGTGCCTGCTCTCATCATCCGCTGGGACGGACGCTATGATGGTCTGGCGCCTGGCATCGACGTCATGCCCCTCCACGCTATACGGTTCAATGCCCTGTCTGTACAGAATGTCCTGGAGATCCTCATAAAATCCCTCCACCACACGCAGTAGCTTCGTAAAATTTTCGGCATCGGGCTCTTTTTCCGCGTAAACCGCCCTCGTCTTCCTGACATTGTCCGCCAGCTGTATAATATCGATGGCCATAGTATCCACCACCTTGTTGACAACGCCATTCTGGTACCGGACGACCTCGTCGTGCAGCTTGTCAATCAGCTGATTTTTGTGCTGATCGATAAGCAGCTTTTCCTCGAAGGTTTTCTGCAGCTTATCGACCGCTTTCAGAACGGCGTCCGGATTGTCTGACGCTTCGTCCCCGGCGGCCGCCGTCTGCTCCGATTCTTCCGGAACACCGCCGTCTGCCTGCGGCGCATTGTTCTGCTCCTGCGGCGCCTGGGATGCATCCATTATTTCCTCCAAAGCACCGCCCTCCGCGTTTATATTCTTGTCTGTATCCATGCTCTTATCCTCCTTTTCGTCTAATCAATCATCATCCGTCATTGCGCCTTAAATCTATAAATAATCATAGGACGGTGTTACGCTGTAGACAAGCTGCTCCTGGAAAAACTGCGACTCCCAACCGTTGACAGAAACGTATCTGCTCTTCGACGAGGCTGCGCGTATTACCTCGCCCAAACACCCCGGCACCTCCATGGCAAGCCTGCTGTTCACATCCACTCGAAAAAGGATGTGTTTCTCTTCCATCTCAAAATGATCCTTCAAAAAACGTTCCAACTGTACTTTTGTGGTCATCAGAGAATTGTTCATCTTAAAATAATTGTAAGGGGCATCTTCACACGCAGCGTAGTTCCTTTTATCCCAGGAGTGGTCCCTGGATATCGCTTTGTCATCGAGTCCAAAATAACAATAGTTCGGAAGACTCACATCGTCGTTAAACTGATTGTCCCAGGTGACATCAACATGGTGATAATACCCGTTCATGCGGACAATATTCCACATATGCGGCCCGCGCTCGTATACGCTGTTGCCGGTTCCGGAAATACAGTAACATTCCAGCCCGGCCATCCCGCACAGATACATAAACGCTTTTGCGAACCCTTCGCACACGCAGGATTTCCTTAACAAAGCCCCCACGATACTGTGCGCCTCCAAAAACGGCCTGCTCTCCGGGCCGGACGAAGGCATCGAAGCGTTTCTGTGGTCGTACCGGACATGGTTCTTCAAATAATCGTGCAGCACGATCGCTTTATCGTAATCTCCCTGATGATCGTTCATGCACTCCCCGATGATTCTTCCGGCTTCCGCTCTCAGCTCTCTCCCAATCTCTGCAATCTGGCTTTTTGAATAGGCATATGTAAAAATCAGCGTCCTGCCTGCCAATCCGGTGCGCTGCTTCCACTCAATCGGAAGATAAAACAGCTCGGGAAAGGATTCCCGTACATCGATATTGAGCTGCTCGATGTCTCCTATTTTCTCCAGCAAAACTTCCTTTTTTTGATTCCTCACAGCGTCCACCACATTCCTGTATGCGGCGCGCGCTTCCGGAGTTATATTCCTGTAAAAGATGGACTCCATTTCATCAGTCCCCTCGATCATTATCCGAACAAGTCGTTTTCCCCGCCTTAAACGCGGCACTCTCTGCAAATCCTGACCTTTTTCCATTTTGACACCTTGCGACATATTTTGTCAATGCTTATCCGGAATCGTCATTTTTTGTTGCTTTTCACGCGCGCCATGCATTTACGGCACGGCGCCAAAATCAGCACCAGAAACGGCGCAGTTTAAAACTGCGCCGTCAAATTATGTATATTCTCTGTGATATTGCCTCGAAACACGGAAGAGCCTGCCACGATCACATTCGCTCCGGCATCCAGAACGGTTTTTATGTTGTCCTGCGTGATGCCGCCGTCCACCTGGATATCCAGATCGAGCCCCTGCTCCTGTGCCATCTGCCGAATCTGTCTGATCCGCTCCGTCGATTCCGGCAGATACTTCTGCCCGCCAAATCCCGGCTCAACCGTCATCACAAGCAGCATGTCCAGCTTGCTTAAGTATTTCCTGACTACCTCCACCGAGGTCTGCGGTTTGATCGACATGCCCGCCTTGCAGCCCAGGCTGTGAATCTGGTCAATCAGCTCGTCGGCGTCCTCCGCCGCCTCCAGATGAAACGTGATGCTGTCCGCGCCGATCCGCGCAAACTCCTTTACATAGCGTTCCGGTCCCACGATCATCAGATGCACGTCGAAAACAATATTCGTCAGCCTGCGGATCGACTCGATGACCGGCATACCGAAGGAGATCGACGGCACAAACACGCCATCCATCACATCAATATGCAGATACTCCGCCCCCGCTTTCGCCACCTCGGCGATCTGTTCCCCCAATATGGAGAAATCCGCCGCCAAGATGGAGGGGGAGAGGATATTCTTTCTTTTTGCATTCTCAGACATATCCACTACCATGCCTTTCCGGATTCTTGTGCTCTTATTTTATGAAATCCTTTACCGAAGCACAGATTCCTTTGCCGTCCAGGCCATACTTCTCAACCAGGGCATTGGCGGAACCGGACTCGCCGAACACGTCCTGCATACCGATCTTGAGTACCGGCGTCGGGCATTTCTGGGACAGGCAGTCACACACTGCGCTGCCGAGCCCGCCGATCACGGAATGCTCCTCCGCAGTCACGACCTTGCCGGTCTTCTTCGCGGACGCCACCACCAGCTCCTCATCCAGCGGCTTGATCGTATGGATATTGATGACCTCGGCGCTGATGCCGTCCGCGGCCAGCAATTCGGCTGCGTCCAGAGCGTTCGCGGCGGTGATGCCGCTGGCGATGATGGTCACATCCGTGCCTTCGCGGAGAAGAACACCCTTGCCGATCTCAAACTTATAGTCCGGCCTATCGTTGATCACCGGAACCGCCGCGCGCCCGAAGCGCAGATATACGGGACCCTCGAACTCGATCGCCGCCCTCACAGCCGCCTTCGCCTCCACATCGTCGGAGGGAACGATCACCGTCATGCCCGGAATGGTTCTCATCAGCGCCACATCCTCGTTGCACTGGTGGGTCGCGCCATCCTCGCCGACCGTAATTCCCGCGTGGGTCGCGCCGATCTTCACATTCAGATGCGGGTAACCGATGGAGTTGCGAACCTGCTCAAAGTTACGTCCCGCCGCAAACATAGCGAAAGAACTGATAAAAGGCACCTTGCCGCAGGTAGCAAGTCCTGCCGCGATACCTGTCATATTACACTCCGCAATACCGCAGTCGATATGGCGGTCGGGATACGCTTTCTTAAACACACCGGTCTTAGTCGCCCCTGCGAGGTCTGCGTCCAGAACGACCAGATTCGGGAAATCAGCACCACATTCAGCAAGTGCATTGCCATAACTTTCACGCGTAGCTACTTTCTTTACATCTGCCATTAGTTTGTACCTCCTAATTCTTCACCGATCTTCTCGAGATCCGCCATCGCGATTGCATACTCCTCGTCGTTGGGTGCCTTGCCGTGCCATCCCGCACTGTTCTCCATGAAGGATACGCCTTTTCCTTTCACCGTCTTACAGATGATCGCCGTGGGCATACCTTTCGTCGCCTTCGCCTCCTTAAATGCGGCGTCGATCTGATCAAAGTCATTGCCGTCGATGTTGATCACGTGAAAATTGAATGCCTCAAACTTCTTGTCGATGGGATAAGGGGAGCACACGTCGTCGATCTTGCCGTCGATCTGTAACCCGTTATTGTCCACGATCACTACCAGGTTGTCCAGCTTGCGGTGTCCTGCAAACATGGACGCCTCCCATACCTGTCCTTCCTGAATCTCGCCGTCGCCAAGCAGCGTGTAAGTTCTGTAGTCTTTGCCGTCCATCTTGGCAGCCATCGCCATGCCTACCGCTGCGGAGATGCCCTGTCCCAGGGAACCGGAGGACATATCCACGCCGGGCGTCTCCTGCATACAGGGATGCCCCTGCAGATAGGAACCG
>JAMPEH010000231.1 GCA_023665245.1 Muribaculaceae bacterium
CCTTGGTGTTGGGCTGGAACGCGGCCTCCAGCTCGCTGTCCGAGCAGTCGGGCTCTACGAAGGTGAAGTCGATGCCCATGCGCTTCATGGTGACGGCGAAGAGGTTGAAAGTGCCGCCGTAAATGGACGAGGAACACACCACATGGTCGCCGCAGGAGCAGATGTTGAAGATGGCGTAGAAGTTGGCGGCCTGGCCGGAAGAGGTGAGCATGGCCGCCGAGCCGCCCTCCAGGGCGCAGATCTTGGCCGCCACACGGTCGTTGGTGGGGTTTTGGAGCCGGGTGTAGAAGTAGCCCTCGGCCTCCAGATCAAAGAGGGCCCCCATGGCCTCTCCCGTGGCGTAGCGGAAGGTGGTGGACTGGACGATGGGGATGTTCCGGGGCTCGCCGTTGCCCGGGGTGTACCCGGCGTGGACGCACTTGGTGTCTTGGTTCATGGAAATTTCTCCTTCGCACGGAAATTTGAGCCTATTATACGCCCACGACGGCGGCATTGCAAGAGCTGGGGCATAAAAATCCCCCGGCGGGGCCGGAGGTATCTTGCAATTTTTGGGGCGCTGTTGTAAAATGGCGCCAGATGAATGTTCAAGGAGGAGACCGAAAATGCACGGCAAACGTATTGTATCCCTGGTTTTTGCGCTGGTGTTGTGTCTGGCACTGTTTCCCGCGGTCGCCCTGGGGGCGGAGAGTGACTTCACCATCGTGGGCCAATGGCTCTTGGAGTACAACGGACCCGGCGGCGAGGTGGTCATCCCTGAGGGCGTGACCCAGGTGAACGCCAGCGTATTTGCGGGGCACGCGGTGACCAGTGTTACCATCCCGGCCAGCCTGACCGATGAGAATTCTGTTTTGTCCATGTTTTACGATTGCCCCAGCTTGAGCGCCATTGATGTGGCGTCAGGCAACCCGGTGTATACCGCTTGGGATGGGGTCCTCTACAGCAGGAATATGACGCAGATCGTCCGCTGCCCGGAGGGGAAGAACACCATGACCATTCCCAGCAGCGTGACAAAGATCGGAAATCGCGCCTTTCGCAATTGCGCCAATCTCTCCAGCGTGGCTCTGCCCACCAGTTTGACAGAGATCGGCGACGCGGCCTTTCTTAACTGCACCGGGCTGGAGTCGATACTCATTCTCGGCAATGTGCGCACGGTGGGCAATTATGCCTTTGATGGGTGCGAAAAACTGACCTATGTGGGGATGCAGACGGGCGTGACCCAAATCGGGGAGTGCGCTTTTCGCTCCTGTTCCAGCCTGACGACCATCGCCCTTCCTGACAGTGTCCAGAGCGTTGGCGGTGGCGCGTTTAAGGGGTGTACGGCGCTGAAAAAGGTGACGCTGCCCAAGGGTTTGACCACCATCGAGAACGCCGTGTTTTCCGATTGTGGGGAATTGACGGATGTTGTGATCCCGGAGGGCGTGACCGAAATTGGCCCGTACGCCTTTGAAAAGTGCCGTAAGCTACCGGAGATCAACATCCCCGACGGCGTGACCGGCATTGGGACCTATGCGTTCAGCTACTGCCAGAGCCTGAGCGACGTTACGCTCCCGGAGGGGTTGACCAGCATAGACAGGCGGGCCTTCCAATACTGCACCGGGCTGAGCGGGGTGACCATTCCTGGAACCGTGACCAGCATAGGGGAGGACCCCTTTTATGGCTGCAGCGCGCTGGAGCGGATGACCTTCGCTCCGGGGACAAAGGAAGTGGGTGGGACGGTGTTCAACGGGTGCAGCGCGCTACGGCGCGTGATACTGCCCGACACTCTGACGAAGGTGACGCCCAGCACATTTAGCGGCGTGGAGCGGGATATTCACTACGCCGGGGACGAGCAGGACTGGATTAATGTGGAGAACGCGGAATATCTTTGGTCCACTATGACGGTCCATTATAACAGCACCGGTCCCCTCCCCTTGCTCAGGACCTTTTTCACCATCGACACGACTCCGGAAACCTTCACCGGAGCGCCCATCAACAAAACCATCGTCGGCCGGGACGGGGACAAGCTCCTGGTGGAGGATGAGGACTACGATGTGGTCTATACTGACAACACCAACGTGGGCGAGGCCACCATCACCATCACCGGCCTGCACGCTTACGAAGGAACGGTGCGAGCGACCTTTCAAATCGGCCCTGCCAGACTGACAGAGAAGATGTTTCAGGTGCGCGCTACCGCGGAGACTTACACCGGCGACCCCATTGCCAAGGCGGTTTACAGCACCTACGGACTTGTGAAGGACACGGACTACACCGTGAGCTACGAAGATAACATCAACGCCGGTACGGCGAAAGTCATCCTCACCGGCAAGGGCCGCTATGAAGGGACGTTGGAGTATCCCTTCACCATCGAGCCCAAGGTCCTCACCGAGGCTATGCTCAGCGTGGACACCGAAAAGGAATTCTACACCGGCCTTCCCCTCACCAAGACCGTCACCGGCCAGGATGGGGAGCGGGCCTTGACCCAGGGCGTGGACTACCAGGTGACGTACACGAACAACACGAACCTGGGCGTGGCGGGTCTTACTGTCTCCGGGATGGGAAACTACAAGGGGGAGCGGAGCTATAGCTTCCCCATCCGCTCCACCTCGCCTCAGGATGAGGATTTTGTCTACTCCAACGGTATGGTGAGCCGGTATGTGGGTGTGGACAGCGATGTGGTGATCCCCGACGGCGTGACAGGCATCGCGAGCTATGCTTTTTATAGTCTGCCGGTGGAAACCATCACCATTCCCGCCAGCGCAAAGAAGGTCCATGACTCACCGTTCTTCAGCTGCGCGGACCTTGCCAGCGTTCAGGTGGCGCAGGACAACGAGAACTACGCCTCGGAGGACGGCGTTTTATTTAACAAGGATAAGACGGAGCTGATTTTCTACCCGCCAGCAAGGACGGAGACGGCCTATACGGTGCCCGGTACCGTGACCACCATCCGGGACTCCGCCTTTCAGGAGTGCCAATATTTGACCCAGGTGACCCTCCCCGAGGGCGTCACCACCGTTGGGATGTACGCCTTTTCCAGCTGCGATGCTCTGAGCGAGGTGTATCTGCCCCAGAGCCTGACCACGCTGTACTTCCATGCCTTCTATAGCCGCGAGAAGCTGGATGTCTATTACGCCGGAAGCGAAGAGGACTGGACCCAGGTCCTGGGGCACATGGACCCGGAGCTGGAGAGCGATTGGTTGGTCCTTCACTATAACTACGGCAAGTTTGCGCCCGCCAGCGGCCAGCTTCAAGGTGAGGGGCGGAGTCTGGGGTGGACCGTCAACGAAAGCGGCGAGGTCACGCTCACCGGTGGGCCGGAGGCGGAGGAGATGGTGTGGCTGGCCTGTTATGACGCCCAGGGCCGCCTTGAGAGCGTGGCGCGGCTCACCGAGGAGGCGCCGATGACGCGTTTGCGGGCCAGCTGTGCCCGAGGGAAGCTCTTGTGGCTGGACGCCTCGCTGCGGCCTTTGTCTGCCAGCGCGGTGGTTTGGGAAGAATAAGATTGCGTTTGCGTGAAAAGGGGGGCGAAGAGCGGTGAAGAAGAAATCGGGCAGGACCTTGCGGCTCTTTGCCTCTTATTATAAGCCCCATTGGAAGCTGTTTGCGTTGGATATGGCGTGTGCGGCAGGGATCTGCGCGGTGGATTTGCTGTTCCCGTGGGTGTCCCGGCTGTCCATGCAAAAATTGCTGCCCCAGGGGCTCTACCAGACCTTTTTCACGGTGATGGCCATCATCGCGGGCGCCTACGTGCTCAAGGGCCTGATGTACTTTGTGGTCACCTACTGGGGCCACATGATGGGCGTGCGGATCGAAGCGGACATCCGCTCGGACCTCTTTGCCCATTTGCAGGAGCTGAGCTTCTCCTTCTACGACCAAAACCGCACCGGCCAGCTCATGAGCCGGGTGACCAGCGACCTTTTTGAGATCTCCGAGCTGGCCCACCATGGCCCCGAGGACCTTTTCATCTCGGCGGTGACCCTCATCGGGGCCTTTTGCGTCATGCTCTCCATCCGCTGGGAGCTGGCGCTGGTGGTGTTCGCGGCGGTGCCGCTCTTCGCGGTCTACACGGTGCTCATGCGCTCGCGGATGGTCCGGGCGTCCCGGGCGGTGAAGCAGACTATGGCGGGCATCAACGCGGAGCTGGAGTCGTCTCTCTCGGGCATGCGGACGGCCAAGGCCTTTGCCAACGAAGCCGAGGAGATCGGCAAGTTCGAACGCTCTAACGACCACTTCCGGGTGGCCAAGCGCAGCTATTACCGCTACATGGGTGCCTACCACGGCGGGCTGGAGTTTACCCTCTCCATCCTCCCGGTGCTGGTCATCACCGCAGGCGGCGCGCTCATTATGGGCGACAAGATGGACTATGTGGACTTGGTGACCTTTTCTCTTTACGTCACCACCTTCGTCACCCCCATTCGTAAGCTCTCCGCCTTTGTGGAGCAGTTTTTGAACGGCATGGCGGGCTTTTCCCGGT
>JAMPEH010000232.1 GCA_023665245.1 Muribaculaceae bacterium
GGGGAAGGGAAGCTACCGCTACGCCCAGTCCCAACGCAAGAGCGCGGTGAACGTGACCGGGCGGCTGAAGACCATTTTCCGGGAGGGCGTGGTCAGCTATGACTACGCCCAGAACCTGGTGGTGGTCAAGACCATGCCGGGGCTTGGCCCCGCGGCGGGCGCGGCGCTGGACGGGATGGACATTCCCGAACGGGTCGGGTCGCTGGCGGGGGATGACACGGTACTGCTGGTACTGCGCACCTCGGAGAGCGCCAAGGAGTTCTGCGAAACCATTCGGGAGATGCTGATGTAAAGAGGAAAAGGGGGAAAAGCGTATGCTTGCCCAGCTGCACATAGAGAATATCGCGGTGATCGAAAGCTCGGATATGGCCTTTGGCGACCGCTTTAACGTCCTGACCGGCGAGACGGGCGCGGGCAAGTCCATTGTGGTGGACGCGATCGGGGCCATTCTGGGCCAGCGCACCAGCCGGGATCTGATCCGCACCGGGGCCAAGGGCGCTCTGGTGGAGGCGTTGTTTTGCCGCTTGCCGGAGCTGGATTGGTTCCGGGAGAACGGCGTGACGCCGGATGAGAACGGGGAGCTGCTGCTTCGCCGGGAGTTGGCGGGGGACGGGCGGAATGTGTGCCGGGTCAACGGGCAGGTGGTGACGGTGGCGCAGTTGAAGGCACTGGGTGACCAACTGGTGAACATCCACGGACAGCATGACGGGCAGCAGCTGCTGGACCCCAACTGTCATTTGTCCTATCTGGACCGTTTTGGAGCTTTGACAGACGGGCCGCTGGCGGAGTTTCAGGCGGCTTACGAGGCCGTGACCGCGTTGAAACGGGAGATGGCGGCGCTGCAGATGGACGAATCAGAAAAGGCGCGGCGGTTGGATACGCTGCAGTATCAAATCGACGAGCTGGAGGCCGCCGATCTGAAGGAAGGGGAGAAGGAGGCGCTGGATCAGCGGCGGGATATCCTTCGCAACGCGGAAAAGCTGACCAGCGCGGCGGCCAAGGCCCACGGGGCGCTGTCCGGGGACGAGGACAGCTCGGGGGCGGTAGATTTGCTGGAGCGGGCGGAAAGCGCGCTGAATGGCGTGAGCCGGGTAGGAGGCGAGTGGCAGACGCTGTGGGAGAAGGCGTCTGAGCTGACCTACGCGGCGCGGGACCTGGCGGAGCTGCTGCGGGACATGGAAGGCTCGCTGGATATGGAGGCGGGGGAGCTGGACGCGGTGGAAACGCGGCTGGACCAACTCTACCGGCTGGGGAAAAAGTACGGCACCAGCACGGCGGAGATGCTGGAGTACCTGGAAAAGTGCCGCAGAGAGCTGGATCAGGTACAGTTTTCCGCTGACCGGCTGGAGAAGCTGGCGGAGAAGCTGGAGAAAGCTGCCGCCGAGGCAAAAGACAAGGGGCTGAAGTTGCGCGGGGCACGGGAAAAGGCGGCACGGGTGCTGGAGGGGCGCATACAGGCGGAATTGGCGGCGCTGGACATGCCCAAGGTGCGCTTTCAGGTGTCCATGGAGGAAAAGGCCGGAGAGGCCGGAATGGACGCCACGGGGATGGACGAGGTGTGCTTCCTGATGTCGGCCAACCTGGGAGAGGACCTAAAACCCATCCACAAGATCGCCTCCGGCGGCGAATTGGCGCGGATCATGCTGGCGCTGAAAAATGTGCTGGCAGAGAACGACGACGTCACTACGCTGATCTTTGATGAGGTGGACACCGGCGTGTCCGGCCGCGCGGCCCAGAAGGTGGCCCAGAAGCTGGCCCAGGTGGCACGGCGTAAACAGGTGCTGTGCGTGACGCATCTGCCCCAACTGGCGGCCATGGCAGACACCCACTTTTCCGTGGAAAAGGGAGAACGGGACGGGCGCACCTACACCAAGGTGGAGGCGCTGGAGCTGGCGCGGCGGAAGGAAGAGGTGGCGCGGCTCACGTCGGGTGAGCAGATCACCGCCGTGGCGCTGGAGAGCGCGGGTGAACTGCTGGAAGCGGCGCGGCAGTACCGGGAGAGCGAGGCAAGCAGCAGATGATCAAGGCGATCTTTTTCGATGTGGACGGGACGCTGGTGTCCTTTCGACAGAAGTTTTTATCCGACCAGCTGGTGAAGGACCTTCCGGCCTTGCAGGACAAGGGCATCAAGCTGTTTTTGAGCACGGGACGGGCTATGCAGGATTTGGAGAGCACCGGGATGCTCCGGGGCGTAAAGATGGACGGGTATGTGACGCTGAACGGGCAGTATTGCTGTGACAGGGACGGGACAGTTTACCGGGACGTGCCCATCGACCTGGCAGACCTGCAAGGAGCGTACCGGGTGCTGATGGAGAATCCCCAGCTGCCGGCGCTATTGGAGGGAAATGGGGAGAGCTATTTGTCCCAAATCAACGACCGGGTGCTGGAGGTGTTTGAGTTTCTGCACACCGAGCTGTACCCGGTCATCGATCCAAAATGGCTGCTGGAGGGGAAGGTGTATCAGTTCGTCCCCCTGGTCAAGCCGGAGGAGGAAGACGTGTTTTTGGCGGCTATGCCGGGGTGCAAACACACCCGGTGGCACTCCGAGGGCGTTGATATCATCCCCCGCGGCGGCGGCAAGGCCGTGGGTGTCCAGGCTACCATGGAACGCTATGGTTGGACCGCCGGGGAGGTCATGGCCTTCGGTGACGGCGAAAACGACGGGGCGATGCTGGAGCTGGTGGGCGTTGGTGTGGCCATGGGCAACGCGTCAGACGAGGTCAAGACTCTGGCTGACTACATAACCGCTGACGTGGATGAGGACGGCGTATCTCAGGCGCTGCGGCACTTTGGACTTTTGTAAATACGGGTTTGACAAGGGGCCGATTTTGTGTGATAATACCCAAGAAGCACACCAAAAAGGAGAGACGACCATGACCATCTACGAGGAATTGAAAGCCAGGGGGCTGATCGCCCAGGTGACGGACGAGGAGGAGATCCGCACCCTCATCAACGACGGCAAGGCCACCTTCTATATTGGCTATGACTGCACCGCCGACAGCCTGACGGCGGGGCATTTTGTGACGTTGACGCTGATGAAACGCCTGCAAATGGCGGGGAACAAGCCGATTGCCCTCATCGGCGGCGGCACCACCATGATTGGCGACCCCTCCGGCCGGACGGACATGCGCAAGATGCTCACACGGGAGGATATCAACCACAACGCCGAGTGCTTCAAGCGGCAGATGAGCAGCTTCATCGAGTTTGGCGAGGGCCCGGGAAAGGCCATGATGCTCAACAACGCCGACTGGCTGCTGGAGCTGAACTATGTGGACCTGCTTCGGGAGGTGGGACCGTGCTTCTCGGTAAACAACATGCTGCGGGCAGAGTGCTACAAGCAGCGCATGGAGAAGGGCCTCAGCTTCCTGGAATTCAACTATATGATCATGCAGTCCTATGACTTCTACCATATGTTCCAGACCGTAGGGTGCAACATGCAGTTCGGCGGCAACGACCAGTGGAGCAATATGCTGGGCGGCACCGAGCTCATCCGCCGCAAGCTGGGCAAGGACGCTTACGCGCTGACCATCAACCTGCTCACCGACTCCCAGGGCAACAAGATGGGCAAGACAGCGGGGAACGCCATCTGGCTGGACCCCAACAAGACCTCGCCCTATGAGTTCTACCAGTACTGGCGCAACGTGGGGGACGCGGACGTGATGAAGTGCGTCCGCTGGCTGACCTTCCTGCCGTTGGAACAAATCAGCGAGATGGAACGCTGGGAGGACGCGAAAATCAACGAGGCCAAGGAGATACTGGCCTTTGAGCTCACCGCTATGGTGCACGGCCAGGAGGAGGCCCACAAGGCCCAGGACGCGGCGCGGGCGCTCTTCTCCAAGGGCGGCGACGCCGCCAACATGCCCGCCACGGCGTTGAGCCAGGCGGATCTGACCGATGGCGTGATCGGATTGCTGGATTTGATGCTGAAATGCGGTCTGGTGCCCTCCAAAAAGGAAGCCCGGCGGCTCATTGAGCAGGGCGGGGTAGAGGTCAACGGCGAAAAGGTGGCCGACACCGCCCGGATGATTGGGGGAGAAGAGCTGGAGGGGGACGGCCTGACCATCAAGAAGGGCAAGAAGGTCTTCCACCGGGCGTATCTCCAGTAAGTAACGCATAGAAAAATCCCGGACGCGTCAGCGTCCGGGATTTTTTGTGTCTTGTCGTGAAATCAGGGATTGGTAAGCACCTTTTTCAGACGGGCGAAGCGGGGAAGAGAGTGCTCGGTGGGAGCCTGGGCGTCGCCCTGGATCAGGGGAAGAGCGTAATCGATGAAGGCCTGGGTCACACCGTTGCCCTCGGCGTTGATCCACTCCAGCGGGACCTTCTTTTCAAAGTTGGCCACGGCGGACAGGTCAAAGAGCTTGGTTTTGCTGGTGTATTTGCCGCCCTCACGGGTGCATTCACAGCCCACCATCTTGTCCGTCTCAC
>JAMPEH010000233.1 GCA_023665245.1 Muribaculaceae bacterium
GTAGTCTACCGTGCCGTCATATTTCATCATTACGGGCTTGTTCCCGGTCACAAACCATGCGTTAGCCCATTCTTTCAAGTCCAGCTTTCCCGTAGCCGTGTTAAGCGTTGCTTTCCCCATTCCTACCGCCATATCCGTAGCGGCTAACCTTGTCGCAGGGTTGCTGTCGCCCTTTGTCCTGCGGTAGCCGTATAAAATATACTGCTGCGGCGTAAACCTTGCCCTGTTCGCCTGTGCGTAGCCGTCATTTAATACCCTTAAGCCTGCTGCCCGGTTATAATGCCCGCTGTCGGAATAGGGGAAAGCGCAGATAAAATATTCCGTGTCATTTTCCAGCCCGTCAATGATAAGCGCCTCGCTGCTGTATTTCCCCAGCTCTGCGTTATCTATAACAAGCGTGCCGTCATTCTCATTTACAGGGTAGCCGCCCTGTTTCATCACGATTTTTACGCCCTTAACGCTGCATATCCTCTGCCCCTCTATGTATGTGTCTGCTGGCTCTGTAAATTTCAGCTTTGCGCCGCCGTCCGTCGCCGTCACGCTGAAAGCCTGCATATCCTGCGGCGGTATGCCAGAGGCTATGCGTGTGGCTATCCTGTCCAGATTTTCTGCCGCCTCTTCTACCTTGCCCGCCGTTTCATCAATGATATATTGCGCCTCTGCCCAGCTCATAATTTTTTATACTCCTCTCTTATCTTTTTATTTTCCGTGCCGCTGGCAGGCAGAAACGTAGTTACTTTTTCGTATGTATCTATGCCCTTTTCCAGCCGCTCCGTTATCTGTTTGTTTCCGTCCGTGTCCGTGCCAAACGTCACGGTAAGCGTGCTTTCCTCATTTACCACTACTATGCTGCCGTCCGGCAGAAACTCCGTGCCTGCATTGACAAGCCCGTAGTGGCGCTGAAATGCCGTAAGCGCCTCTGCCTCTATCTCGTTTTGCAGGTTTCCGGCTACGCTTTCATTTAAAATCTGCTTGATTTCTTCCACCCATGCCAAAAAAGCCGCTTTCTGCGTGTTCTCCCATTCCGTCATGCCGCTTTCTTCGTTGCTTGTCCAGTCCACTATATCCGCTATGTACTGCGCCTTAAATTCCTCTAAGTACGCCTCAAACTGGTTGAAAATCGCCGTGGTGTCTGCCTGCTGCACAAGCCCCGTCACAATGCCGCAAAGCTCTGTATTAAGCCGTGTGTCCCTTATGTCTGCCTGCGTAATGCTTACCGCCCCCTTTGCTACCAGCACGTCTGCTACCGCTATCTCGTATGCGTCTGCGTTTCTGGTAAGCGCTGGGGCTTGCGGCTGTGCGCTGTATGCGCCTTTCAGCACTGTAGAATATGTGTCCCTTGCCTTGTAGTCGTTCCTTATGACAATCCTGTCAATGCGTGGAAGTGCGCCGTCTGCCGTGTCCAGCTTGATTGCCTTTACCGACGTGTTTCTATACCCTGCGCCCTCAATAAAGGCATTTCCAATGCTTAACATAACCGTCATGCCGTCGCCCTCATTTACCTTTAGGGCGTTGGAATTGTTATAAAATACCCCGTTCCCCAGAAACAATGCGTAATAAGCCCTAAAATCGTTGGACTTATAGCGCCTGTCATGGTTCACGCTCCCATACGGGAAACTCATTTCTGCCATATCTGCGCTACCTCACTTTCTGCTTGATTTTTTCTATCAGCGTCGGCAGGCTCTCCCCAAAAGTCACCTCTAAGGTTTCCTGCCCGTTCTGGCTTGTCTGGTTTATCTTTGTAATGCGTGCGTCTATCTTGATGCCCCAGCGCTTTTCTATGCTCGTCACAATATCCCCCACGGTAAAATCCTTTTTATATTTCAAGTTCTTGCTGGTGTTTATTGTGGACACAAAACTTATGCGCTCCCCGTAGCTTTCAAGCTCCCCGTCTGCCTTTGTCGCCATAAGCTGTAAATACTGCTCTAATGGTATCGCCACGTCCTGCCCGCTCTGGTCTTTTGCCGTCCTGCTTATGTCCGTAGCCTCTATAAAAAGCTCGTCCCTGTCCCAGCCCTCTGCCTCTTCTCCGTCTTTCCATACCTCAATCTGCGGCTGCGTGCCGTCCCCGTCAGCAGCGCCCGCCACGTAAGCGGTATTTTTCATGCTCTCTATGCTTTCCGTGTACTCCTGCTCGCTCACGTTGTCAAAGTCACGGGAAAATATGCAGGGCGTGTTACCCTGCGTATTCGTGGCGGTAAGGTCTTTGCCCTTGTAAAGCCAAAAGCCGTACAGCCTCGCACGCTCATTTACAAGAATGTCAAAGCCCAGCTTTCCCACAAGCGCCCGGTTATATATCTCGTCCTCTGCGCTCGCCCCAAACTCTGCGCTGTACTCCACGCTGCCACCGCCTAAGTTATCCTGCGCAAGCATGGTAAACTGCCTGCCCTGTCTTTTGGGCGGCGCATCTTCTCCAAAATTCTGCCTTATAATGGTGTTTATGATATTCTGGTTAGTGTCCGTCAGTACCAGCCTGTCCGTAAGCGTCCTTTTTGACAGCCACTTTTTCACAAAGCAGCCCTGTACCTCTATCTGCTCTGCCCCGTTTATGTCCTTTGAGATAAAGCGGTAGGTTATCTGCATAGCCCGCCGCCATTCCCCTTTTTCGTCCGTATGCTCTGCGCTCTCTCCGTGCCGTACAACGATATTGCCCTTTACCAGCAGCGCCGTATTGTTTTCCGTGATAGGCGCAAGTATCTTTACGTCGCCATAGTCGCCCTTGTCCCAGTATGACGGCTGCCATATAACGCTTATTGCCTCGTCAACGATACCCAGCGGCTCTAATTCCCTGTTAAATACCCGTAATTCCATGCCCTTATACCCCCAGATATTTGTTTGAATGGTAAAGCGTCACTTCCAGCGCATCTACCCCGTTCTCTGCGTCGTACCTAAAAACATTGTCCCCTATCGTCAGCTGCATAAATGTACTGTCCACGTCCACATACCTAAAATAATCCTCTGTGATGCCGCCCCTTAAGAGCGTCGCCCCTTTGCTGCCGTATTCCGTGTTTACCGTTACTACGTCGCCCGCTTGCAGTTCTGCGTTTATCTGGATATATTCCCCCGTGTCCATGTTCAGTAGTATAGGGTTAGACAGTGTGCCAGTCGCCCTAAACTCTATGCGCATACCCGTTGACACGTCGCCCTCGTTGTATACGTCTACGATTATGTTAGGCTCTCTGTAGTCAAATTCTATGCCTATCTCGTCGTCGCTTAGTCCCTCGTCCTCTGGTATCTCTAAGTCAAACTCTAAGCTGCCTATCCAGCTGGCTATATCTGCCTTTTCGTCCTGCTCTTCCCGCCAGAACGGGGACGGGCAGCTAAACTGTATCACAAAGTCGTTAAATACTTTTTTCCTGCTGAAAGCAGGCGTATTGTCTACCTTGCAGTCAATTACCCTCACAAAGTCTTTGTAAACGTAGGTAAGCGTGCCGGAAAGCTCCGGGTTAAGCACTTTAAGCGCCGCCCGGCGCAGCTCTAATACCCTGTCTTTCTGCCGCCTGTTTATGCTGCCTTTTATGTCTATCTCCCGTGCGTCTATCTTCTGCCCGGTCAGCGTTTCCCCATGCTGCCCCATAGAGCTGCTGCTATACAGTGTGTTTTGTATGTCGCTTAGCCCCGTCACGTCGTTTGCCACGTTCACAAAATAGGGGCTGTAAGCAGAAAATTCTATGCTCTCGCCCCTCTCATTCGTATAAATCAGCCTTTCTGTTTCAACCATGCGCTTACACCGTCCTTGCTATCAGTCTAAAGTTTTTAGCTGCTGCTTTCTGCTGTCCGGCGTAGCTTGTTTCATTCGCATATATGTACTGGTTTACCACCACGCCGCCTGCTGCCGGGCTGCCGTTCCCGCTGCCGGGCTGCCTGCTGCCGCCGTCCGTGCCTGCCCCTGCCCCTAAGTCAAACTCTTTCGGTATGCTGTCCTGCATGGTGCGCCTTACGTTCTGCATCTCCTTTTCAAAGCCTACGCCAATGCCCTGCGCCAAAAATACGCCTACCTCGTCCCGCATCAGCGTAGACGGGGAATTTATACCGAAGAAAGATTTTAAGCCGCTTAGTACAGCGTCACCAAATCCCTTGATTTTGTCTATAATCCAGCCCGTAGCGTCGTTTATGCCGTTCCAGATGCCCTGCACTACGTTTGTGCCTATCTGTACCATTTTGCCCGGCAAATCCTTAAAGCCGTTCACAATCGCCGTACAGACGTTGGCTATAGCCTCTTTTGCCTTTGCCTGCATCTTTGTACCCCATTCAGCTATTTTGCTGATACAGGTTACTATTGCGTTCCGGACTTTCTGCGGCAGCTCTTTCAGCAGGTTAATCACGTTGTTTATCATAGTGGCTATTACTTCCCTTGCTTTCGTCTGCATATTTACGCCCCACTCCGCAAGCCGTACCACTGCCTCT
>JAMPEH010000234.1 GCA_023665245.1 Muribaculaceae bacterium
CGGCGGCGTAGCCGCCGCGCTCGTTTATTCAAGCACCCGCCACAGTGCCAAAGTTTGTTTTTAATAATATTTTTTCAAAGACAAAAGCATTGAATTAGCAACTGCTTTTATTACGGGTACGGCAACCGAATTTCCACATTGTTTCTTTACTTTACCATAAGGCAAAACAAATTTGAATGTATCGGGAAAACCCTGTATTCTTAACATTTCTCTTTCGGTTGGTCTGCGTTCGTCATTTATAAGAATATAGTTAGCCGAAGCTCCTGCTCTTAATGCCGAAGAATAAGGGTGCGGCGTGACCGACCCTGCCATATTTTCGTGCGATATATAAGGCTTAGGATAATCTTTATCGTGTAATCGTTCAAGTCGTGAATTTTTTATATTTTCTCTAACATAATAACGACAGTCAACATTATCTTCAAGTATATCGGACAAAGTTTGCCGCTCGCTCTCTTTTATTGGTTCTGGAAAATCAAAAGGAATATCTTTATTAAAGCCAACAATTATAATTCGCTCTCTTTTCTGCGGCACACCGTAATCAAGCGCATTTAAAACTTTTGCGTGTACATAGTAACCAAGAGCTTCCAAATGTTCTTTTATCACTTTAAAAGTATTCCCATTATCGTGAGCTACTAAATTTCGCACATTTTCCAACATAAAAGCGGTAGGTTTTTTTTCTTTTAATATCCTTTCTATATCAAAAAATAAAGTCCCGCAAGTTTCGTTAGCGAAGCCCTCTTTTTTACCGATTATTGAAAAAGCTTGACAGGGAAAACCTGCAAGTAAAATATCAAAATCGGGAATATCGCAAGCATTTATTTTTGTAATATCGCCTGCTGGATATTCGCCAAAATTTGCTTCATAAGTTTTACAAGCGTCCGCATCAAATTCAGACGAAAAAACACATTTACCGCCTACGCTCTCAAAACCGAGCCTTATACCGCCTATACCTGCAAATAAATCAATAAACCTAAATTCATTCCATTTTGTATTGGGTATGAAATCAATTATATTGCTTTCAACTGCCGTTTGAATAGTAGGCTCGTTTATGCTAAATAATTCTTCTACGGTAGTATTTAAAATATTGGCAATTTTAAGCGCTATATCAACTGACGGAATAGAAGTTGCGCTTTCAATAGAAGATAATGCACGACGGCTTATGCCGATTTTACTTGACAACTCTGTTTGCGTTAAACCTACTCTTTTTCTTTGTATTTCTACATTAGCCAACATTCTTAATTTACCACCTTTGAGAAGTTTGCTTCCCATTTAGTATAACATATCAAAATTTTCAAGTCAATTAAAATCGAAATATAAAATAATGTGTTTTTTCCTGTTGTAATAATTTTTTGTTTTTGCTATAATTATCTAAACATATTTTGGAGTAATTTATGGCTGAACCTAAATTGCGAACAGTAAATAAAGCTGTTCCGCCTTACCAAATTAACAAATTTCCGTCAACATTCATTGAAAAATTTGCAGAAGATATTGTGTATATGCTCGCAACGAAAGATACAATGTCGTTAGAGGGTAATGAATGGGAACAAATTTTTGCAAATTGTATTGGCGCTGAATGGCGTCCGTCTAATGTTGGTTTAGATGATGTGGTTTTAGATAATTGCTGTTGGAGCGCTAAAACAGTAAAAGCAGGAAGCAATATCGGAACTCAAAAAGTTGTTCGGCTTATTAGTGGTAGAAATTCGCCTACATATAGCTTTGGTGTTGACAGAATAACCGAAGCTGAACCGAATGAAATTGGCAAAATGGTCTTAGATATTTGGAATGAGCGTGTTTCGGGTATAAGGCAATATTTTAAATTTGCCCGTACAGTAGTTTTAGTAAAAGGTTTGGATTATAGTGAATATCTTATCTTTGAAACTGAAACTGTACGCTATGATAGTGACCAATATGTTTTTGAGTGGAATACAAGGGGTAATTTGGAAGGCTTTACAAAAGAAGGACATAATCACAAATTTACTTGGCAGCCGCACGGCAGTCAATTTACAATTATTGAAGAAATACCGAATGAACGCTACCGTTTAAAAATTCGTATTCCCGAAAAATTAGATAAAGCAAGTATATTGAAAGCCTTAAAGTTTGATAAATCTTGGGTTGAAAGATTAGATTAAAATGTCCGATATTTTTGATAAAGAAAAGCGTTCCGAAATTATGAGCGTAATTCGTTCAAAAGGCAATAAATCAACCGAATTAAAGTTAATAAAAGTTTTTAACGCTAATCATATTATTGGTTGGCGCAGAAACTATCAAGTTAAAGGACACCCCGATTTCATATTTCCAAAAAAGAAAATAGCCATATTCGTTGACGGTTGCTTTTGGCACGGACACGATTGCAGAAACACGCGACCGAACGACAACGCCGATTATTGGCAAAACAAAAGAGAGCGAAATATTAGACACGATAAAGAAATAACCGCTTTGTTTGAAAATCGTGGGTGGCGTGTAATAAGAATATGGGAATGTGAATTGAAAAAAGCAAACGCTTTGCACCTTACGGAAAAATTAAGCGTTTTACTATAAGTTTAGGGTTAGACTTTCTGCCTTGCAGGGTCACCACTTAAAACCTAAATCGAACCACTATGTATTAGTGGAAACGGTTTGGGTTTTTTGTTTACTCTCAACGGAATTTCATGCTTAACCGTCATAAAAACGCCCGTGTGGGCGTTTCTTTCGTTTTATCGGGTATTCGGTCAAGTCAATTAGGCGCAAACGGCGGTTTATGCCGCGAAAGCCGCTTGACATGAGAAAGGCGTGCGGTAGGCTATTTTGCCAACGGCAAACAATAAGCCCCGCAGGGGCGGTTCGTTTGGCTCTTTGCCTGAATACCGCACGCCTACGAGGCTCATGTCAAGCGGAACGTGGAATAAATAGCCGTTGAATTATGGCTTATACATACATTTCAACCATAAGCGTATCAAGCAAGTTATTGATAATTTTCATATTGTGAAAAAGAAAGTCCAGACCGTTGTCGTCTGGACTGTTCGGTATAGGGCTATTGTAATGAATTTCGATTTTATCGTCGTATAGCACGATTTCTTTAATGAAGTAGTTAATCAGCATTTGCGGCTCTAACCGTAACGATTGTTCAAAGTATTCCCGCAATTCCTTTTCGGTATATTTTATCGTCGTCTTGCTTCGTTCAATCAAAATACGCCGCTCTATTTCCTGCTGTTCGTGTTCAAGCTCATGTAACCGCTTATTCGTCGTGTTGCTCATAATACCGTTTTCAATCGCCGTAACAAGATTTTGTAACGCCGTTTCGATTTGCCGTTGTTCTCTTAATAGATTGTTCAACGCCGTGTTGACTTTTAACTTGCTTTCCTGTAATTTCAGTAACCCGTTGACTGCACTCTGTAATACTTCGGGCTTACTCAATCCCTGTATCGTGGTGTCAATGATAAGTTTTTCGAGAACGTCTTTTTGTACGACTTGTTTCTTGCAATCGTTTACCCGTGCTTTCCGTCCGCGGCATTTGTAGTAATATTTCCGCTCGCCGTTTCGTGCTGTTCCCATTTCCGCAATAATAGACTGTCCGCAATATCCGCACTTTAATTTATGCCGTAACAGATAGACAACTTCAATACTGCGCTTTCCGTGTTTATTAGCATTGATTATCGCCTGTACTTTCTCAAAGGTTTCCCGTTCAACGATTTGCGGATACATATTATCGACGATTTCTTCGCCGTGCTGATATACGCCTAAATACTTCTGATTTTTGAGAATGTTATAAACGGTATTCATGGCAAACGGCTTGCCCTTATATTGCTTTCCGTTCACGGTCAACTGCGTAATAATATCTTTTACATATACGCCGCCTGCAAACTGCGCGTACATAAACCGAACGTTCTCGGCTCGTTCTTCGTCTATGACGATTTTTCTCCCGTCAACCTTATAGCCGTAAGGAACGCCACCGCCTTGATAGTTTCCCTTTAACCGAGTTTCCCTCATACCGCGCTTTACCTTTTGGGATAACTCTGCGCTGTAATATTGGTTCATGCCTTCGAGTAAACTTTCAAGGATAATTCCTTCGGGTGTATCGGGGATATTCTCCATAGCGGATAATACCTTAACGCCGTTATCCCGTAAGGTCTTTTTATGTATCGCCGTTTCGTATTTATTTCGGCTAAAACGGTCTAACTTGTAAACCAAAACGTACTCGAACGTGCGGTTTGCGCTGTCCTTTATCATCTTTTGAAAATCGGGTCTGTTATCGTTCGTACCCGTCATGGCACGGTCGATATAAGTGTTGAGTATGAGAATATTATTCCGCTGTGCGTATTCTTCACATACCCGAAGTTGTCCGTCAATGCTTTGCTCGGACTGACTGTCACTCGAATATCGAGCATAAATCACTGCTGTTTTTGTCATTTTCTAAAACTCCTTAT
>JAMPEH010000235.1 GCA_023665245.1 Muribaculaceae bacterium
CTGGCCGATGATGCGGTTGCCCATCTGGCCAAAGTCGTTGTTGCCCCAGGTGTACACCGAGCCGTCGGTGACGATGGCGGCGGACAGGCCGCGCTGGGCGCCGTCGTCGCTCTCGTCGCGGGTGTTCAGGGCCACGCCCATGCCGGTGTCGGCGTGGACCACGTTCTGGATGGGCTCGTGCTGCTTGGCCAGGTACTGCTCGTCGGTGTCGTCCTCGTCCCGCTCGGCGCTCTGGCCCGCCATCACGAACTGGTACTCCTTCACATTCACCGTGTCGTCGTGGCCCAGCTCGCCGTGGCCGTTCAGGCCGGTGGCGTACAGGGTCCCGTCGCCCATCACGGCCATGGTGGCCGAGCCGCCGCTGACGGCGCGCAGGTCCTCCAGCTCCTTGCCGGAGTCGTCGCGGATGGTGATGTGGACATAGCCGTCCGGACGGGCCGCCGCGGAGGCTTCGCCCATCTGTCCCTCGGTGTTGGAGCCGCTGGCGAACAGCTCGCCCTCGGCGGTGGTGTAGTAGGTCGTCCCCTTACCGGCGTCCAGGCCCACCAGCCGCTGGCCAGCGTACTTGCCCTGGAGGAAGCCGTCACTGTTGGACTCGATGTAGGTCACCGCCTGGCTGGAGAGGTTCACGTTGTTCCAGCTCATGAGCTGGCCCTCCTGGTCCAGGGCGGTCATGCTGCCCTGGCTGGGCGCGGCGATGTCGAGCACGTCGCTCACCGGCGTGTAGTACGGGGTCAGGCTCTGGCCGTTCTGGCTGCCCACCTGGGTGCGGGCCGAGTTGCTGGCCGTGCCCCAGACGAACAGGTCGCCCTTGTCGCTGATGGCGGCGGCGTAGCTCTCTCCGGTCTCGCCGGTCTCCACCGTACCCACGAAGATGTCCACGATGCGCACCTGGGCGTCGTCGTCGCCGGCCACCTTCAGCTGGCGGAAGCTCTCCACCAGGGTGGGCGTGGGCACGACCTGCTCATAGATGCTCTCGGCGTTGCTCTTGCTGCCGTTGCCGATCTGGCCGGCGTTGTTGCGGCCCCAGGCAAAGACGTTGCCCTCGCTGTCCAGCGCCATGGCGAAGTCCATACCGGCGGCGATCTTCACGATCTTCAGGTTCTCGCTGTAGTACTTGGTGTACTTGAGCAGGGCCTGATAGCGCTGGGTGGAGGTGGTGGCCGCCGAGGCCAGCTCGCGCTGGTACTCCGCCGGGGTGTAGGTGTCAGCCAGGCCCGCGATGTTCACGTTGCTGGGCTTCTTGTAGCCCAGAAGCTTGGTGAACTTGAGCTGCTGCGGGGTGGATTCCAGACCGCCCACGCTGCCGTAGCCCACGCCCAGCTGGCCCCAGGTGTTCCGGCCCCAGCCCCAAACGGTGCCGTCGGCCTTCAGCGCCAGGGTGTAGTCCTCGCCCACCGCGATGGAGGCATACGCCTCGGCGGTGCGCTTGACCTTCAGCTCGTACTCCACATCCACGACCTTCTTGGTCTCCGGGTCGAGGATCTCGGTGCGGTCGTAGTAGCCCACCTCGAAGGGCTTGGCCACCCGGACCTTGAACTGCATGGTCCGGCTCGCCTTGTCGGCGGTGCGGGTCACGGTGATGAGGACAGACGTCTCGCCATAGCCCACGGGGGTGATCACGCCGTCGCTGGAGACGGTGACCACCGTATCGGTGAGGCCCTGGGTCTGCTGGAGGGTCTTATACTCCACGGTATAGCCGTTCTTGGCCGCGGCGCGCAGGTCCATCGCGCGGGAACCCAGCTTCAGGAGATTGAAGCTGCCGTTCTTGTCGCTGTCGGTCACGGTGTAATTCATCCAGAGGTCGAAGCTGCTCGCAAAGTCGGTCACCAGCGGGCCGATGTCCTTGCCGGTGGCGTCCACCTCTTTCTTGTCGTCCTCCAGGATGAGGGTGGCCTCGTAGGTCTCCGCGTCCATGGCGAACTCCTCCAGCGCCGCCTTGGCGCCGGTGCTGTACGGGCGGCCCAGGCTCTGGCTGCCCAGCTGGCCCTTGTTGTTCTGACCGAAGCCCCAAACGTCGCCCTTGCCGTCCACCACGGTGGTGAAGTACCCACCGGTGGCGCTGTCCACGCTGAGGATGCGGTCGGTGATGACGGTGTTGCCCTCGGCGTCGGTAGTGGTGTAGAGCCGGTCGAGCTGGCGGCCGTCAGTGGTGAGGACATACTCGCCCGTGGGTCCGCCTTCGGCCAGCGAGCCCTTACCCAGCTGGCCGTAGTCGTTCACGCCGCTGAGCACCAGGTCGCCCTCCTGGCTGAGGGTGTAGAACACGCTTCCGCCGCCCACGTCCACTGCGTGGCCGCGGTAACGGTCGGGCTGGGTCTCCTCGCCCTCCACATGGCTGGTGATCCGCGCCGGGATGTTGGTGCTGCCGGTGATGGGATCGCCGTTGGTATCCACGGCGGTGAAGGTGTCGTTGAGCTGGCCCCAGGCATACACGTTGCCCGTCACGTCGCTGTCCACCTTCCGGGTGCCGTCCAGGTTCTTGGTGGTGTGGTGGTAGTTGGCCACCTGGACATACCCGCCGTTCAGGGTCTGCTCGGTGAGGTAGGTGATGGCGTAGACATTGCCCGCGCCGCTGCCGATGCCCATGGCCCGGTAGCCCATGACCGCGATGCCCTGGTTACCGGCGTTGGTGGCGTTGCCGATCTGGCCGTAGGTGTTGTCGCCCATTCCCATCACGGTGCCGTTACCGATGAGGATGGAGCCGGTGGCACCGGTGCCGATGGCCACCTGGGCCGCGATACCGCTGGACACCCGGACGCTGATGGGCTGGTTGAACCGCGCGGTGCTGGTCAGGCTCAGCTGGTTCTTGGCGTTGTCGCCCACGCCGAAGGCGTTGTCGGAGAGGTTGTAGTACTTGGTGACGTTGATGCTCGCGTTCTCCTTGTCGGGCACCTGGCGCTTATAGTACACCGTCTGAATGAAGTAGCCGAAGCCGTGGGCGTCGTCGGCGCCGCCTGCGGCGATGTCGATGATTTCCTGCAGGTACACGCTCTGGTAGGTGCTGGTGTTCTGCCCGCCCTTGACCATCTGGGTGGCGTAGGGCACCCGCTGATACTGGCTGTAGGTGGTGCCCAGACCCAGCTGGCCGGCGTCGTTGCGGCCCCAGGCCCAGACGGTACCGTCGTTCTTCAGCGCGTAGGCGAAGTTGCCCGCCGCCACGACCTTGCGGACGTTGTTGAGGTACTCATAGCGCACGGTGCGCATGCTCTGGTCGTCGGTGCGCACCTGGGCGATGACCTGCTGCGGCGCGGCGGTGGTGCCGTAGACGGTGCCGATGCCCAGCTGGCCGTAATCGTTGGCGCCCCAGGTCCAAACGGTACCGTCGCCGGCCAGCGCAACGGTGAAGTTGCTGCCGGAGGACACGCTGGGATAGCCCACGCTGTCGCCGTGGGTGGAGCTGAGATCCTGGCGGTTGTGCTGGACGCCCACATAGGTGGCGCTGTCGATGTAGGAGTCGTACATCCCCTGGTACAGGCCGCCGCTCTGGGTGTTCTTGCCGGCCACACCGTCCACCGTGGCCGCCTGATAGACGCCCGCGGTCTTAAGGGGCTGGTTGAGCTCGTCGAGCATGCTGTTATCCTGACCGATCACGTCCACCAGGTCCTCGATCTTGAAGTCCCTGCTGACCGTCAGGTCGTCGGAGGTGATATTCACGTTGCCGCCGGTGGCCTGCGTGGTCACCTCGTCCGCCGGACGGACCTGGACCCTGAACGCGCCCACGATCAGCGGGTCGCTGGCCACCGAGATGATGACGTAGGTCGTGCCCGCCTTCAGGCCGGTGATGGTGGCCCGCTTGTCGCTCTGGTCGTACTTGGTGCCCGCCTCTGCGGCGGTCTTAGTCTCGTATTCCACCCGGACCGTCTCGTTCCAGGAGGTCTTGTAGGTCTCGGTACCCGCCACGGGCAGAGTCCAGTCGGAGTCCTCCGTCGCGTCCCAGACGAACCACGCCAGATCCTGGTTGGAGGCGTCCTCCTCCACGCTGTTGAACACGTTGAAGGCGGAGATCTTGGGATCCACGTTGAACTGGAACTTCTCGCCCTCCCGGATGGTCACGTTGTAATCCTCCAGGATGAAGTAGCTGGCGCCCACGCGCACGGGGATATCGGTGGAGGTAGAGGTACCGTCGCCGATGCGCCCGTTGCCGTTCTTGCCGTAGGCCCACAGGGAGCCGTTGTACTTCATGACGATGGAGTGCTGGTCAGTGACCGAGATGGAGTTCCTGAGCTGGACGATACCGCCGATGGCGGAGCCCGCCACGCCCGCGGCGCCGGCGGAGACCCAACCGGGCACGCCCCACAGGCTCTCGTCGCTGGTGTCGAGCATGACCGCGTCGCCGTTCTCGTCCAGGATGGCGTTCCCGTCGCCGTCCAGCATGGGCGCGCTCATGCCGATGCTG
>JAMPEH010000236.1 GCA_023665245.1 Muribaculaceae bacterium
ATCAGACAGACTCCACTTTAAACCAGTCTAAATTCTTCAAACCATGAAAAGATTCATGATCACATTGTGCATCCTGTGTATGGGATGTCAATATTTTTCCGCAAGAGAGACCAGTTCCGTGACCAGTGAAAATTACACCACGGAGACAATCAAGGACGTATTCATTGAAATGCCGGGCTACCGGGAAATCAAAGGTGGATCAAAATTCATTGTGACATACGAGGGGGATTGGCCCGCCGAAATGCAGGGGGCTTTTGAGTATGCGGTGAAAACATGGGAGGAAGTACTCCCCATGTCTCTGCCCATAAACATAACAGCCAGAATCGGGGCAATAAGAGGCTCGGGGACCATATTATCGAAAGTCACCTTTGAGACAATGGATTATAACAGACAATTCACAGGAGTACTGTCCTCTCCCAACTCAATGGTGAAAGCCATTCTGCTGCAGGAGTATCACACAGGCTTCCAGACACAGTTTCATGATGAGATTGAGGACACTTCGATCTTTGACAATGCGGACATGACAATTGAATACAACATTAACGTGATAGACCAGATGGATTTTTCCCTTGATGGAAATCCGGACATGGATAAATATGATTTTGTGACGGTTGCTCTCAGAGACATAGCCATTGGACTCGGCTTCACAAGCACCTTTACAGCAAACGTGTCGCAATCCAAGTTAAACATTACAGGGAAACGTCTGATTCCATTTGCTTCACATATCATGTACAGCCTGGGCACATCGGATCCTTACATTGCATTCCAAAACGCCACCAAGGGTTCTGTCAGAGTGGACTTGGGTTCTTCGCTCACGCCTCTTAATGTATATGCGCCGAAGACATGGGTAAATGGGAAGTCGCTGAGATTTCTGATCGATGGCGATGATCCCATATCAAGATTATTGACACATGATTTCGGGAAGGGATATGTCATGCGTAATTTATCGGGAATCGACTGGAATGAACTGTTCCAAAAGGCTCTTGACTGGCAGGTTCTGATACCAAGCGGCCAGGAGAAAAGCGGATATGTCCATCCTACCGGAACTTCCGAAGACATCCTTCCATATAAGGGTACGGTCTCTCTGACATTTTCAGATACCGGAAGCAATTCCAATGAAATAGCTGACAAAACAAGCGTTGACGGGCAGTATACATATCCGATTTCTACAGATTCCCAATATCCCGGTGATCAGGTAAATCCTATGTCAATAGATGAGGAATTGCCATCGACCCAGTTTTGCAAGAAATACAACAACTTCTCTCCGTCGGGTCCATCATCCGGAATTTCACTGTCAGTCCTTAAAAAAGATGGGAGCTGGGATTGCATCTATACGACTCCGCTGCACAACATGCCCATCGTGTTGAACATGGAGGATTTAAAACTACACTATGATCACAGTGAATATGCACGCGGAACTTCCGGTGGATTAAGATACAGGCTGACCAAATGCAAAAAGGTATTTGATAATCTGTATGGAGCACGCTATGGCTATGATACAAAATATTTTACACGGGATTTTGTGCCGCAGAAGGCATATATCAAGTATGACAGCAAGACAAGCGGAGTAAAGAGCTCAAACACAAGGGGAATTTCCACCGACGATTGGTTTATCGACGTAAATGTGGGCATTGCCAACATTGAGGGCACCACAAAGGTCATAGTGGAGCAACTTGAGGAGGGGGAGGTCCTGCCATTCCAATACGAGGTAAAGGACTTCCGGAAAGGATATTTCACGGCAAACCTTGACAGGGAATGCGACACCCAGATAACAGTGATATGCTATAACGAAAACGGATATTCGAGAAGCAACACTGTACCGATTCCGGCAATAGGATATTCTTCACCAATGTCACTGTCGCTATCTAATAAGGGAGGGTATATTCAGATTACAGGTCTTGATAATTATTCCAACTACTCGGATATCTCATATACGATACAGAATCTCAGCACTGGATTGATGCCGGTACAGAATGCATCTCTGCCGGGCAATCAAATAGGGATATCAAATCTGCCTGATGGTATTTATTCAATCGCGGTGTATCAGGACAATAATCAGATTGACGTGTTTAAATTCATCAAAAAATAATTGGTCATGGTTTAGGTTATGGTTTGTCATCAGACAGATTCTTTAAATGAACCAGCTAATCATAATGCATACAATTGCTCTACACTGCATGGGATAGGCATCTTTTCCCTATCCTGTGCAGCTACAATATCTTATTGACATGAAATTAAACTTACTCGTCATGATGGCCTTGTCGTCTGTGCTTGCTTATGGCGGCATTCCATCGACAAATGTCTCACAACCGGACTACTCAGATCTCATTTCAGGCAGCCGCAGAATACTGAGCCTTCCTGAAAACGCATGTGTATTGCCCTTGTCGGATGTGGAAGTCCATGTAAAGAAACCAGTGCTTGCGCGATCCTGTTCCAAGCCGTTCAGGGCAGAGACAACCGGCTACGGACAACTGAAGGCAATACTGGATGCGAACGGGGGCGCAGGGATTGACTCGCTTACAGTGGCCGGGCCAATGGACATTTCCGATTTCAAGACAATATGGGACTGCGCTGTGTATGGAAATCTGACATGCCTTAATCTTGGAGAGGCATCCATCAAGGACAACGACATACCGGACCGTGCGCTTTATGACCCCATTCAATGGGACCAGGGATTCCTGCTGAAAATAAAAAAAATAATATTGCCCGAGGATGTGGAGAGAATCGGAGTGGCTGCCTTAGCACTGATGGCTCTCGAGGAGATAAACATGCCGTCGAAACTGCGTGCAATCGAATCCTCCGTATTCCTGTTTGACAGATACCTAAACTGTCCGCTGGTCTTTCCCGAAGGACTTGAGGAGATAAGATATCAGGCATTTCATGACTGCTTCAGCCTGTCCACGACACCGATACTTCCCGGCACACTGAAAAAAATTGGAGTGCATGCCTTTTCCGGCACTCAGATAGAGGGCATAGAATTTCCGGAAAGTCTTGAGGAGATAATGGAGGGGGCGTTTGTAGCGACCTCCCTGACGAAAGTGTATCTTCCAGACAATTGCCTGAAAATTGGACCGATGGCATTTCAGGGCTGTCACCAGCTGAAGGAGGTGAGGTTGCCTAAGGATCTTGAACGTATCCCCTACGGATTGTTCAGCCAGTGCCGGAACGTAGATTTTCAGACCATCACACTCAACGAGGGTTGCAGGGTCATCGGGTCTAACGCATTTCAGAGTACATTCATAAAGGAAATAAATTACAACGACAAAATAGAATGCATCGAGTATGAGGCCTTTAACGGCACCAACATTGAGGAGGTCATCATACCTGAAAGCATAAAGACCCTTGGCTGGGGTTGCTTTTCAAATACATATCCGGGTATCAAAAGCATATATTGTCAATCACCGACACCTCCGACATGCGAGATTGAGGAGGAGCGGACATACACACCTTTCGGCTCGCCCGGAAGTCTGGCTGATATAAATCTGTTTGTTCCTTGCGGAGCAAAAGAGGCTTATTCCAAAGCACCTTGCTGGAGAGATTTCGTCAATATAATTGAGACCAACGACTTCCCCGGTGCAAGCGTATGGAAGCCCGGCACGGGGGATAATACCGGGTCGGATACAACGCCAATATATGATTTGTCAGGGCGGCAGATCAACAATCCTCAGCACGGCGAGATCTACATTCGGAATGGCATCAAATATATAAAATGATCTCAAAGTCCGATGGCTGGAAGGTCTTATGTTACCACACCTTGGGAGTATCCTGCCAGTTGCTGTGGGTTTTGCAAACCCACAGCAACTGAATTATTCTGAAAATCCTATTTAATGGCTTAGCCACTTTGGGACTTCTGACATAAGGTATAGGGTTATGCCAAGACTTATGATTGAAAAATAAATTTTAACCAATACTAAATATCTTTTTTGTTTAATGCATACTATTGTTAAAGCAACAAGATATGAAATGATGAAAAAACCTTCTGCGATGAAGGTCCATACTGGAAATGATTTAAGATAGAAAACACATACCAGATATATACAGACCGGCGGCAACAAGAGCCAACAACACCTAACCAACGTTGTTTCATCTACAAATTGATTTCGAAAAGTTGGTTTTATCATAATATAGTCAATCAATAAGTTATACAATCAGCATAAAATTTATTAGCTACCATAAAAATCAATGCCACCTGCCATTGCATACTTCGTAATCCAACCACATGGAGGTGGCATCTATTCCTACCTTAAGACATTCCAATATATATTTTTCAATAAAACTAAATAATATCCATATTGTTCATGGTTTTGTATAAAAATTCAAGTTTTAAGTATGTGGTCACTTTAATTTTTAATTTTATTTGAGGATAGTTTCGAGTGGA
>JAMPEH010000237.1 GCA_023665245.1 Muribaculaceae bacterium
GGTTTGTGCACCCGCCGAAAGACAAAAGCCCCAGCACTTCAATAGTATCGGAGATTATTACTTCTTGAAGAGTAACGCTTCCGTAAAAGGCGTAGTTCGCTATTGAAACAACGGGTAGCCCGTATATAAATGCGGGTATCTCTAAAAAGGTAGAGTTGCCAGTATAACCAGTAATAGTATAAGCGTTATCTATTAAATCGTAGCGTATACCAAGTCCGTCCGTGAACTCGTTGGGAATAGGAGTGTAAATAGCGTTAACCGTTATATCTTCACAGTCAAGGGTATAAGCTTCCCACTCGCCTGTATAACCTTCTTTATAGGGAACGGTAGGCGGGGTTACGGTTCGGTCCGTGGCGTCGTACGAGCAAGTACCCACGGTTACGCCGTCCGCAATAAAGGTTACGGTATAGTTAATATTTTCGTATACGGCGTAAACGCTTATATCACCGCCCGTTAATGAATACTCCGACCAACTGCCAGTCATACCTTGTTTATTAGGTACGGCGGGCTCGGTTATTATTGGGTTATCCAAAGTGTAGAGGGAAGTGTATATTACTTTGCCGTCTGCGTAGAAAGAGATTTCGTAGGGTATAGGCGTATATACGGCGTAAACGGTAATATTACCGTTGTTTAAAGTATAACTTCCCCATTCCGCGGTATATCCGAATTTATCCGGAACTGCGGGTTCTGTTACGGTATCGTCGGTTTGGGTATAGGTGCGGGTGTCAACGGTTATACCGTCCGCTATGAAGGTTACGGTATAGCTTTCAAGAGACCAGTGTGCGGAGAGAATTAAATTGCGGGTAACGGGAGTTTGGAAGTTATAGGCTTTGCCGTTGAGGCGCCAACAGACGAAATCGTAACCCTGCTTTTCTTGCAGTACTACGTTATCCGCATAAGAGTTTTCTTCTACCTGTTTAGTGAACAATACTTCGTTGCCGTCCATATAGGTTACGGAGTAAGTAGTGGGGGTATTCGTACCTTGCGCGAATGCCGCACAACCGCTGAAAATAAAAATTGCCGCAACCGTTGCGGCAATAAAGGCACTCAAAAAGTAACGTTTCATCATACGTAAACTACCCACTAAAATCGTATATATTGTATAGTGACTTCAAACCACATACTAAATTTACGATTTTAGTATATCACAGCTCCTACCAAATTTCAACTGTTATAACCCCGTTTTTTATATTTTTTTGATAAATTGTGGAAAAATTTTAAAAATTTCGCACTTTTCACTAAATATACCAAATAAATTTAGCTTTTTTTACACGAAAAACAAGGCAAGTGGGGGGTCTTTGGATTTCGCAACCGAGAAATGAAAAGGCGCAAATTGATTTTAGTTCAATTTGCGTCTAAATTGGCTGGCAATGGCTGATTGTGTTTGAACGTTTCGCAAGCGTTCAAGCACTGCGTTCGTTTCTTCAAGCCTTACTTTCTCAATAGATTTATCAACCTTGATATTAAAGTACCCGACTATATCAAATTTATCGTCGTCGTAAATGTAGAGCATAAAAACAAGGTTGTCAATGATTTTCTTTTGATATTCCTCGTCGGCGGGGTCGCCTTTCAGAAGCTCGGCTATAAAGTCAATAATGTCGTCTTTCGTGTATCTGCGCCCGCGCTCTAAAACGATTTGCGATTTTTCCGCTTGTAGGGTGTCAAGCATAATTTGGTATTCGTTCATTCGCTTTTCGATATTGGCGCGGAGTAAAGCGTTTTTCGCTTCGATAAACGCCGTCGTTAAATCTTCGATTTGTTGTTGCGTTTGGGCTATGCGCGTTTCAATGCTTTTCATTCCGTTGTCGCCCGTGCGCCGTTCGTAGTAGTTTATCGTGTCGGTAGCAACCTTTTCCGTGTTCTTTTCGTCGCTTAAAAACTCCTGCACGGCTTTGACAACTTTCATTTCAAGCGTTTCCTTGTTCTCTCTCAACTTGTTGCAAGTGCCTTTCTTTCGGCTTTTGCAAACGTAATAATAGTGTTTCTTGCCGTTCCTGCTTGTGCCGCCGTCTGAAATCATAGCCGTGCCGCAATGCCCGCAATACAACTTTCCCGTGAGTAAATACGGCTCTATCGCGGAATTAGCTCCCGCAAAATACTTGTTCTTGGCGAGCAATTTTTGAACCTGTGCAAATACCGCCTTATCAATGATTTGCGGGAACATAGTAGTGCAAAGTCGCTTTCCTAAATAGAACTCGCCCGTGTACTTGGAATTGACTAACATTAAATCGAACGTTCTGCCCGTAAACGGCTTATTTCGAAAACGCTTGCCCTGCGCGTTGAGTGCGGCGGCAATTTCTTTTTTAGTCGCGCCTTTGGCGTATTCTTCAAACACAAAACGGACTGTTTCCGCCTGTTCTTCGTCAACGGCAACTTTATGTACCATTCCGCTCTTGCCCATTTTGCCTGTGTCAATGAGCTTATAGCCGTAAATTATCCGTGCGCCCGTATAAGTGCCGTTCATAACACAAGTATCAAGCCCGTTGTGTACGCGCTTTGAAAGGCGTTTGCTGTACTTTTCGTCGTTCCACTCCAAAAACATTTCGTAGAACTCGCCGCCTTCGTCGTCGCTTATTGGCTGTGTTGCGGAAATAACCCGAATATCGTATTTCTGCTTTAACATTTCCTTATGCATAATGCTGTCGTGCCTGTTGCGGGCGAAGCGGTCAAACATATAAACAATAATGCACTGAAATGCGCCGCTTGCGGCTTCCTTAATCATACGCTGAAAGTCGGGGCGGCTGTCGTTTGTTCCCGTCCGTGCTTTGTCTGAATAGGTCTTGATTATGTTGTAACCCTCGTAAGCGGCAAATTCGCGGCATTTGCGGATTTGGCTTTCGATAGTCTGTTCGTTCTGCCCTTGCGAGCTGAAACGGGCGTAGATAACTGCGTTTTTCATAGTGATTTGCTCCTTTTGCGCGGGGTGCGCCTTAAATATTTTTGTTGTTCGCTTGGGTGCTTATCGTCTTAACCAGCCCAAACTGCCGCCGCTGTCAAATTGTCAAGCGCGGTCATACTTTTCGTAGAAAAGAAGTTGACGGTGGAGATTTTCGCCCCGCGAAAATACAACCGCTTGCCCGCTTGATGAGTTGGCAAGGCGGCATATAATCATTCCCCACGATAAGCACAAGCGGACACAAAAACTACTTAATTATTATGAAATTACTATAATCGCTCACGTTGATTTTATCAAAAGTAGAACAGTATAAATTATCGTAATACCGCTAAATAAGTCGTTTATTGCAATCATATACTTGAAATTATCTTTTATTTTTGTTATAATTTATGATAAGTAAAATATTTAGAGGATATTATGTCTAAAAATTCCAGTTTGCTTAAAGCAAATAAGGCAAAAAACGACGAGTTCTATACTCAGCTATCGGATATTGAAAACGAATTAAGGCACTATAAGGAACATTTTAAGGGGCAAGTGGTTTTATGCAATTGTGATGACCCTTATGAAAGTAATTTTTTTAAATATTTTGCTATGAATTTTAACTTTTTGGGTATCAAAAAGTTAATTGCTACTTGCTATGATAGTTCACCTATTGCTTATACGCAATTATCGTTTATAGGAAAAGATAAAACAACGCCGAATAATAACCGCAGAGCGTATAAAATTGAAATAAGTGAGGTTGAAGATTATAATGGCGATGGGGCGGTTGACCTTTCAGACGTTGAATATCTTTTACATAATAAAGAAAATACTTTAACTCTTTTGAAAGGCAACGGTGATTTTCGCTCGGAAGAATGTGTAGAACTTTTGAAACAGGCTGATATTGTTGTTACTAACCCGCCGTTTTCGCTATTCAGAGAGTACGTTGCGCAGCTTGTTGAATATAATAAAAAATTTATTATTATAGGCAGTAAAAATGCAATTACATATAAAGAAATTTTTTATTTACTAAAAGAAAATAAAATTTGGCTTGGTTATGGTTTCGTAAATGGTAATGCATTTTTTAAAATACATAAATCGGAAGGCAGAACGTTTGCGGAAGGTGTTTACGATAGCAGTACAGGTCTAGTAAAATTTAGAAATGTTGGCTGGTACACTAATTTAGATATTGCCAAAAGGCACGAAGAATTAACTTTATATAAACATTACTACGGACACGAGGAGGAATATCCTAAATACGACAATTACGATGCAATAAATGTTGATAAAGTTGCCGATATTCCTTGCGACTATTTTGAAGATATAGGCGTACCGATTACCTATTTAGATAAATATAATTCAGAACAATTTGAAATAGTAAAATTTCGCAAAGGAAATGATGAAAAAGACTTGACATATACAACAGGGTCGGCGACAATCTTAACAGACAGACAGACAGACAGACAGACAGACAGACAGACAGACAGACAGACAGAC
>JAMPEH010000238.1 GCA_023665245.1 Muribaculaceae bacterium
ATTAAAAACATTAAATATTATTGTAATTTGCTTGACATCTTGATATATTTACTGTAAACTAATGCTAAAATCAATGTGGAGGTAATATGGACTACGCAAATATAATTTTGGAAATGTTAGAACGAATTAAAAAACTCGAAAATGAAGTATCACAACTAAAAAAATTTTATGATTCAATTAATTTTTCGGGTGAAGAAAATTTACAATGTAACCCTTCTACTCCTAATACCATAAATAAAAGAGATACTTCACGCTATTTATTTGAAGGTAATGTTTATTTAAAAAATCGATTAGTTCTTGCTGTTGTAAAATCATATATCGAACAAAATAATACTATAACAAGACAAGAATTAAAGCAGGTGTTTAATAAAAGTTTGCAAGGCTCAATAGGTGTAGTCGAAAATATTGAAATTGCTCAACAGAGAACAGACTACTATGTTCGTTTTTTTACAAAAGAAAACGAAATTTTGCATTTAAACGATGGAGATATGTATGTATGCACTCAATGGGGCATATTAAATATTCCATATTTTATTGCAAAAGCCGATGATTTAGGGTTTAAAATTGAAAAAATTAAATAATTTTAGGAGAGATTAGTAATGAATAATACACATGAAAACTTTTGGAATGAACTACAAGGAATTTTTGTCGAAAACGGCGAAACATACAGCTTGGAATTTACAAATACTGACATAGCAAAAATTCTATTTAATAAAAATTTTATTGCACTTGAAATATTAATCACAGCAACAGAAAGAGTATGTTTACGTAAAGTGAATAAAATTAGTCAAACAATTATTTTTAGCGAAGCATTGAGCTCAATTGAAATAGAGCCGTTGCTCTTAAAAATAAATCAAATTCGCAAAGAAATTTTAAACCCCAATGACGAGAAACACTCTGATAATAAAGATAGCATAACCTATTCGAATACTTTTTCTTCACAATTATTAAGCGGCACAGATTACGGCACAAACGCAAAGAAAATTTATACTAAACTATGTACATTATTAAATTTCGATAGCAATAAAATAAATCAATTTGGCATGTTCAAACCTTTATATGCAACCTTTGCTGATACTTACAGAAAAGCAGATGTTTGGTTTATATGCTACTCTAATTTTAATAAATTTAAAGATAAAAACGAAAATAGAGAATTCTTAGAAAAAGGTCAAAAAATTAATATTATTGAAAATAACGGTAATTCAATAACAGAAATTGTACCAGAAAAGTGTGGTCGTTCTAATACCGCTGATAGAATCACCTTTGTAAAAGTTAAAAAAGACAACAAGTGGACTTACGTGTTTTATGGCATTTATAAATTGACTCAAAACGGTACAACTCGACATTATGACAGAATAAGTAAAATTTACCCTATAATCGTTAATTTAAATTAAAAATCATTACTACCAATAATAAAAAGGCAAATAATTTTATTGAGTTCGCTATGGAAAACAATTCTGGCAATTTTTGCACGTGCAGGGACAGGAAATGTCCCCTTCATCCCGCCAACCACGACAAGGGCTGTTCGCCGTGCATGGCAAAAAATATACGAAAACGTGAAGTGCCTTCCTGTCTTTTTGACGCCGCGGGCAACTACCCGAGCAAGGACGGGTATTCCTTTGAAGCATTTGCGCGCGGCGTGCTTTGCGGCGGCACGGGTAAAGATATAGAGATTGAACAAATTAATTGCGACTTTTCAGTCTGCAAGGTTGAAGATTATTCCGGCGTGAATTTAAACGGTGAATACATTTTCATGGGAAAGACCGACGGGGAAAATTCGTTGGTGTGCCCCACTCCTCTCGTGCCGCAAAATACCGTTGGGCGCGACGACGGCTGGAAAGCGTTACGCGTTCGGGGAATTTTGGATTTTTCACTGACGGGCGTGCTTGCCGCAATATTAAAGCCGTTGGCGGAAAACGGCATAGGAATTTTTGCAATTTCGACCTACAATACCGACTACGTGTTCATAAAAAAGGAAAACTACGCCCGCGCACTAAAAGTTCTGGAAAGCGCGGGTTACGGCGTGAAATAATAGCCGTAAAAAACCCTTGCCGTTTTGCGTCGGGCGTGCTATAATAATGAAAAATACATTCGGAGAAAAAATATGTTCGGACTGTTTGCAAAGAAGGAAATGAATACGGAAGCCGCGACCGCTTTCTGGAAATGGTACGTTGAAAACGAGCAAAGCATAACGGAAAAATTAAAAGTGGGTGACTTTTCGATTATCGGAATGATTGACGGGCATCTGGGTGCCGTATTCCCCTACTGCAAAAATCTCGAATTCCAGCTCGGCGGCTTGGGCTTGAACGGCGAAGGCACGTACGAATTTTTGCTGTTCCACTGCGGAAACAAAAACCTTATGCGGGATATGGCGGCGTTTAAAAGTATGATGCCCGCGGAGCTTGCGGCGCATATTAATTTAGTAATAGAAAAATAATTCTACACAAATACGGAGCACTGAGTTATGTTTGAAAAACGAAAGCTGAAAAAGCAGATAAAAATACTTAAAAAAGAAGTTGCCGCAGGAAACTTGCAGGCAATGTACGATTTGGCTATGATTTATCTTGACGGAACAATTCTAAAAAAAGACGAGGAAGCCGCCTACTCCCTTTTGCGCCAAGCCGCCGATGAAGGGCATATTCCCGCCAAAACCTATCTTGTTTCAAAGAAGCTGAGCGACGGCGCGGCTATCGGCGCGCAGGCAATTTCCGACCTGCAAGCAATATTCAAAAAATAAAGCAAAAACCTTGACGAAAGTCAAGGTTTTAACTTGGGAGTTTTTATGAACGTTTATCTCATTGACTACGAAAACACGAAAATTCTTTCGGGAATAAACAAACTTTCCGCAGAGGACAGGGCTGTGATTTTTTACAGCAAAAACGCAAACACGCTGACCTTCGACACCCTGCATTTAATTCAGTCCTCCGTCGCGCAGATTGAATACAAGTGCGTTGACGCGGGCGGGAAGAACGCGCTCGACTTTCAGCTGTCCTCCTACCTCGGCTATATCGTAAGGCAAAACGAAAATTCAAATGCTAAAATTTTTATAGTTTCAAAGGATAAGGGCTTTAACTATCTCGTTTCGTTCTGGAAAGCCGAAAAAGGGTTACAGATAAAGCTGTTGCCCGAAATTTCGGGTAAAACGGTAGCCGCGGACGGAAACGCAAGCGAGCTTGAAAGCGCGCTGAAAAAGTGTCCGCTGAATTTAAGCGAAGCGGATATTAAAAAAATAACCGAAGTTATTGCACAGTTCAAAACCAAGCAGGCAATAAACAACGGGCTCATGAAATATTTCAGGGACGGCGAAAAAGTAGGTTCGCTGACGAAAGTAATCAAGCCGTATATAAAGGATAAAAAGTAAAGTAAAAAGCCGACTGCAATGCAGTCGGCTTTTATTAAAGTTTTAAATTATTTTGCCAAATCTTCGTCTTTAAGGCAAAGAACCAATATTCCGCCGATAAGCCCGCAGAAGAAAATGTCAAGCACGCCCCAAACGGTAAGTTCGGATGCGCTTGTCGCTTTCTTCATTTTGGACAATGTAATTCCGCCGAAAATCAAAGGCAAAATTGCAATACAACCGAATACCATACCCAAAATGATAAACACTTTTGCAGCTGTTTTCATATTCTCCCTCCTGTTTTTTTCATACTCTGTAATTATTATATTACCGCTGAAAATATATGTCAAGAAATTACGATAAATCCGTAACGAATTTTCAAAAGAACTCAACCGCTTAAAAAAAGCCTGTGGCAGTAAATACACCGCAATCGGATAAGTTACGCCGGGTTGAGTTTGTTTCGCCTCCGCTAAGCGGCAGGCAGGACGAAAGCCCCTTCAATCTCAAATCATTTCAGTCCGCCGGTCAATGAACGCGACGGATTCGGGAAACACCGCAAATAAAATGCGGGCGAGTGAAGCGCGGGACGTACCGCGTACGCAGTCGACGACACAACGGCATTATTTTTGCCCCCGGACGCAGTCAGGTATTTTGCGTTAGTTGCATTATTATTATTGCCGGAACGCAGCCAGGAAAAAGAAAACTTCCGCCCTTTCGTCTATTTTAGCACACCGTTTCCGCTTTTTCAACCTTTTTTCGCGCTTTTTACCCAACCGCTTAACATCCGCTTCACTTCGCTTATCTGCTTTGCAATTATTGCCATCTGCCTCGTATTAATTGCCTGCTTGCGCTTTGCCGTTTCCGTAAAAAAGTCAAGGAGGTTCAAACTCACGGCGGCGCGCTTCTGGTATTCCGCGCGCTGTTTTTCGTCACGCTCGTAATTGGCGCGGTAAAGGTATTCTATAACGTCCACGGAAGTGTTTTGAAGCCGCGCAACGATGCTCCAACGCAATTTTTTAGGTGACTTTTCCG
>JAMPEH010000239.1 GCA_023665245.1 Muribaculaceae bacterium
TCTGCAAGGACGCAGTAGAGTACGCCGTATTTCTTCGCTTCCTGCGTGAACTTCTGCAAGTCGCCGTTCCTGACGGTAAAGACTTTCAGCTCCTTGCCAGAGCGCAGCATACTCGTCAGCCGTGCCTTGCCTTTGGTTTTCTTTTCCTCTTTCAGAATGGAATAGAGCAGGATGGCAATGTTCTTTGCGCCTGCCCCCGTGATTCTGGCAGCGACCTCAAATCCCTCCAAGCTCATTCGGACGATTTGCTCCGCCGCTTCGCCGCCTGTGTTCATGCTTCATCAGCTCCTTTCTTTGCTGTCCGTTTTCGTCTGCCCGTATGGTTTCTAATTTCTCTTTGAGAGTGCCGCTGCGGGCAAGGACACCCTCGCATAATCTGACCTCCTTTCGGATAGTTTTCAGCCGCCCTGTGATTTCGGAGATTTGAGCCTTGACCGCTTCTTTTTCTTCGCCGTCTGTTTTGCGGCTCTGGGAATAAAGCCCCTTGCGCTGTTCGGTCAGCTCATCCATCTCGGTTTCCAGAGAGCCTTTATAGGACAAGAGCTGCTCAACCGTGTCAATGTGATTGCGGCAGAGCAGCCTTGTTTCGTTTGCGATGGCTTCCATCTTCATAAGGTCATCCTTTAGGAGATAATGAAGCCGTGCATAATTGGGTTGTTTTTTCTTTGGCAGGATGCCGAGCTTATAGCAGTAATGGAGATACAGCCCACGCAAGCCGCCGACTTTCCTTGCATCTTTCAGAGAGCCTTTGACACGGTACGCCTTGACCTGTGGCTGTGCTTCGGCAAAGCGGGAGAACTTCACCGCATAGGAATTTTCCCTGATGCGTTCCGTTATCCTTTCGTTGGTGTAATCCTCTCCGAGCTTGTAGAGCCGCTTGGGGCGTTTCCAGCCTTTGCCGATTATCGTCCAATACTTGCGGTTGGGGTCAAAGCTCACTCGGTAGCCCATCCCCGCCATCTGCCTGTCAAAGTCCTTTAGCGTGAACGATTTGGAGATGGCTTCATCCACCGCCTGCCGTGCCACGGTATCCCTCGTAGGCAGACCGTTCTTCTCGGCTTGGTAAAGGGCATAGGGTTTCTTCCTGCCGCTTGGGTGTTCGATGACCGATAGGGAATATTCACGGCACAATTCATCGGAACGCTGACGCAGAAGCCGCAGGTTGGCTTTGTTGTCGTGGTAATGCTTCCCGTCCGCAAAGGAAACGGAGTTGACAACAAAGTGGTTGTGCAGGCAGTCGGTGTTTAAGTGGGTAGCGACAATGACCTGAAACCTGCCGCCCCACATCCGCTCGGCTAACTTTACGCCGACCTCGTGCGCCTGCTCTGGCGTGACCTCGCCGTGCTTGAAGCTCTGGAAGCCGTGGTAGCAGACGATTTCGCTCTTGTCGTTCCACTGTGCTTTGGCAATCATCATCTCGTCCCTTGCGGTGGCGGGGTCACAGTTGACCCCCGTGACGAAAAACTGCCGCTCGGTCTTGTCGCCGTTGGTGGCGTACTTCATCACATCGCCCATCGCCTGCAAGTCCGCTTCGGTGTATCTGGGATTGGCGGTCTTGTCTGGATTTTCCGCATAGTCGATTGGGTGGTCGAGCCTGCCACGCACATCCCATATCTCGCAGACCGCCATCACGATGCCCTGCGGGGGAGCAGGTATTTCTTTCGGATGTCGATTTGAAACTCATGCCACTTCCTCGCTTCCTCATTCAGCATTGGGGCATCCATAAAGCCGAGGGCGTTTGCTTTCGCCGCAAGCTGGTTGATACGGTTGCCGATGGCGGACAGCTCCCGCATGATTTTATAAAATTCGGGGTCGGGCTTCTCGCAGAGCTGATAGCCTTTCACCATCTCTCTGAGGAACGCTTCTCTGGAGCGTCCAGACTTCCGCACAAGCTCATGGAGCTGCTCGGCTTCGTCATCAGTCAAACGGAAAAGTATCTGCACCTTTCGGTTTCTCACTTTTCTTCACCTCCCTGTCGGAGAGCCTGTTTATCTGCAGGCAGCACATCAGCATAACGCCCATCAGACCGCCGAGGGCGATGCCGATGATAAAGAACAGTAACTCGCTCATTCTTGAAACTCCTTTCTCTGGTCGCCGTATTGCCCACGGCGTGGCTGCATCCTTTGATGCCGTTCTTTTCATGGGGTATCAGGGGAATCCCCTGACAAGCGAATTTGGTTAGCCAAATTCAGTGCTTGGTAAGACATATCTTAATCTGCGTCCTCATACATACATTCTCCGCACACGGGGCAGAAGTACGGACAGCCCGAACATCCCTCATGCTCCAGACACTCATCCTCGATGTCGGCTTCCTCGGCTTCGGTCTTGCCTGCGTCCGCAATGTCGGCTTCGCCGCAGACAAAATCCTCCTCGGAAAAGGTCACAAGGTCGGTGCCAAAAAGCACGGTCTTGAGTTTTTCTTCCGCTTCTTCGGGGCTGTCGGCGTAGACGGAAATCGTCTTTTCATAGTGGGCGGTAAGGGTCACTTCATACTTTTTCAATCATTCTTTCCTCGCTTTCGGTCTTACATTTTGCTGTGGCTGCGGTCGCTTTGGGCGGAAAAATCCCTTGAAAAATCAGCGGGCATCCCCCCTTTCACGGTGGGGCTTTGCCCTCGCAATCCCCAGATAGGACATTAAAAAATCGTTGACATCCTTGCCGACAGGCGGCGGGGCGTCAACGATTTCATAGTCTTTTCCAAGCAGTTCTTTGAGGGCGGCGGTACATAGCCTGCCTACTTTGTCATTATCCAAGTGCAGGATAACGGTCTTGACCTGCGGATTTTCCCGCAGGTAAGTGGAGAGTGCGATGGGGATTTTGCTCTCGCCCAGCTCCTTTTTTGGCTGATACACGCCCGACAGGGAGAGCAGGTTTTCCGATTTATAGTCCTTGCCCTCGCATTTGAGGTAGGTGGCATAGGACAGCAAATCAATGGCGGCTTCAAACAGATGCACGGTGCTTGTCGGCTCCCTTGCCAGAAGCCGAAACGAATACCGCTTGTCGCTGCCTGATGCGTCCTGCTTGAACGGGCTTCCGAGCGTACTTCTGAGAGCCGCATACTTCGCCGTCCCGCCTGCATCCCTGCCGACAAAAACAGCGTTGTGGTAGTTGCTGCTCTCAAAGATAACGCCATCGGCAATGCACTCCTGTATGAGCGCATAGTCGATGCCACGCCCGAAAAGATACTCGGTCACTCGGTCTGAATTTGCGTTTTTCTCTGGCAGGAGCAGCACTTTCGGCTCTTCCTTTTTAGGCATTGCAGGCGGCGGTTTCCAGTCCGCCGTGATACCCGTGAGGGCTTCAACCGCTTCCACAAAGCCGTAATCTCTGACCTTGATGAGATAGTCCAGAGCAGAAACGCCGCCGATACCTCTTGACCACCAGTACCACTTGCCGTTGGAAATCTTCAGGCTGTCGTGTTCTGCGGTGCAGTACACATTGGTCGTGCCTTTGACCTTGACGAGATTGCTCGGCTCATAGGCTCTCAGATAGGAAAGCAAATCTATCTGCCTTGCCCGCTCCAGCATATCAGGGTCAATCTGCACATAGGGTCTGTTGCTTCTCAATGGGTAAAATCACCTCCCGAAAATGAATTTAGCCGAGGGATTTCCGTGTGTGAAAACCTCTCGGCTATGTAAAAAGCGGCATCAGCTTCACGCCAACGCCGCCCTTTCCTCGGTCAGTCCGTTATAAAATCCCTGCCTTTTTCAGATACCCCACGCCGTCATAGCATCCACGGAAATAGATGGATTGCAGCTCTGCATCCGTGAGCTGGTTTTTCAGCTCCAGCACTTTGATGAGAGCTGCACATTCTTCCTTGGTAAGCTCCGCCGCCTGCTCGCTGTCGAACACGCCTAAGACCTTTGGGTATTTCCCATACAGGCTCTGAATCTCGTCCTGCACGGCACGGTATTCCTCGTTTTCTCTGGGCAGCCTTGCGATGACGGAACTTAAATATTCGTTGAAGATGCTGCCGTGGGCATCCACAAAGGTTTCAAATCTAAACTCATCAGACATCTTTCTCACCTCCGATTTTTCTTATCGTCACCTATTATACTGCCCAGATTTCCGCAATACAAATGTGCAAAGCAGATTACCGCTCCCGATTGGCGCATTTTTTCTCTGGCGGCTCATCGTCCTGCTCTGGCTCGGCATCCACCACGGAGCTGTCCTTTTCGTTCAGGTTCAGCTCGATGTTCAGGGCATTCAGCCGTTCCGTCTTTTCTTTCAGCTCATTTTCAAAAGCAAAGGGCTTGGCAAGCTCTGTCTTTGCGTTGGCAAGCTGCTCGGTGGTTTCCGCCTGTCTGGTCTTGGCGGCTTCCAGTCTGGCGGGGAGCTTGGCAATCTCATTCTCGATTCGGGTCAGGT
>JAMPEH010000023.1 GCA_023665245.1 Muribaculaceae bacterium
CGGCCTCGCTATCGAAGATAATATCGGGGCGCGTTCCCTCGAATATAAGATTTGTCAGTATCAGACAGGAACCAGCACCAATTACAATCATGATGCATGTTATGCGTCGCCGGATGGTATAACTGATGGTGTTTTGCGTGACAATGTCCCGTTGGCCGGTGTTGTGTCTGGATTGATATTCTGGGATGTGGTCGATTTTGATGATAACGGCAATTTGACCAGTCTGGAAGATTATTTAACCAAGACAGGTGTTAATTTAAGTGACACCCAGCAAACACGTATGAAATCTGAATTGGGATCGTTGCAGAATAATATTAACAGTGCAATTCAAACAATTGAATCTGATGCAACTGTTCAATTCTGTATGACAGGGCGCCAGGTTCAGGGTATGAAAGTTAAAAACGGTACCCGTAAAAATGTTGGTGCACGTGCAACCAAGACGGTGGATGAAGAAGGTAATACGGTTATTGCTAATGCGGATGCAGCCCGTTTCCCGGAATTGACCAAGCAAATGCGTCAGACAATTGCGATTGCCGCATTACAGGTTGCCAAGGAGAATTATTACAAAAAATATAATTCTTTGAATACGCAAATGACCAACGATTTCAAGACAATCAGTGAACGCATTGTAAAAATGAGTGAAGATGATTCAATGGATGCCCGACGCGAGGCCGGTCGTGGTGCATGCGTGCGCCTGGCATATGCAGACAATGTGCCATATATGACAGATTTGACCGTTGCAAAGGCTGACATGAGTGCAAATTCGGGCGGTATCATCGAAGACACCTATGTTTTGCCGTTTACTGGGGCAGATGCAGGCTTAAAATCGTCTGAAGAGAAAATGTCTGTGGCGCAAAGGGCAATGAGTGCGACAAATCGGTTGCCAGACAATCTGACCCTGAAACGTACGATTACAACAACGTATGATTGGGATGCCCGTGTATGTAAAAAATGCACAACAAATCAAACATGTGCCAAGGTTAAAAAGCCGTTCCTGCGCAGCAAGTATTGTTCGGATTGGAATCCTGAAACCGTCACATGTACAGATATCCAGTTCTAAAAAATCCCCACCAATCGGTGGGGTGTTTTTTACAAATAACAGATAACAATTGTCTGGTGTTATTATGCTGGTAATTGGTCCAGGTCTGTGATACTGATGACGCCCATTTGTGACCATGTGTTGCGAACATTGTCTATGTCCATTATATTCGTCTGGGCCAGGTATATTATTGGCTTTAATCCTGTGATGGCAGATTCTTTTATCAGGTCTATGATTGGTGATGGCTTTTGCTTGCCGGCGGCAAACCAATTTTCAGGGTCTGCAATCCAAAAGTCGGAATCATCATGAATTGCGATGATGTGTGTGTCTGTCAATATCAGGTCTTTTTTTGTGCTGGTGATTTTACCGTTGTCGTTCAGGTATTGAATGATATCATGCATTACAAATGTTTGACTGGGGGTAATCGGCAATGTGGTGTCGGTCGGATTGTCTGGTTCTGATATTTCTGTAGTTTGGTCGTCATCACCAAAGTCAATGTCTGTAAATGTTGGGGTGTCTATGATTTGCATTGCGGAATCAGAATCTGGGTCATCGTCAAAATCAAAATCTACAGGCAATGGCAGTTCGTCTGTATTTATATCACTTGGCATATCGGTGGGGACGGTTGTGGGGTCTGTGATGTTAAATGCAGACGTGTTGAATTGGTCAATATGCTGGCGTGCACGAATAAATGCGCCGCGCATTTCGTTTGGCATATTGGGTGGGAATTTGGGTGTATCTGATTCTGGGGTTGTGGTGTCGTCGGGGGCGGGTGCTATTTCGTCGGTGGTGGGTACCGCAGGGCGCGGAAATACGGCGTTAAATATTTTTGTTATGCATGTTGTGTTGATTGTGACGATTGGCTGTTGGGTGCGGATTATCAATACGGTTGTGGCAACGTACATTGGGATTGCTGCCAAAATTAGTATTCCAAATACGAATCCGGCGAATCCATATACGTGTGCATGTGTCAGCATTTTCCATTGCGCCGCCGAGAACATGTTAAAGTTAAACATGAACATCAATATCAGCCACATTATTGCGATATATGCGACCGTCCATAGTATGGCGTATTTGTTAGATTTATAAAAATCTGAAATTTTACTCATGTTTTAAATATAGACTATTAAACATATTTGTCAATATTTTGTTAGGTAAAAAAGTGCTTTTTTTTAGTGCCTGATTATAGTATAATAAAACAGATAGAAAGGGAGTATTTTTATGCAAATTTGGCTGAAAATGTTTGGTATGCCTGTGGCCAGTATTGCTGCATTGGCGATGATTGGTGCGGCGGATGCGGCGGAATCTGGGCGTGCGGCCTATAACGTTAACCGGTTGAATCGTACGGGCACGGCCGGGGTGCAACGTATGCCGACGATGCCGACTTTGCCGATTAATACCACCGGAAACATGACCCAAGATTTGCCGACAATCCCGACCAATCCTGATATCCCAGATGTTCCGGACGTTCCCGATGTGCCAAATACGCCGGATGAACCAACGCCGGAATGCCCTGATGGCGGTGTTAAAAATTCTGAGTATACGGTTGAAAAGTGTATGAATGATGTCTATTCGTGTGTTAATCAGTCTTTGCCGGGTGGCATAAATGACATGTTTAACGAAGAATTGCGGAATTCTATTGTAAATGGGATGGGATTGTGTTCTGTCCAGGTTGAAAAGTGTATAACCCAGGTTCGCCGTGATTGTGAAAATATATATCATTCGGCGGCGGATGTTTGGCTTGATTTTAATGCGCGCAAGGTTCAGCCTGATTACTATGCGTTTGTTTTGCGCAAGACAGGCCTGACCCCATTACAGGCGGAAAATACATGTTGGTTATTAGATAAAAATACATATGGTGCATCGTTTGATGCGGTGGCAAATTCTGGTGTGACAACATACGAATACAATAATCGTGTTGGTGCATATAATGGCCAGGGTGGTGTTAACATCGTTAAAAAGAATCCCCAGGGTGCAACCTTGAATGATGGTAATCTGGGTGTTGACGGGTCACGTGGACACTATGCGCGTTGGGATGCAACAACGGCGGAATGCTATTTGCGTGTTGCCGCATATAACAAGGATACACCGATTAAAAACAGTTGGCTGTTTGGTGCGGTTGGCGATGACAGATTGGCCGAGGCATGGGAACGCGCCGGCACAACATTTACATGCAACAAGGATTTGTTTGGTTTTTCGCTGTATAAAAATACGAATACAGTTGCCGTTGTTGGTATCGGTGGTGGTACATTGCTGGGGGCGGGTATCGGTGCATTGGCCGGCCACGGCGATCGCGCATTTGATTGCGATGTCAACAAACATCGTAAAGAGCTGTGGGAAGAGTTAAAAAGTGGAGAAAAAATTTTTATTTTAAATGAATATTTGGATTTTGAATTGGATGCGAATGCGGACAATTTATCCAAGGATCAGTGTGAAGCCATAGTTGACCTGTATTATAAATATAAACAGTTGAAATCAGCGCAGCAATCTTGCGATGTGTCTAACGATATATATCTGGTAGAATATAGTATTGATTGCATCAATCAAACAATTGTTAAAACTGGAACAGGGAAAAAAATAGATAAAAGGATAGAGTCTCAGCCAGATTTGCAGGCTTGTTATGCTAAGATTGATGCACAATGGAGTAAGATAACAGATGAACATGGTAAAGAAATCTTTCAGTTTTCTCCGAATTTATCTACGCTTTGTAAAGATGACGATAGGTTTGTGTCTACAGAAGAGTGTGCACAAAGATTGAGCCAGAACAAAGATAAGATTGTTAAAACAGAAGAAGGTGGTGGCTGTAATTTTAAGCCCTTTGACTTGGCCTTGCAATCTGGGGATGATATTTATTGTAAATGTGATGGTGATACTTGCTCTAATACTTGCATAAGTGCGGAACGTTTAGGCCAAGAATTGGAGTATGTAAAATTTATAGAAAGATTGTCGCTGGATGGGGATAAAAATAATCGTCTGAAAACAACATTGGTTGGGGCGGGTATTGGTGCCGGTGCCGGTGGTGTTGCAACCGCAATCACGGCCTTTGTTGAAAAGAACAATATTAATTGTCGTGTTGGTGATGGCTTGGAACGCGTCAGTTTTGGAAAATCTATGACGATTGGCACATTGCGTGATTTCTATGTGAAATGGAATCTGCGTTTGCCGGAATCGGTTGCGCCAACGGCACATGCGGTTGATTGCAATTCATGGCGTCGTGCATGTTCGGAAATAACGGATTTGGATCAGTGCAAACGGGCCCAGATTAATTACAAGCCATCTGATGCACCTGCGATAACATTGGTACATTCGGCATGTATTCCATCGGGCAGTGTGTGCATTGAAAATTATCCGGTGGCAAAATCATATGGCGCGTGCGTGCCGGAATCAAAGCCTGATGATGGCACGGATTCTGGCGCAGATAAAGGTGCACAAGAATAATATAACAGGTTTAAATGGTGTCCGTCGGGGTGCAGTAATGCCCCCGATTTTTTTGTTGCGGGGTATTATGTTTTGATTACTGTGGTATTGGGGCCGAATCAGAAACATTGTCATTGCGAGCAAGCGTCAGCGCGGCGTGGCAATCCAGAAAAGTATATATATATATGAAAGTCTCGTGCACCTATATCCCCAGTGCTAGGATAATTTAGAACACAGTGGGCCCCGTCCTGCGACGTGGTGACGGCAAGATTTAAATTATGTGCGAAAACTGAAAAGTACACGTCATACCGGCGTCGGCCGGTATCCATTGGGGGCTGTAATGTTCTTGCACTGGGAAAACCGAGGGATACAGTAGCACCCGTCTTTTGACGTAGGGGACGACCGTGAAAAGTGTCTGGCCCGAACGTCGGGGTGGTGGTGCGGCAATGGATGGATTGCCGTGGCTAGGATGACGTGTGTTTGTAATTAAATACCCACATTCGTGGTCCCCGGTTTGCAAAGATAAAACCCCACCACGATGTGTGGTGGGGGCGTTGTATTATATGGTGGATATTATATTTTTATCTGTGACGCCACCTGTTGTATTATGTTTTTGACGCCTGTCTTGGGTTGGCCAAATGTTATGATAACTTCGACTTGGCGACACTGCGCCTGGTCACGGCTTGTTTTGGTGGGATATACGCCCGTGCCTTCGCCTGCATCACATGCGTCCCATCCTTTGCCGGTGGGGTCTGGTTTATACTGTGGCTGGACAGATGTATTGCCAAATAAAGTGGATTTATGGTTTTCAATACATGTTTTCATATGTTCTGCACGTCTTTTTGATAGGGCTTCGTTTGATTTTCTATCTAATTCCCGTTTGTTTTTGCCAGTGTTTGCCTTGAAACCCTGGAAATCAGTATGACCGGTTATTTGGACGTAAACATTTTTGTCGGTGCCCGATTGCCATGTGTTAAATTGTTGTTTATAGTCGTTGTTATTTGTCATTTGGCTGATAATATTATCGCAAACGCCGGTTTCGAATTCGTCTTTGCCGGGTTTAAATGTGCCAGATGCATCAACATTAAATACAACAGAATTGTCTTCTGGTTCTGTTTGTTGTTCTGACTTGCGACACTCGTTCCCATTTTGTGTTGCACCATCGGCACATTCACAGTAGTTTGTTGGATGCAAATCCCCTGTTTTGTTGCACTTTTCGCATGTCTTGCTTAACGCGTTCCAACGCTGTGTATTTGTAGTGTCGCAACTGCAAACGGTTTCACGGTTTATATTTGATTGTGGGATTGTATTCGGATAGCATTCACAGGTCTGCGGATTGTAATATCCGGTTATGTTTTTGCATGTGTTATTTTCAGGTTGTGGTGTCTGGGGCTTTTCACAGCGTGTCGGGTCATTTTCAACTGGTAAATATCCGTTTGCAGAATCACATTCGCATGCGGTGCGGTCGGCACTGACGACCATGTGCGCATTTGTGTCGCACTGTACGCATCCATCATGTTCAGAAAAATACACATTTGTGCCACTGCATTGACAATTTGGTGAATAGCCTGACCCGGTTGTGCCACTTATTTGTGAACATGGAATCTTGTTCGGGGTGATGTTTATTTTCTTGCCTTCATATTTTTGCATGATTTCCCCAGACTGATCATCTTTGCCGTGGTTTATTGCCAGATTCCCGGCCAGTGTGCCAACCGCGCCAACACCCGCAACAATTAATCCTGTTTTTAACTTGCTGGCGGTGGCGTCTTTCTGTTCGGCCCAGGCCTTGGCATCGGCGCCATTTTCATCCAACAGTGCGCGTGACAGTGATGTAAATGCGCCCGGTTGGGTGCCAATGCCTACATTGTCGTACAGGCCGGTTTCGGCTTTGTCAAATACAACCTCGGATTCAATACCGGGTGTCATGCCCAGGGCTTCTTTGTCTATTTTCAGATTCTGGGCCAATTGTTTATATTCTGTTGTGTATGTTAATAAATCATTGCCGCCCGGTAATTCAATTCCCAATTCGCCACCGACGATATTGCGGCCCTGGCCATAGTCACAGCGGAACGTTGCCAGGTATGCCTTCATATCTTCTTCGGCGTCGGCATCCGCGCTTTTTTCTGCCAAGGCGGACGCAATGTTCATGCCGCCGATACCCACGGCGCCAATGCCTGCCGCACCCAACAGTTTGTTTTCTGTTGATTGTTCGCGGTCTTTCATTGCCTGGGCATTATCTTTTAATTCCTGCATGCGCTTTTCGGCATCTTCTTTGCTTAATGCCTTTTCCAAAACGCAAGACAGGCCGTCGTCGGCGACCCGGTATCCGTCGCTGCATTCGTCGACAATACATTGAACGGTGTTGGTGGATTCATCGTATTTCTGGTGCGATTTCTTTGAATTTTCAGGTTTGGTGTCACAATTGCTGTCATCCACCGATACGCATTTGCCACCCTTTGGCTTTGCCTCGTACTGGGGTTCGGCACATGCGGTTGGTGTGCAGGCGCCTTTCTTGGATGACCATGTGCCCGCCGTTGCGCCGGGGATATTCATCGCCTGTAATTCTGCATCGGTGCAATCACGTTCTTTCTCAACACACTTATTATCGACAACGACGTATTTTTTGCCGTCTTTGCTGTTGCAATCCGTTATCTGACATACGTTTTTGTCGTCATATTCTGCTTTTTTTGCCAATGGGTCTGTTTTTTGTGCATCGGTCAAACAGTCGCGTGAACATTTATTATCGGATAATTTGTATCCAGAATTGCAGGATATTGTACATTGTTTGTTGGCAAATGTGTAAGTACCGCCCTTGGGATTTTTTTGTTGTTCGCATTTATTATTCTTTAATTCATAACATGGTGTATAGCATTCTTTTACAACACATGTGCCAGAACATTGGCTTATAGAGCATCGGTCCGGGTCTGTACAGTTTTCACAGGCTGTGGTTTTTATTCCGTTTGCCAATGAACAGGCTTTTACCACAACTTCGTCTAATTGCATTGAACTGTCTTTCAGTTCAAATCGCATGTTGGCTCTGGCTGGTTGTTCCATTGTTTCCTTGCCAACATATGATACGACGATTGTTGCATTGGCTGGTACGGTTAATTTTGCAATACCATTAATATCTGTGACGGCGCCGTTTGATGTCCCTTTCTGCATAACGGTTGCGCCTATGGCGGATTCATTTGCATTTGCATCCCAAACAGTGACTGTTATCGTTATGTTTTGTGTTTTCTGGGATGTGGACGGATTTGCTGTTGTGGAATTACCACATTGTTCGTTTATTTTTTGATTTTCAAATTGTTGTTTTGCAGCCTGTTCCAAAAATAAGCCTTCTTTGATTTGGGCCATTAAAGTCCAGCATCCCTGTGGCACACAATCTTTATTTTTCTGACCTGTTTTGCATTCGTATGGAACATTATTACAATGAGTACCAGAACCGGTATCGGATGTTCGTACTTGTTCTTTCCATGCGTTTAATTTATCTGCTTCTGCATTTGCTAAGTCTTTATATATTTTCTTGTAATCAGAATCATTTTCAAAGTCATACAACAGGTTATATTTTTGTTTAACCTTGTTGGCGCATTCGTTATATGTATCTGCGTGGGCAGGGATACAAATTAACATTGCAAAGATTAAAGATAATAATTTTTTCATTATTGTACCGTGTTTATTTATTGTCATTCCAGAATTTATTTAGATGTACTGCCACCTGTATCACCGCCGGATGATGACCCACCACCGCTGTCGCCACTTCCACCAGGTGTCGCGCCACCTGTGCTGTCGCCGCTAGGTGATGAGCCACCACTATCACTGGATGACGAACTGGTGTCGTTTGAACCATTGTCATTTTGGGTGTTTTGGCCATTTTGCTGGGTATTGCCAGATTGGCCATCTTGTTTGGACTGGTCGTTTTTCTTATCTCCGTCTTTCTTCTCGTCCTTTTTGGATTCTTGTTTTTTATCTTCTTTCTTTGCTTCTTTTTTCGACTGCTTTTCGCCGTTGTCTTGTTTTTCTTCTGACTCTTCCTGCTGTTCTTCTGTGTCATAGCCTTGACTGCGGGCTTTATCGGCTTGCTCGTCTTCTTTTTCTGCTTTCTTTACGGCCTGTTCTGCCTTGTGACGGTCAACCGCACGGTCAATTGCGCCCGATGTAATTGAACCCACCGCAATACCCAGGCCAGAGCCCAACAATGCAGATGTTGCAGATGTTTGTGCGCGTGTTTCGCGGTATGCGTTTTCTTTAAATGTTGTGATATCAACACCAAACCAGTTTTGTGTGCAATCAAATGTTGAACCCGCATAAGCTTTTTTCGATGCGTACAGTGTGCTGGGGGAACCGCCCGCCCAGAATTCAACAGTAAATACGCAATCCAGACTGCGTTCATCAAACAATGCGCCCAAACGTTGGCAACGATTGCGCATTGTGTCGCGTAATTCATACAGGCGCTCTTCGTCACGCTTTATCTGTTTTTCTGCATCCTGGCGCAGGGTTGCAAATACGTTCATTGCGCGTGCGGCCAGGCCACTGTCCTGTTCGGTACAATCGCGTGCAATAGATGCGCATTTTGCAATTGCGGCGTCACCTGCGGCCTTGCCCAGGCATTTATTAAATGTTGCACCGCATTGTTCTTCGATGCATGCGTTGTATGAATTTCCGCAATCAATCACGGCCTGATATCTGGACATGCGGAAATTCATGTCACGGTCGGCCTTGATTTCTGTGGTGAACAGGCGATATTCTTCGCCACTGCATGTGACGTTGCGGCGGCATAAATCCATTTTGTCGCCCCAGATTGTATCACCGTCGCCGGCGCATTTTAAGAAGTCGGCGCCACATTTTTCCTTCATACATGCACGCAGGCCACTGTCGCATGCAGACAGGCCGGCCGTGACAACATTTGTTTTATTTTGTGAAAATTCTTCGGATGTGGCGGCGTCCAGTGCGGCACGCTGGGCACGTATCATGTCGGCCAGGCTTTGCGTTGATGCGTCTGTCGCGCCGGTTGATGCGGTATTTAATACGGAATCAAATTGTGATGTTTTATCTTCGATAATCTGGTTCGCGTCTTGGACAGGTGTGTCGTCTGAATCTGTGGTGGTGGTTGTGTCGGTGGTACCAGAATTACCGGTGTCACCGCCATCGGTGGTTGTGGTACTTGATGTGACAGTTGCCAGTTTCGCTGTCATTGTCGGCATGCGTTGTGACGCAGGCCGCGGTGTGGTCGCAGTTGTGGCGGCCGGTGTCGTACGCTGAACCACGGCGGCGGATGCCGGCGCGATATTATATGCAATAAAAACGCCCAGCGCGACAGATAATGTCGTATTGGATAACTGATTACAATATTTAAAAAGACCGTTTTTGTTCATTGTTTGCATTTGTGCCACATTTTGTTATTTTAATACCGCGCATGCCAATTCATAGAATTTACATAATTGGGTTGCCATTACGCGTTCGCTTTCAAATCCGACATCGCAATGATTGCGCATATTGTTGGCGCATACGCTTTCGATACATGCGTCGCGACTGGCGTTATCCTTGCAGGATGCGGTGGCGGATGCTAATTTCGCATCGCGTGCAGATTTATAACTGGCGACCAGGCCACTGACCGCGGATGCGGCACTGGCAATCGCACTGTCGCGGGCGCCGGCCATATCGGTTCGGATAGATGCCAGATAAGAATCACAGCCTGTGGCGTCTACGCCGCATGTTGAAAAGAATTTATCAAAATCCGCATCTTTTTCGCATGCACGCCAATCAGAACCGCATTTTGACGAATCCACCAGGCATGAACGGATACTGGTACTGCATGATGATTTTGTTTTCTTTTTGCGGGCGTCGGCCTGTAATGTTGCCATTTGGGCGGAAATGCCGGCGGCCTTGCATGATTGTTCAATCAGTGAATCATATGCGTCTGTGACATCATCAACGGTACAGCCTGTGACCTTGGCCACGCATTTGGCGGTGGCCCATGCGTATCGGTCGCCGGGGTCTGCAGGGGCAGACTTTAATTCCTTGTCCGTCAGGTTATATTTCGCAGATGTCCCGGCCGATACACTGCGCATCCCGGACGCAGTCGGCGGGGTGCCCGCACTGGCCGTGCCGCAATATTGGCATCGGGCCGACGGATTTGAACTGACGTTAATTGCGCAGGCAGAATCCAGGCACCGCGTCAGATTTGCGCGGGAACAACTGGTTGCCCCATTTGCATGCGGAATTACCAGAAAACCGCACATTACTAAAATTATTTTATGTGTTTTCATGTTCTCTCTTGTAAAAACTATATCAAAAAACGTATGGCGATAAAAGTGAAAAAGGCATCTTCTATTTAATTTTTATGTTTTTTTGTAATTAGCACTTGACAAAATAAATATGTTTGTCTATATTTGTGTCGTAGTAAAACGAAATAAATCGAAAACAAGGAGATTTAAAATGCCAGCAGGTACACCAGGAACAAGTGGTTCAACAACATCTACTTCGCCAAATTGGTTCAAGAAAAATTGGTTGGGTTTAAGTGCAGGTGTCATCGCAACAATCGCATTGATTGTTGGTATGAATAACTGCAGTGGGAATTCTGACCGTGATGCACGTATTGATGACGTTGCGGCAAATGTTGATTCTTTGACTGTGAATCAGACAAAGATTATTGAAGTGGTTCAGAATCATGAAACACGTATCCAGAATAATGCAACGGCAATCAATAATTTGAAATCACGCATGGATAATGCAGAAAGTGATATTTCAGATTTGCAGGACAGTATCGCCGTTCATCGTACGGAAATTGACAGTCTGAAAATGGGTGTTGATTCAATTGCAAAACTGCAACAGAAGTGCCCTTGCATTAACCCAAAGGCGGTCAAGAAATCAGGAAAGCGTCCGGCGCGTCCAAATAATGTACCGGTACGTCGTGATACCATCGCAGGCCAGGTTGCGTCCGGTTGCGGTTCAAATCAAAATGCCGCAGTGGTTATTGGCAACAATTCGTCCAACAATACCGTTATTATCAATAATGGTGCAGGTAATGTTGAAGCCACAAAAGCAAAGCCGGATACAATTACACAATCTTGGACAGCAAAGGGCCAAGTGACAGTTGTTGTTGCAAGACGTGGTTATTGCAGATAATTACAGTTTCTCCTTTGTTTGTTGTGATACAGTCCGCCGTATGGCGGGCTGTTTTTTTGCTAGACATATAAATCTGATGCTGGTAAACTTATTTTAAGTATAATTGAGAGAATGATTATAATGAAATACATCAGATTATTATTGTTTGTCTTGGTTTTGATGCCGTTTTCTGTACGTGCGCAATCAAATGACTTTATGGTCGCAGCCCAGTTGTTATCGGCGGCAAAAAATGCGGATATTCAACAGGTTCAGATTTTAATCAACAGTGGTGCAAATGTTAATTATGTTGATTCAACAGGGTTGTCGTTGGTGTGTACGGCACTGATGAATAATGATATGCGTGCAGCCCAGATTCTGCAAATGTATGGCGCAGATGCCTCAAAGTGTGACCAGCAAATAAAAAGTTATAATAATAGAACCAAGCCCAAGGGCAGTGGGGGGCTGTTCAGTGGGCTGTCGTCCACGCATAAATTGACGTTGGCGGCGGCAGGGGCCGCCGTTGTTGTAGGGGGGCTGCTGTTGCTGACAGATGTGTTTGATGCGGGCAATGGCAATGATGGCGGGTCTTCTGGTGGAAATCGTCCGACCGGTAATGGCAGTGGTAATGGCACTACGTCGGCGGCAGACGCAAAAATCGAACTGGCATACGGACCGGCAATGCCAAATGCCACGTCTGAGGCGGCGAATTACACCGCTAACCTGAATTATTACAGTTCTGTGATAAAATCAACACAAGAAGGTGTTTCAGATATCACATTGTTAAAAGATAATTTTGACCTGATGAATTCTGGTGGCCAGAATTACTTGCTGATGATGCATGGGTATTCGCCGCTGGCGCGTGGTTATATGGGAATGCGTACGTTGCGTTTCCCGTCGGCAGGGGCGCCAATTGAAAAATTAGGAACTTATGAATCTGATGCTGCGCAATCTGTACTGGGGGGGCGTCCTACAAATGTTGCATTGGTGACAGCAAATGGGATAAATGCCGCGTTAAAGCCAGTGGGGGAATTGTCGGCTGAAAAAAATTCGTTGGATGATACGTTGTTGGTATGGACGTCTATTGCGAATCCGTCAACAGGGGCATTGGCAACCGCAAATCGTAATTCGCTATCCAGTAAATATTTTAACAATATTATTAATAATTCTGAATCAGGGACAGCATTTACAGACCTGTATACAACCGAAGACAATTTGATACTAAGCACTATGGATTTGGGTGGTTTTGGTACGGCGGTGCAGAATCCGTTTGCATTGGCCGATGATGATATTTTGGCGAAAATTGTTGGTGGCCGCGACAGTGGATATGCATCGGCAGACTATTTCGGTTTTATGCCAAACGGCCAGATGATGATTCTTCGTACCGGTAATGGTATGGCAATGAAAGATGTGACGGATGAACCCACTGGTATCACAGATGATATGCGCAGTGGTACGATTTCTTCTATTGCGACAGGTGGTGCGCTAGATTTGTTTGGCAAAACTTTGACATTAACGGTTGATGGCAATACCTTTACGGCAACAGACGGTACCGATACATATACCGGATATATCAGTGTTAATGGCATGATGTATATTGACAGCAAGATTGCGGGAATTTTGTCTTATAAAATCAGTGATGATAATAATTTGACGTTGGCGCAAAAGGCGGATGTTGCCGATTATTATAATTACAAGGCGTTGTTAAATGCGTCATTGTTCAGAACTGATGGTCAAACAAATGGTCGTTCGCATCCGGATGTTATTGCAAATGCGTCTATTATCGCGCCACTGTATTCGACAGATACAAAAACAATTGAAAGTGTCTTGGCGGCCGGTACAACCCAGGCGCAATATCAGACCGCACTGTTAAGTTTTATTAATGATTATTATAATCGTGATACCCAGGATGGTGTGGTGGTGGACACTGGGGATGATGCAACACGTACGGATGATTTGCCCAGTTCGGATGCTGCGAAATTTTTCAGCAATGTTGGCAGTCTGGTTTCACCATTGGTTGTATTTTCAACAGGCGCATTTGAAACAGATGCAAATTATACAAATCGTGTTTTGTCGGCAACGTTTGAAAATGCGGCGCCATTGGCATATTCTAATCTGGAACATTTGTTTATGTCCGTGGTTGCGGTTGGGCAAATTGGTACCGGCACGTCCCAGGCGACGTCCATTGCCGGATACACACCGAAAAATAAATATACCCTGTCACGGTGGAGTGACACAAACGGCACCGATACAACCGATGATGATGTTTTTTATCAATCGCGTGTTTGTGGTGTTGCGGGAACAGGAACATCTGATATTGACCCATGGTGTTTTGCGGCAACGGGTGTAAATGCACAGATGGCAACATCTGCGGCGGCGGGGGCGGCGGGTTCGATTAAATCCGCATTTGATTATTTAAGCAATAGTCAGGTCTTTACATTATTGGCATTAACCGCCGATGGACCATATTTGGCGACAGTTGATGGCGGAAATATAACCAAGGATGGATTGGTTGATTATTTACAGGCACGTTTTGAAATGCCAAACGAATATAATGCAAAATGGACGCAGCAAGGTCAGGATTATCTGGATGTGTTCAAAGAAGTGTTTGGATATGGCTTGATTAATTTGGAACGTGCAACAACACCGGGTACAAAAGTTTATTTCTATGATGGTGGTAATAAAATTGTATCGGCAAATGGCGACGCGTATTGGCGTGCGGCAACTCAGACTGCGTTCCGTGCGTCCAGTGCGTTCCGGCCACGTGCGGCAACAATCAGTGCGCCGTTCTATGATATATTGGAAAGTGTGGATGGTGAAATGCGTATGCCGCGTGTTTGGAAAAATGAATTTGCGTTGTCATCTGATGGCGGTCGTGGGCTGTATATGGGCGACGTATTGGGCGATTTGAAAACCTATGATGCGCCGGATGAACATATGCAAATTGGAAATTTGGGATTCAGTTTGATGCGCAGTCAGCGTGCATATAATGACAATTTAAACGGATTGGATTCTTTAAGTTTTGATTATTCGCGTGGCGCATGGAATTTTGCCGCCGGATATCAGCATTATTTGACCGATGGTGTGTCGCGTTTTACGGGTGCGGCGAATCCGATTTTATCAATGGCATCAAATGCGATTACATCTGATGCGGAATATGGGGCAGGGCGTTGGTCGTTTGGTGGACGTGTCTTTTCTGGTTCCATAACGGACGAAGGATTATTGGAAAATGACCCGACTGTCACATCACAATTTATGCCCGCAAAGTTGGGAACAATCCAAGGTGCACAGTCGCATGTTGGATGGCGCAGCGATATGTTGGGATTTACTGCGTCGGCGGGTGTGGCGTATGAATCTGATACGATTTTAGGCGCCCAGACAGGTGGATTATTAAATCTGGGTGGGGGAAACACGACGTATTTTGATACGGTTATGCGTATCGCGCCGATGGATAAATTGGCGCTGACATTGCGTGGAACGTTTGCGCGTACGACATCTGATGTGACCGGTGATTTCGTTTTGGGTATGTCGGATGTTTCATCCAATGCATTTGCGGCAGAAATGGATTTTGGTAATTTCAGTTTTGGTGTAATGCGGCCACTGGCGGTGACGCGTGGCAATTTACAATATGCGCATGCAGATTACGATGTGATTGAAACGGCAGCCGGCAAATTTGATTTGGATGTGCGTGATATGCATATTGCAAATCTGAATTTGCGTCCAGAAAATCGTGAATTGCGATTCACCGGTACGTGGCGCCATAAATTTGGTGAATTTACAGACGGGGCACTGGGGCTGATATACCGTGTGCATCCAGATAATACAGATGATTTTGGCAATGAATCAATATTTATGATGAAAATGACACATCGGTTGGGGATATAAATTTTGTGCCTGGCCGAATTGTCGTTGTCAAAAAAATATTTTGTCTTGATTAAAAATTTTTCTGTATTAGTATGTATCGGATAATAAAAGGTACAATAATGATTTATTATAAAAATGTTTTTCTGAATATATCAAACAGTTTGAATTCCCGTCGTGTTTCAAATGCGCCAAACCCATATGCAGATATGGATATTCAAATGCTGGCGCGTGCATGCCAGGAAATGCGTCCGGTTATTGCCACCAATGGTAATGCATATTATTACTTTGTTGATAATTATATGAGTCTGGAAATGATTCAGTATTTGTTAAATGTCAATGGCGTTGTGGCGTATCGTCGTTATTCTGGATACCAGGTATTCTATGGTGGTCGCCAGGCGGTTGTGCGCGTACCGATTAAGTATTTAGATAAACATCCAAATGCCCGGGCGTTTATGGATAAAGTTGTTGATGCGCGTTCAAATGCAATGGGAACTGCAGAATGTGCGATGTCGAAATATATCGACATAGTACAGCAACGCATGCGCGGAAAATAAATATCTATTTGTCCCGGTGATACCGGGATTTTTTATTGTTTTAATATGCCATATTTGATAATATTGTCTTGATACAGGGGATTCCTGTATTGGGCTTAAGAACCCATTGAGCATGCCTGTCACAGGCAAAAAACATTCCAACCAATCACGGTTGGGGTGTGGTGAATATATTGAATAAACCACGCAATTGCTCAATTGTTCTTAAACTCCAACCGTCAGTATTTTTGCTGGCGATTTTATTTATAAATATAAAAGGGGTATGATATGAAAAAATTTGTATTGGGTGTGGCATTACCATTGGCATTGGCGGCGTGTGACAGACCGATTGACAGCACGGAATTAGTCTGTTTGGGCTCATATGGTCTGACTGACGAATATACGGAATTAGGCGTGATGGATGTTCGTTTTTATGATGAATATGCATTGGTAAAAATCCATGACACGGAATATAAATTAATGCCTGATACGGACCGCAATAGTACCACAGCGATATATGAAGAACATAGATATGTTGCGGATATTCCGGGAATAAGTGACAAATTGGGTATTGAATATTATATCAACACCAGAACGGGGCATGTTGGTTATGTGGTATGGATTGGAAATTCGGGGGTATCTTGCGCTGCGCCACATAATTTCCGTGGCAATTACAGACAGCCCACTGAATTAGAATTATGTATCGATGAATTGTCGACGTTGGTTTCGCGTGGTTGGGATAGGGAAAGCCGTAAACCAGAACAACATCAGCAAATTAGATATAATGTTAAATATATATTTTCAGATGGTGGGTCCTATACGGATAATCATAATTATTATACTATACCTGCCGATGATGCGATTAATTTATCGCCAGCCTGGGATTATAATTCAGAAATAAAAGATTATCGTACAGGTTTATTAGAAGGTGGAACAGCCCCACATGAACAAGATGCGTGCGATGTTCTGAACCGTGTACGGAAATATATCTCGGACAGGGGATTGGATAAAACAAAAGAAATAAAACTGGATATGACCCAGGAAGAATATTGGAAAAAACGTAACGCGACCCAACTGTAAAAAAACGCCCGATTGGGCGTTGTTTACTTACACACAATAACCATCGCGGTACGCAGGACAACGTCGCCAAACATATATCCGGGTTGCATTTCTGTAATGATTGTATTTGGGGCGCAATCTTTCATTTCATTCGGGCGGTCGGTGACCTGAATTGCGTTGTGAAATTGTGGATTTAAAATCTGGCCGATGGATTCTATTTTTGTAATGCCAATTTGTGCAAATGCCGATTCCATTGCGCGTGCCATTGATTGAATACCGGCGTCGTCTGGGCTGTGTGTCAGTGCGGCATCAATTGCATCCATAACCGGCAATATTTTTTCAGCAACGCCCATTGCGCGACGCGTTGCCAGTGATTGCGCATCCAGTGTCGCACGCCGACGTGTGTTTTCCAGTTCTGCCGCCGTACGCAGGTATTTATCGTTTAATTCTTTGATTTCGGCAATTAATGCATCCACCTGGGTGCCGCAATTGGCAGTGTCTTTTGTCGGCTGGGGCGTATCCTGGGTGGTGTCACTTTTTTCCGTCGTGGCCTCATTAATTGATACTTGGTCTATTTGTACGTCTTTATCTTCCATTTTCTACCTGCGCTTTATTTTTGCGTATGGGGGCGGCGGATAATGCCCCCAAACGTTTAATACTATATTATTATTTCACACTGGTTATTATAGGTATGAAATCATCAGGTTTCAAGGATGCGCCTCCAACTAATACACCGTCAACATGGTCAATTGACATAATTTGTGCGGCGTTAGACCCTTTGACAGATGCGCCATATAATATTGGTGTCGTGCTGCGGCCCATTGACGCCAACGTTTTTGCAATCAGTGTATGTGCCGCCGCAATGTCGTCATCTGTTGGTGTAATGCCGGCACCGATGGCCCAGCGTGGCTCGTACGCGATGATTATATCGCCGTCAATTTCAGGGGCCGATTCGCGAACACCTGATTCAATGATTTCCATTGTTTTGCCCGCGTTGCGTTCATCCATTGTTTCACCAACACATATAATCGGTGTCAGACCATTGTTTAATGCCGCCGTTGCCTTGGCACGGACGATTTCATTTGTTTCATTGTGATATGCGCGACGTTCGCTGTGACCGACAATTACATATTTTGTATTAGCTGCTGCCAACATGGATGCCGATACTTCGCCTGTAAATGCACCTTTGTTATGTTGGCTGACATCCTGGGCGCCCAGTGCAAATGCGTCGTATTTACCACCCAGCATTGTAAAAGGCACGCATAAAACAACGCGATTTTGTGTTTCAACATTGCACAGTGCGTCTGCCATCGCGGCCAATGCGTCACATGTTCCGTTCATCTTCCAATTTCCGGCAATTATTTTCATAATTTTCCCCTTTTTTCGTTGATTTTTCAGATTTCGTTTTGCTATGGTATCGCAAAAGGGGATTAAATGCTAGAATATTTACGTAATGCATCAGAAAAGCCAATTGCAAAAATTTTGATTGCGATTTTGGCATTTTCGTTTGTTGGTTGGGGCGTTGCCGAATGGATTTTTGGTGGCGCAGTCAGTGATAATGCGCTGGTTCGTGTCGGTGATGCCAAGATTACCGCACAACAGTTCAGTAATGAAAAATCACGCCAGTTATCAGAAATGCCACGTGATGCGCAGCGTGAACTGTATGCCGACCCGGTCGCAATGGCCCAGTTTACAGATAAAATTTTGGAAAAATTGTCGACACAACAAATGACTGAAAATCGTGCACATGATTTGGGCTTTGTTGTCAGTGATAAACGCATCGCGTCGGAAATTCGCGAATTCCCAGAATTCCAAGATAATGGAAAGTTTTCAGCATATCTGTTTGATACGGTATTGGCAAATTCTGGATTGAGTGAGGCTGATTTTGCAGAATATCTGCGGTCTCAGATTCTGCGTTCGATGGTGTTGGGTGCAATGTCTGCACCATTAAAGGTACCAAACTTTGCGACAACGGCTGCGTATAATGCACGTCATGCCCAGCGTGCAATTGAATACACAACTGTGAAGTTTGCAGATTTCAATGTCACAGAACCAACCGATGACCAGTTGCGCAGTTTCTATGCACAAAATCCACAGGTGGTGCCGGAATCCCGTAATGTGTCATATGTATTAGTGCCCGCCAAAATGGATCAGCCTGACAGTTATGATGCGGCGTTTACCATCGCGCAGAAGGTTGAAGATGATATCATTGGTGGTGAAAGTTTGGCCAATGCGGCCGCGCATCATAATGCGAAATACGTATCGTTCAATGATTTGACCGCGACATCTGCACCAAAAGACGATGTTTTAAATGCGGCAATGATTTCACGTCTGTTCCATATTGATGAAGGTACGGAATCGGAATTAATTGAAACCAAGCAAGGTTTTGTTATCGCGCGTGTTGACGGTGTTATCCCAGAACATAACGCCGAATTTGACAGTGTGAAATCCAAATTGGCATCTGGATGGAAAAATGCCGAACAGAAAAAGCAGGCGTACATTCGTGCCAATGAAATATTGGTTGATGTAAATGGTGGCGCCGACATGACGGGCCTGAAATCTGCCACGGTGTCACGTGCATCGGGCGCACCGGTTGCGGTATTGAACGCGGCATTTAATGGGGTACTGGGTACAAATTCAATTGTCGAAGATACAGATGCATTTTATGTTCTGCATGTGGGGACGGAAACAATGCCAACAGTTGATACGGCCAAGATGTCAGGTATGCAGACAGAATTGCAAAATATGTCATCCACATACGTGACGGATGACTATAACGCATTTTTGAAACGGCAATATCCGGTGACCGTTAACGAAAAGGTATTTAACCGGTTCTTTGCAAAATAAAGAAAATAATCCCGCGGATGCGGGATTTCTTGTTGCGGATTATTTTATTCTGGTGGTGTGGCTGACCGTCAGAATAATTTTTTTATAAAAATTGTGGCGAATAAAAAAATCATATAGTATAATTTATGTGGTGCAATGATATTGCGCTGGGATTAAGACCCCAAATCAAGTTGTCCGCAGGGACATTAAACACTCCAACTTGGTTGGAGTCCGGTGAATATATTGAATAAGCCGACAATTACTTGATATTGGTCTTAAACTCCAGCCACCATTGTTATAATTGGTGGTGTTTTTATTTATGGTTGTCGCCCGCATATATGGCAAACGTCATGTTTGTTATGAATCTATCTCCACAACCTGCGGGCGATGGCCACTTCTAATTACTTATCACTGTAATAACATTCATCCGTTAATTCAAAACATCCTGAATTATCGCAATATGACATATCGGTTGCGATGCGGCAATCATATATCGATGTTTCACCATCGTTATTGTATACACCGCGTGGACAGCACCCCACACTAATCGGATATCCTTCTTCGTCAATCCAATCTTTTATATCGTCCGTAATCGGACATTTTTGACTTTTATTATCTGCGTCACAGTAATAATCTTCGTCATAGCCACACTTTGAAGTACTGGTACCGCCACCGCCTGACGAACCACAAATATATTTTGTTGTGCTGGGGGCGCCATTGGTAAAACTGCCGCATTTGCTTAAATCCACATTGCCAGACTGACGCAAGGTTTTACCACTGTGACATTCGGTACATGATGTCCAATCTGCTATTATTGTATTATTACTGCTGTCATAGACGGTGTATGAAATCCCAACACTGCATCCGCCAGTTTCGTTTGATGTCACACTGCTGACCCGACATTGGGTGGCATATGTCGACCTAATATAAGTCGTAGCAATTGCCAGAAAGGCATAAAGTAAAAATTTATTTTTTTGCAAATCAATCTCCTGTTGTTTTTTCAAAATGAAAAACCACCCATATTTGAGGTGGCCAGGAGGTTGGAAACAATCTTGTGAATTGTGTGCTTATTTTGCGCGTGTGGCGCATTATTCACAACCCTCCTGACCAAGAAGCCAGGAGTTTATTTTCATCGTAATATAAAAAACAGCGCATATACGCGCCCCAATATTATATTTCGACGCACAAGCAGAGGTTTCCACACCCCATCATTGGAATTCCCAATGACATAATAATTATATATCGCATGTGGTTTTATTGCAAATATAAAAATCCCCACAGTAATGTGGGGATTTTGTCTTTATGACAGTTTGTGGATTATCAGGCCACTGCGCAGTTTCGGTTCAAACCATGTTGTTTTTGGTGGCATGATGTTGCCGGTGTCTGCAATGTCAATAATCTGGCGCATCGTCACCGGATACAGCGCAAATGCCGCCGCCATTTCGCCAGAATCAACACGTTTCTGTAATTCCGCCAGTCCGCGAATTCCGCCAATAAAGTCGATACGTTTGCTGGTGCGTAAATCACCCAGATTTAATATCTTGTCAAATACCAGGTTTGACAGTACTGTCACGTCCAGTATGCCAATCGGGTCGTTATCGTTATACGTGCCGGTTTTGGCGGTCAATGAATACCAATGCCCACCCAAGTACATGCCAAAATTATGCAATTTAGATGGCTTGTAAATATCTGTACCCATATCGGTCACGTCAAATGATTCGGACAATTTATTCAAGAATTCGTCCGTGGTTAATCCGTTCAAATCTTTGACCACGCGGTTGTAGTCAATTACTTTTAATTGGCTTTCCGGGAATATTACCGCCAGGAAATAGTTGTATTCTTCCGTGCCGGTGTGGTTTGGATTTGCTGCGCGTTTTTCGGCGCCAACGCGTGCCGCCGCCGCGGTGCGGTGGTGGCCGTCTGCAACATAGAGCGCCGGAATTTGTTCAAATATTTCGGTTATGCGTTTGTTTGTTGCCGCGTTCCGGATAACCCAAAATGTGTGACCAAATCCATCAGGTGCAACAAAGTCATATTCTGGGGCGTTGTTTTTGACGATGTTTTCAACAATTTCGTTCATTTCATCAACATCCGGATATGCAAAGAATACCGGTTCAATGTTTGCATCTTGGATACGGACGTGAATCATGCGGTCGTCTTCTTTATCCTTGCGCGTTAATTCATGTTTTTTGATTTTGCCAGTCATATAATCGTCGACGTTTGCTGCCGCAACCAGACCATATTGTGTGCGACCATCCATTGTCTGGGCATAGATATAGTACATTTCTGTATCATCTTGAACCAACCAACCGTTATCTTGCCATTTCTTAAAGTTTTCGACGGCTTTATCATATACTTGCTCACTGTGTTCGTCTGCAATCGGGTCAAAGTCAATTTCAGGCTTTATAATATGCAGTAATGATTTTTCACCGGCTTCGGCCTGGGCCTCGACCGAATTTAATACGTCATATGGGCGTGATGCGACCTGGTCGGCGAATTCTTTGGGTGGGCGAACACCTGCAAACGGTTTGATTTTCATATGTGATTCTCCTTTTGGTGGGTTATGGGTAAATGATAGACCCATAAACCACAAAAGGCAATTTGATATTTCTATTGGCGGAATACCTGCTGGGCGATTTGTTCCAAATCCTTCATTGACGGAATATTGCTGACATCACTGATGGTGGCGTCAATAATCGTCTGGGCGTTGTTTGCATCCAACGGGTGTGCCTGGAATGGAACACTCGCAAAGTCAATATTTTTGAAATCAATCCTGCGTATCGTGCGGTCATACATCGTGTGATAATATATGATGTGATTTTTCAGGTCGGTTGAAATCGTCCACTGGGTTGCAGATGGCATATTCACCGGCGTATCATCAATCGCGTATTGTGCGCCGATTGGTACGTCAAAGTTGTTCAGCAAATGGAACGATTGCATAACGGTGTCGTATGTCGTTTTTTGTGGGCGTGAATATTGTGAAAAGAACGCCGCACGCACAAATCGTGATGGTGATGTCATGTCACCCGGCAGCCCCCGGAACCCAGTACCATTACTGAGTGATTTTAACGTCATCTGGCCCAGGCCCAATTTATGCGGACTGATTGTCCCAGATGTCAAATTAATGTAGTTATTCAGATTGGTCAGGTGCCACTGGTATCCCGGCGAATTTGCCAGAACGCCAATTTTACTCTCGTAAAAATTAGGCTTGCCATCAACGATTTCCAGTATTGCCTGGCGACCTGATGCCTCGGTTATGCGCCAGTGTACGGTTGACGCGCGACTGTCGATATTTATGACCTTGATGTTTTGCATTGCGGCCTTGACTTCATCGATTTTAGAGAAGTTAGACAATATCCACGATACCAATTGAAAATCGGCAATACTGGTATCTTTATCGGCAGGATTATATTCGGGGTATTCGCCAAATCCTGGGAAATAGAACAGGGCGGCAGATAATCCTGCCTCGTTCATGCCATCAACAACAAACTGGGGGATTTCAACCGCCAGTCCCACAAATCCATACTTGCTGATAAATTGCATACCGCCGACTTCACCCCCCGGCAACAAAGATTGTTGCGTTTCGGCACGTGGCATAATTACGTACATATTATCCATTTCGGCGCCCGACCAGTCGATAGTGCGTGCCACGACCGTGCCACCGTCTTGGGATTTCAGGGTAATACCCGTACAGGCATCCGCCCTGTTTGCAGCCAGCAGGGAAACCCCTAACGCCAGCGCAGAAATAATTTTTTTCGTTTGCATACCACGATTGTACCACGCCCCACACCCGCAAAGATATAGGAGTGGTTTCAATTACACTGGTATGTATTCTTATTACGTCATATGTGGTAAATAAATGTTAAATTAAAGTTCGTACTAACCAAAATATTTTGATTGCAATGTGGAAAAAATGATTATATAATACGCGACGCTTGGGGCATAGTTTAATGGTAGAACTCCGGACTCTGACTCCGTCAGTGTTGGTTCGAATCCAGCTGCCCCAACCAAGTTGTACTTTGCGGCAAATTCAATAACATTTTTAGCGGATTTGC
>JAMPEH010000240.1 GCA_023665245.1 Muribaculaceae bacterium
GTAGTTGGTGGCCGTGAAGTGCCGCCCGCCGTCGGTGACGGTGCCGTTCTCCCCCGCCTGAAGCACCAGTGTTCCCGCCCCCGCCAGCTCGGTTCGGGCGTTGGCGCTGACAGCGGCGGCGCTAGCGCCGCCCATCAGCCGGTTCTCGGTGCCCTGGCGGGCGTGGAGGATGGTGGTGTAGCCGTGGTTCAGCTCCACGGCCTCCTTCCCCGCCTCCGCCTCGATCACCACCCCGCTCAGGTAGATGGTCACCTGGCCGTCACCGTCCCGCTGGCGCTGTAATTGGAGTTGGCCACCGTCACCGTCACCGTGTAGCTGCCCGCCGTCTAGGGTACCGTCTGGGTGGCGGCGCCGCTCTGGCTGGTGTAGGTCACCACCACGTCCTTTTCCGGCAGTCCGCTCTCCTTGTAGCTGGGCTCTACCGGCGCCACAATGCCCGCCATCTGCCGCAGGGCGCTGGCGGGAATGGTAAAGGTCACCGGCTTGGGGGTGATGGAGGCGGTGGTGGTCAAAAGGGCCGGGTCCACGTCGTCCACGTCGTACCGGGCCGCCTCCGTGGCGGAGGACAGCTGCACGTTGGTCACCGTCACCGTCTTGCCGCTCCCCGCGTTGGCGTCCCGGCAGCGGAACGTGGCGGTCAGACTGGGCCTTTCGCTCCCCACCGCCCCGGTGAACGTCAGCCGCCCTGTGGCCGCCGTGTTGCCGTTGTATACCTTGTCGTTGGCCGCCACCCCCGTCACCGTCAACCGGGCCTTGGTGATGGTCAGCGTGGCGTTCAGGTCATAGGTCGCCTTGGCGGGGGTGGTGATGGTGGCCGTCACGTCGTAGACCCCCGGCTCCTTCTGGCTGTTGTTCTTGTAGGTCACCGTGGCCCCCGTGGGCAGACCGCTGACGGTCAGGGTGTGGGTACCGCCGGAATAGGTCACCGTCTTGCTCTCCAGGAAGACCCCCCGCAGGCGGTCAAAGGTCACGTCCTTTTGGGTGGTGACGCCGGGGGTGAGGGAATAGGCCCCGCCGTAACCCCCGGAAGCGTTCTCCAGCTCCCAGACCCCTTCCTCCAGAAGCAGGAAAAACCCCGCGTCCCCGCTCTTCAGGGGCACGGAGACTGTCTTGTTGTCGCCCGTCCGCCGGAGCGTCAGCGTCTCGGCGTTGGTCAGGGTGTTGCGCAGCCGGATATCCAAAAACGCCGCCTGGGCCTGAGCCCCGGAGAAGAGGGCGGTGTTCACCACCGGCTCCGCGTCCTTGTGGCGGTACCGCAGGAAGATGGAAACGCCGTTCCCCACCGTGGCGGCGGCGTCTGTGCCGCCAAAGCCGCCGTAATTTTTGTAGGTGGGCTGGCGCAAAACGCCTGTGATGGAGCCCCCCGTCAGGGTCAGGCGGCTGTCCGCCCCGCCCATGGCCGCGGACACCGAAGCGCCGTTTCCGCTGTCAGGCTCGTTGAGGGCCACCGTGCCGCCCTGGACGGTGACCCGGCTGCCCGCGCCGCCGATGCCCACGCCACCCCGGGCCAGATCCACTGTCACCTGGCCCCCGGCGATGGTCACCGTGCTCTGGGCCCCGCCGATGGGCATGGAACCCGCCGTGCGCCAGTTGACCTGGCCGCCCCGGATGGTCACCCTGGCGTTGGCGCCGCCCAGGCCCATGCCGTAGTCCGCCGCCTGGGTCACCACGCCGCCGCTGATGTCCACGCTGGAGCCTCTTCCGCCCAGGCCCCACCGGCTGTTGCCGCTGCCGCTGGGCGCCCGGAAGGTGATGCTGCCCCCGGCGATGGAGATGGTGCCGCCTTCCTCGTCCTTCCCCGCGCCCACGGTGGTCACGTTGGCGCACCCGGACACCACCAGGCTGCCCTGCCCGGTGATGGTCAGCCGGGCCGTGGCGGGCACATGGATGGCGGCCGCCTCCGGCGCCTGGGGAACGGGATAACCCTCCAGCCGGTTTTGGGTGCCCTCCGCCAGCTCGATGGTGGTCACGCTGCCCGCTCCCAGATCCACGATGTAGGGCGCCGCGCAAAATTGGGTCACCGACACGTTATCGAAGATAAGATGGGCGGAAACCCCCGCCGCCACCCGGAGGGTGTTGGTGGAGGTGGTGCCTGTCACCCGGTACTGACCGTTTTTGGACACAACGTGACTTTTTTCGGATAGATCCAGGACACTTATTGTACCCATCGTGACGGTTTTGAACCCGATCCTGACGAATTCTGACGTTTTCTGAACGCACTCCAGGGGGTCCGTCGCCGCCCCGTCCCACCGCTCTAACGTTACGCTCCCAAGGCTTTTCAGGGTTATAAACAAACTTTTCTCTCCGCCCCGGACCGCCACCTGGCGGCTTCCGCCGTCAGCGAACAAGGTCAGCAAACCGTTGCCGCTCAAGGCTTCCGCCAGCGTGATCCGGGCCACTATCGGCTCCGCCCCCACCAAAGCCGACCAGCTCGCGCTGTCGTTTTGCCCTCGGACAAGCGCCGAATTTTGGTCGCTGACCGCCACCAGCGGCGTCACCTGCTCAATGGTGACCTTTCCCTTCCCGTCAATGGCCGCCGCCCCCGCTCCGCTTACAGCCGCAACGGTTCCCGTCCCGCTGAACGCCAAAACGCTCCCCGTGTCGCCGATTACAGCGGGGTACCCTACCCCGCCAAAAAGCGTGTTTTCTGTACCCCGCTTGGCGATGATGCTGGCGGTGGTGTTGGCCCCGATGGTCAGCGCCGCCCCATGGGCGGCGTCCAGGGTCACATTGTCCAGATAGATGGTGACGTTGAGCCCGCTATCCACTGTGACACAAGCGTTTCCGGCTCCCGCCAAAACGTAGGTGCCGCTTTGGGTCAGGTGGGCGTCCTGGCTCAGGTCCACCCTGCGCTCCAGCCGGGAGGGGGCCTGGAGGGTGATGTCATTGATCGTGTTCAGCCCTTGCAGCGCAACGTTTAGCGGGCCGCTGGCCGCGGCGTCCTCGTCCTTGAGGGTGTAGCTCCCCGTCCGGGGCAGGCTCACCACGAAGGTGCGGGTGTTGGCGGGCAGCTCCGCATACCGCCCCGCGCCGCTTTCAGCGTCTACCAGGGAGTAGGTGCCCCGGTAGGCTGTGCGGGCAGTAAAGCCCCCCTGCAGAAACACCCCGGGCGCTTCTCCCGCAGGGGTTACAATGCCGCCGGTGGTGGCGGTCCCGTCGTCCGCCCACGGCCCGGTGAGGGGCATTTCGTTCTCGCTGGTCAGCACCAGGTCGGTGTCCCCGGAGATGGCGATCCGGCGGCCCGTCACGCAGCTCAAATAGCTGTGAACGCGCAGGCTCCCTCCCCTCACCTCCACCTCGCAGCTGTCCGGCGTATTGCGGTTCATGCCCGTGTTGGTCTTGGTGGCTGTAATGCTTGTGGCGCAACTGGTCAGAGTGATTTTCTTGGTGGCGTTGAGCGCGCCGTTATATAGGCTGTCCTCCCCTACCGTGACCGCCAGCGTGGTATTTTCCACGGTGAGGCGCTCCCCCGCGTCAATGCTGCCCTGAGCGGTGATGGCGCTGTTCCGAATGGTCAAATCGCCACCGGGAATATACTTCCCGGCGGAGATGTCCAGGTAACCTGTGGCGATGGCCTGGACGCTGTTGCCGCCCAAGGCCTCCAGGGTAACGTTCTCCAGGGTGATGCCGTCCATGGTCTGGTGGTAGCCGCCACCCAGGGCGGCAGAGCCCTCACAGAGCACCAGGATGGTGCCGCCGCTGTTGATCTGGTACCCGCCGCCGCCGGTAATGGTGGCCCGGAGGTCCTTCAGGTGAAGGCTGCCGCCGCTAGAGAACGCGTCGCTGCCCACACCGGGGGCGCCGGTGCCGCCGGAGGCGTTCAGCGTACCCCCTGCCCCCTGGATGGTGGCCCTGCCTCCCCTCTCCACCTGGATCCCCGGCATGTAGACAGCGCCGGAGAGGAGGGTGACAGTCTGGTCGCCGGCGGAGGCCAGGGAGATGGTCACCTCCGCGCCGGAACGGATGGTGAGGGGGGAGAGGCTACGGGACTGGGCGGACAGGTCCATGTCCACCGCCTCGAAGGTGATATCCACGTCCTTCACCCCGGTGGCCACGGTAATATGGTGGTGGGTAGTGGAACCATAGAAGATGTAAGCGCCGCTCTGGCTGATGAAGTAGTCGTCGCCGTCCACGTCATATCGGCCGGGGGTGATGGGGGTGGGGTCGTCAGGGAGGGTCACCCGGAAGGAGATACGGCCGTCGCTGAGCAGCTCTACCTCATCGATGATGACGCCGGAGTTCTGGCCGTTGTCCAGGTAGAGGGTCGTCTCCGGGGCGGCGGCGGAATCCAGGTCCGCGCCCAGGGCGGTGCGGGTGACGCCGTCCAGAGCGGCGGTGGCCAGGCCGCCCTTGGTGCCC
>JAMPEH010000241.1 GCA_023665245.1 Muribaculaceae bacterium
GGTCAGGGCGCTGAAGAGGGCTTTTTCCTTGGCGGTCCCCTTCCCCGCTGTCTGGAAGGTCAGTTCTTTTTCCTCGGCTACGGGCTCGGCCTCCGCCAAAGCGGCGGCCAGGTCGTCTTTGGTGACCTGCTCATAGGCTTTCAGCTCGGCCAGCTTGCAGGTGCCCGCGGTGAGCTGAAGGCGGAGGAAGCGGGCTTCCACGGGGCTGTCCAGGGTGACGGTCTGGTTCTGGGCGGAGTTGCCGGAGATGGTCTTGGCATCGGTCCAGGTCACGCCGTTGGCGGAGGTCTGGAGCTTGAAGGCGCTGGCCACGCCGCCGGACATCCAGGTCAGGTCCACCTGGGAAATGGAACGGGTCTGGCCCAGGTCTACGGTGAGGGCGCTGTCGGAATGGTCGCCCTGCCAGAAGGAGTACATCTCCTCCTCTTCCCCGTCCACCGCCTTTTGGGCGATGGAGGTGCGCTGGTAGGCGTTGTCCCGGCCGTCAAAGCCGTCGCCGCTGTGGAAGGAGCTGCCGCCAGCCACGGCGCTCTGGGCCACGTTGACCAGGCCGTCGTCGGTATTGTCCTGAAGGGCGGCCACCTCGCCGGCGGTCATGGCCTTATTATAGACCTTCAGGTTGGCCATGGCGCCGTGGAGGCCCTTGCCGATCGTCTCCAAGGGCAAGGGGATGGAGGAGAAGTAGCTGCTGATGGCGCCGGAGGCCACGCCGTCCTGGAAGGTGTTGCCCGTCTGGGACAGGAAGGCCATCAATTCGCCATTCGCGTAGAGGCGGGTGGCCTGGAAGGTGCCCACCAGGGTGATGTTCACCTGAGTGCCGGTGGGGACGGCGTAGCCCAGGTCACGGATGAAGGAGACGGCATTGGCGCTCATGTTGCCGTTGTGGCCCGCCACCTGGATGCGGCCATCGTAGCCGGAGAAGAGGGAGGATCCCTCATCGTTCCCCTCCCCCGCTATCAGGTCGAAGGAGACGGTGTACGGGTAAGAAAGGGTCGTAAGGGGCGTTTTCAGCGCCGTAGCGCCGTCGAAGGTGAGCCAGCCGTCCTCCACGCTGCCGCCGGTGAGGGTGGCGTTATAGCCGTTGCCGCTGGCGTCGTAGACGGTGGCGCCGTCGGCGGAGACATTGGTGAAGTCGTAGTCCAGCACCAGGGAAGTCTCGCTGGGGACGGTCATGGCGATGGCGGTGCCGGGGCCTTCGGCCAGGCGGGCGGCGCGCAGCTCATAGTCCTCAAAGGTCCCCTCGGACTGCTGGGTGCCTGTCCAGGTCTTCTCGCTGACGATGGCGACGGCACGGAGGAGGCGCTGGTGAATGTCCCGCTCGGTGAGGCCCTCCTGGGTCTGCTCGCCCCACATGACCGCCTTGGCGCCCAAGAGGTTGGGTTCGCCGTAAAGCAGGCGCTGGGCGCCGTTGTTGCCGAACATGGTGGGGTCCCAGGAGTTGAAGAGGTATTCGGCGTTGGGCACGTCACGCTGGTGGCGGCCGGGACAGCTATACATGGCGGACTGCTCGCAGTTGACCACCTCGTAGCCCTCCCGGACACGCTGGACGGCGTTGTCCACGCCGGAGTCCCACAGCTCAAGCTGGTAGGTCTTCGCCAGCTCGGCAGATGTCGTATTGAGGGCGGTGGTGGCGGTGGAGAATTTTCCGTTGGTGGCGCCCCACATGCGAATTTTGGTGTCCGCCCCCAGGTTTTTCTGGATGACCTGGCGAAGCTGGTCGGCAAACTGGGCGAAGGCGTTGCGGATGGCGGTGCTGTCCAGCCAGTATTCGTCCATGCCGATGTGGACCACGTCGCCGGTGATGGTGCCGTCGGAGGTATACTCATTCCACAGGGCCTTGGCGAACTTCAGGGCGTTGGTGGCGTTGGGCCCGGTCAGGTCCAGCAGCTCGATGGAGCGGAAGTTCGTGGTGTCGGTGCTGCGGATGGGACCGTTCACCCCCGCGGCGGCGGCCTCCTCCGGGTACTTCTCCACGTACTTATTGTACGCCAAGGCGTGGCCGGGCATGTCGATCTCGGTGAGGAGGCGCATGCCGTAGTCCTTGGCCAACTGGGTCAGGTCCTTCCACTGCTGCTTGGTGTAGACGGGGTTGCCGCCGTAGCCGTCGGCGCTGTTATAGTAGCCGGCATCCACCAGGTCCTCGTCCACGCCGGCCTTTTTCACGCCGTCCATCAGCTTCAGGCTGGGGAAGGTATCGCTCTCCAGGCGGTGGAAGCCGATGTTGTTCTGGGAATCGGTGGCGTTGCTGGCGTTGGGGTTCTCGGTGTCGTTGATATGGAGGTCATACTCGCTCATCTTGTACCAGAGCATGATTTTGGCGTAGTCCTCCAGGAACTGGTAGCGGGTGGGGGCACGGCCCACATCAATCTTCAGGCCACGGACGGCGTAGGCGGGGTAGTCACGGGTGACGCCGTTGGGAATGGAGAGGTGGTCCTCCGCCTGCCACAAAATCTGCTCGGCGGTGATGGTGCCGTAGAGGCAGCCGGTGTAGGTGGGGGCGTAAATCTGGACGCCATCGCCGCTGACCCGCATGACGTAGCCCTCGTCTCGCAGGTCATAGACATCGGCGGGCTGGGACTGGATGAAAATGTCCTTGGCGGTGGCGGAGGCGGCGGACTGGACCTTCAGATCCAGGCCGGTAATCTCCTTCAGGTCGGCCTTCATGTTGGCGGCCACCTTGGAAAGGCCCACGTTGGCGGGGTCATTGTAGATGATGCGGCTGTCCTTGGTCAGGGTGAAGCTGCCTTCACCGCCCTGCCACTCCTGGAGGGCGGGGATCACCTCGGGCTTGGGGTTGGGGTTGGTCACGGCGGGGAACCAGTTTGCGGGGTAAGCGCTCTTGTTGGCGGGAACGGTAAGGGTGAGATTCTTTTGCTGGTAGTCGCTCTCCTTGCCCACCTCCCAGGCACGGATCAGGAGGGCAACGTCCTTGTCCTGGATGTTTTTGCCGCCGATGGTACCGTCGTTGGCTACCACGTTTTCCAGGGAGCTGCCCGCCACGGTGAGCACACCGCCCTCGGGGGCAGCGGGAAGGGTCACGGCGGAGCCGGAGACGGTGACGGTGGAGGCGGTGGCGCTGTTCAAAAGGGCGGAGACGTCCACGGGGTCATGGATGGCGGAATTGACGCCGTTGATCTCGATCTCCACCAGGCAGACGTTATGGCCGCCCGCTTCGGTGTTGACCTTTTCCACATAGAAACGGACATACCGCCCCAAACGGGAGGTCTGGAGGGCGGGGGCGCTGGAAAGGGTGATGGTGTCGGTGTTGGTTGCGTGTTGGGCATCACCGTTGCCCGTCTCATCGGCGATATCCTGGCCCGCGCCGTTTTTCACGCCGCCGTTAAAGGGGTCACGCTCCACCCGGACGATGGGGACCCAGAGGGGATCATCGCCATCGGGGTCATCGTTGGTGGTCTGAATCTCGTAGACCATGGGCCAAACCATTCGGTTATAGTAGAGCTTGATGCTGTCCACCCGGGTGCCGGAGGCGCCCAGGTCCACCCAGAGCCACTGGTGGGGGTTCTGGTCATCGTCGGCGGTGGTGGCGGCGGTCTTCATGGCGCCGGAGGACCACTGGTTGCCGGAGCCGGGGGTGGTGTTGCCATCCACCGCTTTTGCCGCGCCGTCCACTATGCCGTCCTCCGACTCCGTGCTGGAGGCCTTGGTGTACTCGCCGCGGCCCAGGGCCAGGTTGCGGACGGTGCCCGTCAGGGGCTGGACGGGGGCGAAGATCTGGAGCTCCACCAGGCTGACGTTGTTGCCGGGGGCCAGGGTGTTGACCTTCTCGATGTAGACGCGCACGTAGCGCTCCACGGCGGCGTCGGCGGCCAGGCCGGGGGTGGAGGTCTTAGTGATGGTGTCGGTGTTGGCGGCGGTGGCGGGGGCGCTGTTGCCTGTCTCGTCGGCGATGTTCTGGCCGTCGCCGTTCTTCACGCCGCCGTCATAGGGGGAACGGATCACGGAAACCAGCGTTTCCCAGGTGCCCTCGGCGCCGGTGGCGGAGGTTTCGATGCGGTACTGCTGGGGCCAAATTCTGGCGTTGTAGTAGAGCTTGATGTGGTCAATGGAGATGGGGTAGGTATATTCCGTGCCCAGGTCCACGCAGAGCCACTGGGGGTCCTGGTTTTGGCCGGGGGCGGTGCCGCTTTTCATATCTTCGGAGGACCACTGGTTGCCACGGCTGGCCTTCGTTCTGCCGTCCACGGCGTGGGCGGAATTGGTGTCCACAGTGCCGTTGTCCTCCATCACCTGCTCTGAGGAGGCGGTGGTGGCGGCGCCAAGGGCGATGTTCTCCAGGGCTGTCTGCTCTCCGGCGGCGAAGGCCGCGGTGGGCAACAGCGACAGGAGCATCACCATGGC
>JAMPEH010000242.1 GCA_023665245.1 Muribaculaceae bacterium
CAGATTCTCAGTATCAACATGGCCAACAATCCCAACCGACTTTACAAGGAGGTCTGGATTGGCTTGGGTGGCACGCAATCCGCTGTCTATGCCACGGAGGTGTCGCCGGAGGAATATCTCTGCTACACCACTGAGGAAATGGAGAAGGTACAGGTGCTGAACCGTGCCGCCCGGCTTGGCGGCAACGTTGAAGCTGCCATAAGGCAGTTGGCCAAAGAGAGAAGGGAGAAATAATTTCCATTACCATTTAACCAAGTTCTTATGAAGCAACTCAAATTTATGATTCCGCTCGTTGCCATGTGCCTTATGCTTGGCACAGGCAGGGCTTCGGCCCAATGGACGGTGATTGACCCGTCAAACATCGCCCAAAGTATCGTAAACAATTCAAAGTCATTGGTGCAAGAGACATCTACCGCCCAGAATATGATTAAGAATTTTCAGGAGACAGTGAAAATTTACCAGCAGGCGAAGAAATATTACGACGCTCTCCAGTCAGTCAACAATCTTGTCCGCGATGCCCGGAAGGTGCAGCAGACAATACTGATGCTCGGCAATATCTCAGGCTACTATGTCAACAATTTCCAGAAGATGCTGACCGACCCGAACTTCACAGCCTCGGAACTGTCGGCAATCGCCTCAGGCTACACCCGGATATTGGAGGAAGCCAACGGTGTATTGGGCGACCTCAAGCAGGTGGTCAACATCACGACACTCTCCATGACCGACAAGGACAGGATGGACGTGGTGGATGACTGCTACAAGGAGATGAAGCGGCTCAACAACCTGACCGCATATTACACCAACAAGAATATCAGCGTGTCATATCTCCGCGCCAAGAAGAAAGCCGACACTGAGCGTGTTGTGGCTCTCTACGGTGACGGTTCTGAAAAATATTGGTGATTATGCTTTGCTCAATAGATTTTTCAAACCTTCACACCATTCTGCGGTCATTGTATGACGAGATGATGCCCTTGTGTGGCGACATGGCCGGGGTGGCGCAGGGGATAGCCGGACTCGGTGCGCTGTTCTATGTGGCATACAGAATCTGGGCGGCTCTCGCAAGGGCAGAACCCATAGACGTGTTCCCGTTGCTCCGTCCTTTCGTCATTGGTTTCTGCATCATGTTCTTCCCCACTGTGGTATTGGGTACAATCAACTCTGTCTTGTCGCCGATAGTACAAGGCACTGCCTCAATGTTGGAGGGTCAGACACTCGACATGAAGGAATACCGCGAGGAAAAGGACCGTCTGGAGTATGAGCAGATGATGCGCGACCCGTCAACCGCCTACCTTGTGGATGATGCGGAATTTGACCGTCAGATAGATGAATTGGGCATCACGGAAGTCGGCACAGCCGCCGGGATGTATATCGAGCGCGGCATGTATAAAGTCAAGAAGGCGATACAGAATTTCTTCCGCGAATTGCTGGAGATGCTCTTTCAGGCGGCCTCGCTTGCCATTGACACCATAAGGACATTCTTTCTTATAGTCCTTGCCATCCTCGGTCCCATAGCCTTCGCATTATCCGTCTGGGATGGTTTCCAGTCAACCCTGACACAGTGGATCCAACGCTACATTCAGACCTACCTCTGGTTGCCGGTGGCAGACCTGTTCAGCACCATACTCGCCAAGATACAGGTGCTGATGCTCCAGAACGACATCTCGGAACTCACCAACAATCCGAATGTTGACTTGGATGCCAGCAACACCGCATATCTCGTATTCATGATCATCGGCATCATCGGATATTTCACCATACCGACGGTTGCGGGATGGATTATTCAGGCCGGAGGTGCCGGAAACTATAACCGTGCGATAAACAGCTCGGCAACGACAGGAGGACGCATCGCGGGATCCGTGGCCGGGGGCATCACCGGAAACGTAATCGGCAGGGCCGGCAAACTACTCAAGAAATAAATTATCATGGAGTTCAAATCACTTAGAAACATTGAGTCCTCTTTCCGCCAGATACGTCTGTTCGGCATTGTCTTCGTGGCCATGTGCGCCGTTGTGGTGTCGGTGGCTTTGATTTCGGCTTTCAATTTTGCAGAAAGGCAACGGGAGAAAATCTATGTCCTTGACAACGGCAAGTCTCTGATGCTTGCCTTGTCGCAGGATATGGAGCAGAACCGCCCCGCCGAGGCACGTGAACACGTGCGCCGCTTTCATGAACTGTTCTTCAACCTCTCACCCGACAAGTCGGCCATAGAACATAACATAAACCGCGCGCTGATTCTCAGCGACAAATCGGCTTATAACTACTATACTGATTTTTCGGAGAAAGGTTACTACAACCGCATAATCGCGGGGAATATAAATCAGGTGGTGCAGGTTGACAGTGTTGTCTGCGATTTCAACAGCTATCCCTATACAGCCACCACCTACGCCCGTCAGATGATAATCCGCGAGAGCAATGTCACGGAGAGGACACTGGTCACAAGTTGCCGGCTTTCCAATGTCTCCCGTTCCGACGACAATCCCAACGGCTTCATCATAGAGGGTTTCACAATCCTTGAGAACAAGGACATAATCACAACCAAACGATGATACATATCTCCAATCTGCGTGCTGTGAGAGACACCTTATATAACAGGGTGTGGCACAACCCCAAGGGTAAACTCTCGGCAAAGTTGAAAACAGCGTGCGACAATATGCCTCACGGCAGACGTGTGACAGTCGTGTCTCTTATGCTGACCGCATTTGTACTCACCGCCTTTTTCGTGTTCGGCCATGCCTGCTACCGCATGGGGCTCGGGCATTCCCGGAAAGCGGTTGAAGTGGAGCATATCCGCTCACTCGAACTGCCCGGCACCGACGATGATGTCCAACCATTAACCCCGTCCGTCTATGACAATGCAGGAATGGAAAGCGAAGATTAACGGCTTCTTTCAGCCCAAGAATCCGGCTGACCGTCAGAAGATGATGAAGTACGTCATCGTTATGCCGGCGGCGATACTCTGCGGATTTGTAATTGTATGGCTGTTGTATTCAAGTCTGCAAAAGGATGATGACAAAACCGGGAACGCTTTCAACACCGAAATCCCTGAGGGCGAGAGCGACGGCATGAAATCAAAAGCCGAGGAGTATGCGGCAGCCGAGGTGGCAAAGGAACGGGAGAAACGGCAGGTGGTCATAGCCAACCTTGACACACTTGCGCAGCAGTCACAGGATACCGTGGCTCAGACATCAGCGATAGAAACTTCGGCTCAGGTTTATCAGGAGGTACAGGCCTCGCTCAATGACTTTTATATCCCGGAGAACAACACCGCAACTGAAATGGCCGAGTTGCAGGCCCGAATTGATGAGCTGGAGGCACAGAACGCACTTGCGCAGCAACAGGCAAGGCAACCGGATGAAATGGAACTTATGGAACGCTCCTACCAGCTTGCTGCCCAATACATGGGTAATGGCAGCAACAACCGCTCCCCTCAGCAGGACGATGAGAAAGGGAAACGGAATGTCCAGCCGGTGACGCAGGTCAGCCATAATGTGGTTTCATCGCTCGGATCATCTTCCGACCGCACTTTCAACACCTCGGTCGGGATTAAATCTTCTGCGCCCAAGAACACCATTTCTGCGGTTGTCGCCGGAGACCAGAGCGTGACCGACGGCGAGAGTGTAAGACTGCGCACCACTGAGCCGATGTGGATTGGCAACCGTCTTATTCCAAGGAATACAGCCATTGTCGGAAGTGGCCGTGTTCAGGGCGAGCGTCTCGAAATCGAGATTGCCTCGATAGAATGTGAAGGCTCAATCTACGATGTGGAGTTGCAGGTCTTTGACTCAGACGGGCAGCAGGGCATCAATATCCCTGAGTCAATGGAGAGCGACGCCCTACATGAGATAGGCGCAAACATGGGAAGCACCATGGGCAGTTCCATCAACATCTCCACCAATACCGGGGCGCAGATAGCGTCAGATGTCGGGCGTGGACTTATCAATGGTGTTTCGCAATACCTTACAAAGAAACTGCGCACTGTCAAGGTTCACCTCAAATCCGGATACCGTGTGATGCTCCATCAACCCGAAGACTTATGATTTTTTCTTACCACTTAATCCTCAATCCAATGAATTTCAAATTACTTTTGTTCTCTTTCGTTGCCGTTCTGGCTATGGCGACACCGGCTTTTGCCAAGACAAAACCGGCTAAAAGCACCGTCAACAATGTGACGCCGGATACGGAGAAGGTTGCCGAACACGACATGAACGTGTATGGCGCAGAGTATACCGACGGAGATAAGTTTCAGGGCCTTACCCGGAAGGTCGGTTTCGACCGCATGATACCGCCTCATGCTTTGGAAGTGTGTTACGACAAGACCACCCACATAATCTTTCCCTCGGAAATTGTGTATTGCGACT
>JAMPEH010000243.1 GCA_023665245.1 Muribaculaceae bacterium
CGCCGTTGGCCTCGGTGTAATTGCCCAGCAGCATGAAGTGCTCGGCGCCCACCGCCACCTGCTTGATGGCGCCCAGGCCCGTCACGTCCACATTCTCCTCGGTAGCCGCCGTACCGGCGCCCGTGCGGCCCGTCCAGGTCTTGACCGCGCCGCCCTTGGTGAGGACGATGCCCCGGTTCCCGTACACCGCCACCTCGGCCACGTCGATGTAGCCGTCCACGCGGGTGGGCAGGGTCCCGGCCGCGCTGGCGCTGCCCCAGCCCCAACCCCACAGGTTGCCGCTGGTGTCCACCGCCAGGGTATAGGTGCTACCGGCGGCCACACGGACGAAGCGCACCGTGCTGCCCGTCTCGTCGGTCACCGTAAGCTGGTAGGGATACTCCTTGTAGCTGGTCTTGTTGTCGCCGGTGTTGGCCAGGCCCAGCTGGCCGTTCTCGTTGGCGCCCCAGACCCAGAGCGTGCCGTCCTCGGCCAGCGCCACCGAGTGGCGGTTGCCGGCGGAGACCATCGTCTGGGCCACCACGGAGCGGATGTAGAAGGTCACGCGGGTGGTCCCCACCGCCATCACGTTCCCGGCCTTATCCCGGATGGTGATGATGAGGTCGGTGGCCCCCGTCTTGGTCTTGTCCGCGCTGGTCAGGGTCACCGTCGCCCCGGCCTTGCCGTCGGCGCCCACCCCCGCCAGCTTGCCGATGGTGGCGTCGCTCACGGTGATGTAAACGTCGCTCACGGCGCTGTTGCGGTCCTGGAGATAGGCGTCCTTGTAGAGGTTGAAGCCCTGGCTGTACTGGAACTTCACCTGGGAGATGTCGATGGTCAGCGTATCCTCCACGTTCATCGCCAGATAATCGGGCATCAGCGTCCCCGCCGCGCCGTTATAGACGGTGGTGGCCCCACTGCCCGACAGGGTGGCGTAGGCAGCCTTGGCGGTGATGGCGTTGCCCTGGCCCACCTGGACCGGCAGGCTCTTGGAGGCGGTGGTGCCGTCGCCCAGCTGGCCGCTGGTGCCCCGGCCCACAGTATAAATGGTACCGTCGGCCTGGTACATCACGGTGGTATAGTCGTTGATGGCCACGCTCGCCGTCGTCCCGGTGAAGGTCACCAGGTCGCGGCTGCCCACCGGCTGCTGGGCCTGGGGCGCGCGGACCACGACGAAGTTGGTGGCGGTATCCACGCCGGTATTCACCGCGTCGATCTGGCCGGTGACGTAGGACTGGCCCAGCTGGCCGTCCCGGTTCAGGCCCTTGGTCAGCACCTGGCTGTCGGCCACCGCGCCCCGGACCAGCACCACGTTGCGGTCGCCCGCCGCCATGTCGTAAATGTCGTCGGCTAAGGTCGTGTCGCCCTTGGCGGCCTCGTACTGCGCGGAGCCGCTGGTGTAGGTGGTCAGGTCGCCCTTGGTCAGGTGGGCGATCCGCTCCACGCCCTCCTGGACGTTGCCGGAGCGGTCGGTGGTCAGCTTGCCGGAGTACAGGAGGTAGTGCTTCCCGGCCGTCGCCGTGTCGGTCACGGTGTTGGCGCTCTGGTAGAGGGTCACGATGTCGCCTCCGGCCATCCCCACCACCTGGTGGAGGTACCGGGACTCGTTGGCGCGGCTGGGCTCGCGCTCCACGCCCGTCAGGCTGTTGCCCCGGAGGACGGCGTAGGGCACCGTGGGACTGGAGCTGTACTCCAGGCCCAGCTGCTTGTTCTCGCTGTCGCCCCAGGCGACCACCGAGCTGTTGTCCAGCATGGCGGTCATGTACGCGCCGCCCGCCGAGATGGCGATGACGTTGCGCAGATAGTTGTCGTAGGCCCAGGTGGTCTGGGTGGTCCCGGCGGCAGTGCTGCCCGCCAGCACCCGCACCGGCAAGCCCCTATCGTAGCTCACCGTGCTGGTGGTGATGTTGCCGTTGCCCAGCTGGCCCTTGTTGTTGCGGCCCCAGGTATAGACGAAGCCGTTGGTATCCACCGCACCGGCGAACTCGTTCCCGGCGGCGATGGCCTTGATGTCGCTCAGATAGTACCCCGCCTCAGTACCGGCGCCCTCGGTGACGGGCTGTGCGCCCTTGAGCACCCGGCGCGCGTAGTGGTAGTCGGTGGTGTTGCTGTCGCCCTGGCCCAGCTGATGGTAGGCGTTGTCGCCCCAGGCCCAGACGTAGCCGTACTTATCCAGCGCGATGGTGAAGCTGTCCCCCGTCGCGATGGCGATGATGTTCTTCAGCGTAGTACCGTAGACGTCGGTGACCACCTGGACGGGCGTGCTCCTGTTGGTGGTGGAGCCGTCGCCCAGCTCGCCGCTGGCGTTGTAACCCCAGGTCCACACCGTGCCGTCCGCCCGGAGGGAAGCCACAAACCCGGCGCCCGCCGCCACCTGCGGCGCCGCCACGCGGGTGGTTGCCGTGTTGCCCGCCAGCGCGGGGGTGGCGGAGGTGTCCTGGATCACCGTCAGCTCGATGATGCCGTAGTCCGCCGTGCCGTTGCTGGCGGTCCTCGTGCCGGCCGCCTCGGTCTCCACGCGCTTGATGAGCACGCTTACCCGGCCGTACACACCGCCCTTCACCGGGGTGATGACGATCTGCCCGTTCTCCACCTTGGCCGTCGCCACGTTGGGGTCGGACACCGCTACGGTGTAAACGCCGGTGGTGTCAATGTTCTCCCAGAGGGTCCGGCCCGTCTCACTGCCGCTCTCGTCGGCCACCGCCTGCTTCATGTCGGTGGTGGTGTAGTCGTTCCAGAGGTGGAAGCCGGAGGTATACTTCATCGTCACCTTGGAGAGGTCCACGGTGAGCTTCTGGTTCTCATGGATGGTCACAAAGGCCTGCTGGCTCACGCCGTTCAGGCTGCCGTCGCCCTCTTCGGGCTGGACCTGGACCAGCTTATCCGTCTCGCCCGCGCCGTTGACCAGCTTGTAGCTGCCGCTGGTCTCGGCGATGGCCAGGCTGTTGTTGACGAACAGGCTGTGGTAGTCGTCCGCGCCCACCCGGAAGGCATAGGGCCGGTAGTTCGGGTTGCCGTTGGAGATCTGGCTCTCCACCTTGTCGTCGGTGGCGTCGTCGGCCAGGACGTTGTTGTAGTAGCCGCCCAGCTGGCCGCTGGCGTTGGAGCCCCAGGCGTAGATGGTCCCGTCCCTGCGCAGGGCCAGGCCGTGGTTGGTGCCGAAGGCCAGCCCCACCACATGGTCGAGCTTGTTGCTGTAGGGATCGGAGTGGTAGTACTTCACGTCGGTCACGCCGCGGTGCTCGCCGTTCGCGTTGTCGCTGAACTTCTCCGGCTGGGCGAAGGCGGCGGTCTTGGCCGCGCCGTCGGTGCCGGTATAGCTCCAGGTGCCCGTGGTGGCCGCCGCACCGTAGTTGGCGGTGGTCCCCAGCACCTTGCCCGTCATGTAGCTCTCGTCGGCCTCGGTGGAGACCATCAGCACGTTCTTCCACGCCACCGCCTTGGCCGGGTTCTCGGCGGCGCCGCTGTTGGTCCAGCCGGTGCTCACCACCGCCTGGGGATACAGGCTCTTGTTGCCCGCGGCGGCGTGGCCCAGCTGTCCGTAGCTGTTGCCGCCCCAGGTGTAGACGGTCCGGTCGCCCGTGGCGGCGGTGTTGGCGTTGGTATCGGCCAGCGCGGCCACGAAGCTGTCGCCCACCGACACGCTCTGCGCGCCCCGGAGGTACTTATCGTAGGTCAGGCCCTTCAGTCCGGCGTCTCCGGCGGCGGAAACATCCACCCGCGCCAGCGTGGGCACGTCCTTGTTGTTCCAGAGGCTCCCGGCGCTGTTGTCCGTGCCGGTGGCCAGCTGGCCCTGGGCGTTGTTGCCCCAGGTGTACACCTGCCCGTTGGTCAGCAGGGCCGCCGAGCTGTTCACGCCCGCGGCGATGGACACCACCGAGTGGAGCTGGGGCCTGTTGCTGGTGCCGCCCACCAGGCCGTCCACCTTCTGGAGCTGGTCGTAGGTATAGCTGTCCGAGCTGGTGCCTGAGCCCTTGCCCACGCCCAGCTTGCCGTACTGGTTGCTGCCCCAGCCGTAAACCATGCCGTTCTCGGTCAGGAGCAGGTAATGGTCGTTGGTGCCCGCCATCTGCACCACCTTCTTGTTCCCGGTGGCGCTCAGGCTGACCCGCTTGACGAGGCTGTAGAGCCCGGTGCTGCTGATGCTGGCGATGTACACCTCGCCCGCCGTGCTCAGCGCCAGCAGGGCGCTGTCGCAGGCCAGGATGTCCACGAACTTGGCCCCGTCGCTGGTCACGGCCCTTCTGGGCGACTGGATGCCGCTGCCCCAGACCCACACGTCGCCGTCCGCCATCAGTCCGGCGGAGTAGCTGGCCGAGGCCGCCACCTTGGGCGCGGCCACCATGGCCTGGTCGCCGCCGTCGGCGCCCT
>JAMPEH010000244.1 GCA_023665245.1 Muribaculaceae bacterium
CCGGAGCCGCTCTGACCAACCAACGCGACAGTGGAGCCGGCAGGAATATCGAGGCTGATGTCGCTTAGGACCCGGTGGCTTCCGTAACTAAACGACACGTCGTTGTAGGCGATGTGTCCGTGCAACTCTTTTATCTCTTTCGGTTTTTGGGGGTCTTTAATAGGATTCTCGGCGTCGAGGATGCGGTCTATTCGTTCCATTGAGGCAAGTCCCTTCTGAATGGCATACATTGCTTTGGAGAGGTCTTTCGCCGGATTGATAATGCTATAGAAGATTACCATATAGTAGATGAACGATGCCGCGTTCATTGATGAGTAGCCGCCCAATATCAGTGAGCCGCCAAACCACAGTACAATCGAGATTGCCACTGTGCCGAGAAATTCGCTCATGGGGTGGGCGAGCGATTGACGTCGGGCTATCTTGTTGGAGATATGGTAAAATGTCTGGTTCTCTTCGTGAAAGCGATGTTTTACCTTCTCTTCGGCGTTGAACGCTTTGATAATGCGCAGTCCGCCAAGACATTCTTCAATGTTGGACATCAATACTCCCCACTGGTTCTGACCCTCGAGCGACTTGCGTTTCAGCTTTTTGCCTATGCGCCCCATTGCCATGCCGGCAAGCGGAAGCAGTATAAGGACAAACAGTGTCAGTTGCCAGGAGATGAAAATCATGGTTACGAGACACACGATTATCATTATCGGGTTCTTGAACATCATGTCGAGCGAAGCCATGATAGAGTTCTCTATCTCGGCAACGTCACCGCTCATTCGTGCCATTACGTCGCCTTTGCGTTCCGATGTGAAAAACGATATAGGCAAGGTGACGATTTTATCATAGACGTAGTTGCGGATATCTCTTACTATACCCGACCGCATTGGAATGACGAAGTAGGAGCTTAGGTAGGTCACTCCGGTTTTCAAGGCGGTCATGACAACAAGCGCAAGTGCCAATAAGGCAAGTGTGGTGCTCTCGCCCCACATTCCTATGGCTTCCTGGGTGAAATAATAGAAGTTGTTGAACACCACGTCCTTCAGCGATTGACCGGCTTCTCCTATGTGCATATACACGTATGTTCCCTCTTTCACCTTGAAAAGCATTTCAAGAATGGGGATGATGACGGCAAAAGAGAACAGGGTGAGTAATGCCGCAAGGATATTGAACAGAATGTTCAGTATCAGATATTTCTTGTAGGGAGGTACAAACCTGCGCAGTATGGCTATGAAATCTTTCATTTTCTTGCTGTATATATTGAGCATGTCCCGAATGTCAGAGACCTGCAGTTGCAGTCGCTGAATCCGGCATCTTTCATCAGTTGCAACATGTTATTGCCCTGAGGGACGGCAGCAATGCTTTCCGGAAGGTAGCTGTAGGCTCTTACATCTTTGGATATGAGTCGACCTACGGCGGGTATTATTCGTGAGGTGTAGAATCGGTAGAACGGTTTGACTACGGGTGAGTCGGGGGTCGACAGTTCTATGACACACAGCGTGGCTCCCGGTTTCATAACTCTGAACATCTCGGAGTATCCGCGGTCGAGGTGTTCAAAATTCCTGACCCCATAAGCTACGGTCACGCAATCGAAAGTGTTGTCGGCAAACGGCATGTTGAGGCTGTCGGCTTGAATCAAGGTTATGATATCGGTCAATCCACACTGTTGCACTTTCTTGCGTCCGATTTCAATCATGGATTCCGACAGGTCGATGCCGGTGACACTGTAGGGCCGGAGTTCATTGGCGAGTTTTATGGCGAGGTCGGCTGTGCCGGTGGCAATGTCGAGAATATGCCTTGGGTTGTTTTTGGCTATCATGGCTACTGCTTTCGAGCGCCAAAGCTTGTCGATGCCGAATGTCATAGCCCGGTTCATGAAATCGTAGGCAGGGGCTATGGAGTCAAACATATCGCGTACCTGCGCCGTTTTCGGGCGCAGGTCGTCGCGATAAGGATTTATCTTTTCGGCTTTAACCTCCATCAAAGATTAGCGTGACAGACGGTTAAGGCAGTCGAGAACGTTCTTTTCTATGCGCTGCTCGAGGTTGGTCTCTGAGGCTTTCTCGAAGCGTCGTCCGGTTACATGCTCGTAGAGTTCGATGTAGCGGTCGGAGACTTCGTTGCAGAATTCTTCGGTCATCTCGGGGACCTGTTGTCCTTCTTTGCCCATGAAGTTATGCTCTATAAGCCACTGGCGCACGAATTCCTTTGACAGTTGACGCTGCGGAAGTCCCTGCTCGAAGCGTTCCATATAGCCGTCGGCATAGAAGTAGCGCGATGAGTCGGGAGTGTGGATTTCGTCTATAAGTATGACTTTTCCGTCGCGTTTGCCAAATTCATATTTGGTGTCCACGAGTATGAGTCCTTTTTCGGCTGCCATCTCGGTACCGCGCTGGAACAGCAGTCGGGTATAGCGTTCCATAACTTCATAGTCTTCGCGAGATACAATTCCCTGGGCGATTATCTCTTCCCGCGAAATATTTTCATCGTGTCCGGCGTCGGCCTTGGTGGTGGGAGTGATGATAGGTTCGGGGAACCGTTCGTTCTCTTTCATTCCGTCGGGTAGTTTCACTCCGCAGAGTTCGCGGCATCCTGCCTGATATTCGCGCCAGGCGCTTCCGGTGAGGTAACCGCGTATAATCATCTCAACTCTGAATCCCTCACATTTGTAACCTACTGTTACCATTGGGTCGGGCGATTCCAATTTCCAGTTGGGTACGATGTCCTTAGTGGCGTCGAGGAAGTAGCCGGCAATTTGATTGAGAACCTGACCCTTGAAAGGGATTCCTTTGGGTAGAATCACGTCGAAGGCCGATATGCGGTCGGTGGCAATCATTACCATTATGTCGTCGTTGACGGTATAGACGTCGCGTACTTTGCCGTGGTAGACGGCTGTCTGGTTAGGGAAATTGTAATCGGTTGATACGAGCGTTGTTGCCATGATGATTGGTTTTTGTTATATATGTGTTGTTTCTTTATTATTCCGTGTCTTTGACTTCGTCACCGGGGTCGGTGGATTCCTTGTCGGGTGGTAATCGGTCGGCTTCTTTGTCCCAACGTTCGTAGGCCTCGACTATGCGCTGCACAAGTGCGTGGCGTACTATGTCTTTTTTGCCGAATTCCACTCTGCCTATTCCGTTGACTCCTTTTAATACTTTGATAGCATGGGCGAGTCCCGAACGGGTGGTGGGCGGAAGGTCAATCTGGGTCATGTCGCCTGTTACAATCATCTTGGCGTTCATGCCGAGACGTGTAAGGAACATTTTTATCTGGTGGGTGGTGGTGTTTTGTGCCTCGTCGAGTACGATAACGGCGTCGTTGAGGGTTCTGCCTCTCATGAAAGCGAGCGGTGCAATCTGAATCACTTTTGATTCCATGTATTCCTTGAGTTTCACGGCGGGAATCATATCTTCGAGTGCATCGTAGAGCGGTTGGAGATACGGGTCGATTTTATCTTTCATGTCGCCGGGAAGAAATCCGAGTTTCTCGCCTGCTTCCACGGCGGGTCGTGAGAGGATAATCTTTCTTACTTCGCGGTTTTTCAGTGCCCTCACTGCTAAAGCGATTGCAATATAGGTCTTGCCGGTTCCGGCGGGTCCGAGCGCGAATGTAAGGTCGTTTTTCAGGAATGTCTCGACGAGCAGTTGCTGGTTTGGCGTGCGTCCTACGATAGGTTTGCCGTTGATTCCGTAGATGATCACATCGTCTTTCTTCATCTCGTGAAGCTCGTTGCCTTTGATTATGTCTATTATGACATCCTCGGGCAGTGTGTTGTAACGGGCGCAGTATTCCTCAAGTTCCTTTATTTTTTTCTCAAACTCGGCTGTTTCAACCTGTTCTCCGATTACTTTTATGATAGAGCCGCGTGCAGCCATTCTCAGTTTCGGAAACATGTTCCTTATGAGTTGGAGATTGCTATTGTTTACTCCGTAGAAACTGACGGGATCGACGTTGTCAATGATGATTATGCGTTCAATCATAATGAATCGTTGTGGTTGAGGATTTTCGAGTATGGAGGTTGTAGTTGTTTAAAATATAATAAAAATTGGTTTAAAAATGTTCATTAATGCTATAACAAGTCAAGGGGAGCGCCGCGCCGCGCAACGATAGGCAAACGGCAGTGGGAGCCCCCTGATGGGAATATCAATACGTGCGGCGGCATGGTACTGCCGTTGGTCTCTCTGACTGAATCAGTTTACGGAGTCGCTTGCTTGGGTTTCTTCCTCAACTACGACTGCGTCAGTGGCAACGGTGTTGACCTCGGGAGTGGTGTATTCTGTTCCTTCGATAACCTGTGTGGCAGCTACTTTCACGCGTGAACCGCTCTGTGCAACGCTGTTGGGCATCACAAACG
>JAMPEH010000245.1 GCA_023665245.1 Muribaculaceae bacterium
CCTAATGTAGTCCATACCCACGAATCAGGTATATCGAACTTCTGATAATGGGACTCAGAGGAAGTTGCCTTGGCCTTTTTGGGACGTTTGATTTTGCCCTCGGCGATGAGGCGTTCTTTCTCGGCTCGGATACGTTCAAGTAGCACCGATGCAGGTTCATCGTTGGGGTCTTGCGGCACGAGCTTGCCACGAATTGCAAGGTCAAGTATCTTTTGGCGTAATTTCTTCGTGTCCATCAGTCTTCCTCAATGTTAAGTTTGGCAAACAGTTCATCGAGCTGAGCAACCGCAGATGCGATATTGGCACTCTTTTCCTTTATATCAGCCATCAGTTGGGCGAGTGAAACGTCTTCAACATCGCAGCCCTGACGTATCCATGTGATGTCGAGACTCGTTTTGTCGCGTTTTAGCAGCTCGTCAACGTCGTATTTACGCCAGCGACCGTTCGGATTCGTGTCGGCATCGTAGGTTTCTTTGCGGCCATTGATGTTGTCGGCATTGTAGCAAGCCACAAAATCGTCGAGATGATGACGCTGCATGGGGTTTGTGGCAAGGGTGTGCTTGATGTCGGTACGATAGTCGTAGAACCAAACATCTTTTGTCGGTGTACCTTTGGTGAAGAAGAGCACATTCGCCTTAACACCTTGAGCATAGAAAATACCGGTGGGCAGACGAAGAATTGTGTGGAGATTAAATTCGGTCAACAAGCGTTTGCGGATAGTTTCGCCGGCTCCGCCCTCAAAAAGGACATTATCGGGAAGTACAACGGCAGCACGACCACCATTTTTCAACGATAGCATCATGTGCTGGAGAAAGTTGAGCTGATTATTCTTTGTCTGTACATAGAAATCCTGACGGTCTATCTCCACAGACCCGGCGGGGCGAGTGCCAAACGGAGGATTAGCTAAAATCACATCGGCCATCACATCCGGCTCTTTCTCCAAAGAGTCACGACATTCAATGGGACTGCGGTCTGTACCTATGCCATGCAGATAGAGGTTCATCGAGGCGAGTGTAACCACAAGGGCAGTATTATCAACACCATGCAGCGATTTGTTTTTCAAGAAATCCTGCTTCTCGCGGTCAGCTGACTGTGCTTTCATGTAGTCGTAGGCGGCAAGGAGGAAGCCGCCGGTGCCACAAGCGGGGTCAAGCACGGTTTCTCCAATCTTGGGACGAGTAACATCAACCATAGCCTGAATTAGGGAACGAGGGGTGAAATACTGACCCGCACCGCTTTTCTTATCCTGACCGTTCTTTTCGAGAATACCCTCATATATAGCACCTTTGACATCGCCATCCATAACGAGCCAGTTTTCTTCGGCAATCATGTCGATTACCTTTTTGAGATATACCGGCTTGTCAATCTTGTTTTGAGCCTTGGTGTAAATAGTGCCAATGAGATTGTCCTCTTTGCTGAGAGTGTCGAGAATCTTCTCGTATGTCTCAACCAAATCTTCACCTTTCTCTGCAATGAGGTCGGTCCAACGGCAGCCTACAGGAAGTGCTGATTCCTCTTCAAACAATTCCACATTCTCATAGTCCATTTTCAGGAACAGAAGATATGTGAGCTGAGTGATGTAGTCGGTAAATCCAACGCCTTGCCCGGCAAGAGTCGTGGCAAGAGTCCAGACTTTCTTTGTGAGAGATTGGGGTGTTGATATGTTGATGGCCATATTGTTATGCTACTTTTCTATTGAAGATAAGGAATTGGGAGAGTGATAGGATCGCTTCTTTCGCTGATTCGGCACTGCCGAAACTTTTTATTATCTGCGCCGCCACAGTCTTGTCATACTCGCGCACATCTTTCAACGACGATGAGCCGTTTGTGACGATATAGCTGACAATCTGACGGATAATTTCTTTCTGCGCATCGGTGAGAGGACGCTGGGCCTGACCGCACCACAACTCAAATCGCTGCGCAGCCATTGAGGGGAGCGAACGAAGTTCGGGGGTGATGTGCATGGCATAGCGCACCAACTGGATAATGTTGGTCAAGGCATCTTTCTCATCTTTGGTTGAGAACTTCTGAACGGCCTTAGGGTTGAGGATGGAATAGTTGTTCCAGAGTTGCGAGACGTTGAACTTATGGTTAACCATTTTGAGTTTCGTCTGCAAATCTTTGAGCATCGGATATGTAAGGGGTTCACCGGTGTTATTGTAGATTATCCTCAGAGCCTCGATTTCATCGCGATGGTCTTCGAGATACTCCTCAAACGCCTTGGTGGTTGACATTGCTTCCTCTTGCGAGAAACCTTTTTCAATCAGATTGTCCTCACCGGGGTCAAGAATCTTGACGAAGCCGGCATTGAGTATCAGCAGATATTCTCTCGCATCGGGGTGGACTGCCAATGGGCGCACAAGCCCCTTGCGCTCGTTATTCGGCTCGTTTACGTTATTGTAGGGAGGGAGATTCCCCGATTCGAGAGCTTGATAAATGTTTGAGGCAATATCAGCCATGCTTGCTTTTGCCCGCCGCTCAAATTCGCTGCGTTCTTCCTCTTTTGCACGGTTATGAATACGCGACAAACGCCCGGCAAGGAGTTTGAGGTAATCGTCGTTGACCTCGCCGTGTGAAATTCGTTCAAGGAGTTGCTTGAGCGTTATGATCTGTGTGGGAGTATCGTCATTGGGTGACGAGATTGACTTCTCATGTTCGGTTACTCCCACGGCATCCACAAGATAGAAACAATCTTTGCTGAAAGCATTAGGAGTTACGTTGCGAAGTTGTTCATCGCCGATAGTGCGGACACCGCGCCCCTTCATTTGGGTGTAAAGTGGCAGAGATTCTACGTCGCGCATGAACAGAAGCACTTCGAGCGGCTTCACATCTGTTCCAGTGGCAACGAGAGTAACAGTCACCGCTATGCGGAAGTCTTTGTCGTTGCGGAAGGAACGTATCAGTGCGTTACTGTCGCCGGCGGAATATGTGATTTTCTGCACAAAGCGGTCATCGGTTCTGCCAAACACCTCTTTGGCGATATTCACAATGTTTGTGGCGTGAGCATCGTTGAGTGCGAATATCAGAGTCTTGGGCAGATAGTCCATGTTTGGCTCTCGCTGAGGGTCGGTAAACATCTCGGTAAATACCGCATCGCGATAAGTCTCCAGCACGAGTTTTATCTGCGCCGGATTGATGATGCTGCGGTTCAGTTCCTTGGCAGTGTAAGATTCAACGGCGTTGCTCCGCACGTCCTCAACCTTACCTGTATATCGTGTGATTTTGTGGAATTTGTCGCCCTCGCGGATTGCCCCGCCTTCTTCGGCTTTTGTCTTTATGCGATAGATGCGCTCGGGAACATTGACACCATCTACAATCGACTGTTCGAGAGTGTAGTTTACTACGCGATTGTTGTTGAAGAATGCCATCGTCTCAGGCACCGGGGTAGCTGTCAAGCCCACTAATTTAGCGGAACTGAAATATTCGAGTACCGCACGCCAGTTGCCGTAGATTGAGCGGTGACATTCGTCGATGATAATCATATCGAAGAAGTCGGGCGGCAAGTTGGGATTTGGCGGCAGTGTTACTGCGCCACGTACATCCTCGGTTGCTTCCTCATCGTCATCATTATCTTCAATCGGTTGGCCGGTAAGGAGTGAAAACAGCCGTTGAATGGTGGAGACAACCACTTGGTCGCCTTCCTTGACGTTGGCTGATTTGAGTCGGTTTACAGAAAATATAGTGTTCAGCGGGTCGCCGCTCTCAGTGAGACGGAAAGTACCAAATTCGCCTTCGGCCTGTTTGCCGAGATTGTTGCGATCAACGAGAAAGAGCACCCGCTTCATCGGCGTGTAGTTCAGCATACGGTATGTTGCCAGACAAGCCGTATAAGTCTTGCCGGCACCGGTTGCCAACACCATCAGCGCACGGTCTTGACCGGCACGGAAACTCTTTTCGAGTTCGGTAATCGCTTCATATTGGCAGTCGCGGAGTCCACGCTTTTGCAGATTGGGCAATGCTGCATAATAATCAGTAATGCCAAGCAGTTTCGTAATTTGCTTGGGCGTGTGGATTGATTTCAGTGGCTGATATGTCCCTTCCGGGTCGCGCAGGTCGCGGAAGTAGAGTTCCTTGCCGTTGGACACGTAGGCTAAAGGGAGAGGCTCGTACCACGCCGGACACCATGACGGAACGCTTTTGGTGTAGAATTCAGCCTGCTCACAAACTACTGGAGAAGTGACATCCACTTCCTCGCGTTTCGCCTCAAGCACGCCAAACGCCTTGCCGTTTATAAACAGCAAATAATCAGCTTCATGGTTGCCCTCCATTATGCCTTCCTCAACCGCCACGGCACTGATTTCGGGTGAATAGTGGTCGCGGTCAA
>JAMPEH010000246.1 GCA_023665245.1 Muribaculaceae bacterium
CCCCCCCCCCCAGCAACAGCGGGACCCCCTTAAAACGGGGTTTTTGAGCCCGTGAGTTTCCACAAGACACGATAATATATTGAGGAGTTGAACCAAAAACATGAAGAAGATCCTTTCTATGCTTCTGGCCGTGTGTATGGTCCTCTCTCTGCTCCCCGCCAGCGCTCTGGCGGTCACCTTCACCGGGGCGGAGCAGGCCGAGACCCCCGTGCACACCCACAGCACGCCCCATTCGGGTGTGCGTAGCACATCCGAAACGGTCGGTACCGACCGTGCCGAGCTTTCCGCGACTAAACAGGGCGGAACTTGGGACGCTACGACCAGTGACATTAATCTCACAAGCCAGTCCCAGAAGTATGTAGCCAAAGCTGGCGACTACGAGCTTACAGTCGGCACGCGGAAAAAGGGCGGTTCGGTAGTCACCTATACCGTCGATGGTGCCGAGCGCAAAGGTCTCTACGGCCAGTTTGTCATTGACTTTACCCTTAATGCCGGAGATAAGGTCGAGGTCAGCTTCAACATGGTTGGGCAGAGTACATCCAGCTTTTCCGCGGTGGCGCGGACGGCGACGCTCAAGAACACCGCCGACTCTTCTGACACTGTCTCTGTGAAAACCGACACGACTCAAACCACGCCTTATACGCTTTCGCTGACTTCGGAAAATGGCGGCTCCTACCAGCTTTCCCGCAACGGTGATTGCTTCCTTATTTACTCCATCACTATCACCGCCGCTGGCGGTGGCGACACCCCTGTGGTGCCCGACTGCGAGCACGCCAAGCTGACCCCTGTATTCGCCCAGGTCGCCAACTGCGGCCGGGAGGGCTGGTATAACTACTACAAGTGTGAGTGCGGCCAGCTTTTCGACGAGACCGGGAACGCCGTTGACTCTATCCCCGGCTACAGCCCCGCCACCGGCGTCCACACCCCCACGGAGTATCAGAATGTGAACACCACCTCCCACACCTACCGCTGCCTGGTGTGCAACCAGACCCTCACCGAGGACCACACCTGGGAGGACGGCACCTGCTCCAAGTGCGGCGCCCAGGAGCCTGTGGTCCTGGAGACCGGGTGCAAGCCGGTCTACAATGTCTCGAAGAACGGCATTGCTGGACTGAAGAACTTCCTGGGTGCCACCTCTGCCAGCACGGCTACCGGCGACAGCGGCACCAACATCAAGCTGAACAACAACAATGTGACCATCACGCCCCCGGTGAGCGGCAAGCTGACGCTCACCCTGGCCACCAGCAATTCCCAGCGGTTTGTGGTCATCAACGGCGTGTCGTACCCCACCAATCTCCAGCCTATCACCGTCCAGCTCACTGCCGGGACGGAGTATAAGCTGTCTGGCACGGGCGGCGACGTGAAGCTCACTGATATGCTGTTCCAGTCCACCAGCACCGAGCTGGCCCACAACTATCAGGATGGCGTCTGCCTCGCCTGCGGTGAGGCAGAGCCCGTCGTCGTCACCCACGAGCACAGCTATGGTGATCCGGTGATCGTCTGGAACGACAAGGACCACACCGCCACGGCCACCAAGACCTGCACCGCCGAGGACTGCGACAACTCCGAGGACAAGACTGTCGCGGTGGAGGTCACCGTCACCAGCGAGGTCAAGACCGCCGCCACCTGCGTGGCCAGCGCGGTGTACACCTTCACCGCCACGGCGGAGAGCGCCACCTCCACCAAGGATTACTCCGTGGGCGACCCCGACGCCGACGCCCACAACTATCCCGACACCTGGACGCAGGTGAAGGGCACCGAGCTTGGCGGCACCTATCAGCACCAGAAGGTCTGCCAGAACGAGGGCTGCGACAGCACCCTGACCGAGAACTGCGGCAGCTGGAAGTTCATGTGGATGTCGCAGAGCGCCGCCACCTGTATGTCCGGCGGCGTGGATAAGAACCGCTGCGGTGGCTGCGACCAGTTTGCGTACCGGGTCACCGAGAAGAACCCCACCGCCCATGCCTGGGCCAACGCCCCCGTCAACGAGGGCGACACCCACAAGCTGGTGTGCTCCAACGGCTGCGGCACCGAGCAGACCGGTCTGGCCCACAGCTATGTGGACGGCGTTTGCGCCTGCGGCGCGGAGGAGCCCGTTGTCTACGTTGCCCAGGTAGGCGAGACGCAGTATCAGGATCTCCAGGACGCCTTCACCGCCGTTTATAACGCGCCGGACAAGACGGGCACCGTGAAGCTGCTGGCGGACGTCACCGTCCCCGATGGCACCAACGGCGTAAAGGCGTGGGAGAATATTGACGCCGTCCTCGACCTGAATGGCAAGACCATTTACGGCGCCATCTGGAACTACGGTACGCTGACCATCACCGGCGAGGGCGCGGTGTCCAACACCAAGAACTCCAACACCTACCCCGCCGTGGAGAACTACGGCACGCTGACCGTCCAGGGCGGCACGTACGCTACCCAGGGCATCAACGTTTTTGGAAACTACAACGCCAATACCGCAAACATTGAGGGCGGTACCTTCAACGGCACCGTTTGGACCGATCCTGATACGATCCTGAACATCTCCGGTGGTACCTTCAGCGGTGGACAGTACGGCGGCCTGTATGCTTACGACGCCGCGGAGCTGAACATCTCCGACGGTGCCTTTACCGACGCCAGCGATTACGCCGCGATCACCTTCTCTGGCCCCGGCGCCTTGAATATCACCGGCGGCACCTTTGAGCACACCAAGCACAGCCCGCTGGACATCGGCTCCGGCGGCCAGGCCACCATCACCGGCGGCACCTTCACCTCTAATGGCACCGGCAGCGCCATCAACGCCAGCGGCGAGGGCACCGTCGTGACCATCGGCGACCCGGAGACCGGCGCGTGCGACGTTTTCGCCCTGGGCGGCACCGGCCTTAGCGCGAACACCAATGCCTCCGTGATCGTTTACGGCGGCAGCTTCTCCGGCCGCGGCAAGGGCCTGAGCTCCTCCAGGAGCGCTTCCATCACCGTGAACGACGGCACCTTCACCGTCGTGGGCACCACCCAGAACACCTTCGCGGTGCATGCCGAGACGGCGGGCACCGTGGCCATCAACGGCGGCACCTTCTCCAACCCCACGGGCACCAACATCGTATTGCCCGGTGCCTCCAATAGCTATGAGGGCGTCGACGTGACCATCACCGGGGGCGTCTTTACCGGCAACGCCCTGGCGGCGGAGGCCAGCAAGAGCTATAATACCCTGCACATCTCCGGCGGTAAGTTCTCCCAGCAGGTGGCCGAGGAGTACTGCGCCGAGAACTACATCCCCACCACCGAGGCCGACGAGGAGGGGTTCTACACCGTGGCCAAGGCCGATGACCACACCGAGCTGGAGAAGGTAGTGGCCAAGGCCGCTACCTGCGTGGCCGGGGGCAATATCGAGTACTACGTCTGCCTCGTCTGCGGCCAGTTCTTTGACGCCGAGGGCAACGTTCTCACTGAGGAGGACGTGACCCTGGACATCGACCCCAATAACCACGTGGGCAAGACCGAGGTCCGCGACGCGGTGCCCGCCACCTGCAAGGACAAGGGCTACTCTGGCGACACCTACTGCCTGGACTGCGGCGAGAAGATCGCCGACGGCCAGGAGACCGAGAAGCTCACTCAGCACACCCCCGCCGCCGAGGCCCAGAAGGAGAATGAGGTCCCCGCTACCTGCGAGGAGGACGGCTCCTATGATATGGTCATCCGCTGCACGGTCTGCGGCGAGGCGCTGAACACCGAGCACTTCGAGCCCACCGCCACCGGCCACGCCTTCACCGGCGAGGCCAGGGACAACGGCAACGGCACCCACTCCTTCCTGTGCGCCAACGGCTGCGGCGCGTACGGCTTCGCCGGCGAGAAGGACCGCGGCCAGAAGCACAGCTTTGACAGCGGCGTCTGCTCTGTCTGCGGCGCCGAGGCCAACTACGTCGCCAAGGTCGGCAGCACCTCTTACGAGGGCCTCCAGGAGGCCATTGACGCCGCCTCCAACGGCCAGACCGTCATCCTCCTCAAGACCGTCAACGAGAACGTGGTGGTCCCCCAGGGCAAGACCCTGGTGCTGGATCTGGCCGGGAATACGCTCATGGGCCAGATGACTGAGGCTCCCGCGCGCAGCAGCACCATCGTGAACAACGGCGTGCTCACCATCACCGACAGCGTGGGCGGCGGCGTCATCACCCGGGACGAGACCGGCGCCACCGGTCACAGCACCCACGACTATATCATCGACAACGCCGGTACCCTGACGCTCCAGGGCGGCAAGGTCCTTGGCGTGTGCGACCGGGCGGGCAATCCCC
>JAMPEH010000247.1 GCA_023665245.1 Muribaculaceae bacterium
ATAGCTCCAAGGATGCGACCCCTAAGCCATAAAAATTTTATGAAATGGGGTCTAACTACTGCAAAGTTATCAATTATTTTTCGTTTTACAAAATTTGCATACACAAAAAAATGTAAAAGATTTTATTACAAAAAATGTAAATACATTTTTTGTAATAAATATTTTTACTGACTTCGCACATTAAAATAGCTTTAGAAAGCAGGGAATCATTCTGATGATTTTCGCGCTGAAGCGCATCACACTCACTCAAAACGGCTGACGCATCGCACTCAAAAACGGCTGACGCATCGCACTCGAAAACGGCGGACGCATCGCACTCAAAAACGGCTGACGCATCGCACTCGAAAACGGCTGACGCATCGCAGTCAAAACGGCGGACTCACACCAATACTTCCACTACCCCAGCACAATTGCACTGCTTGCCAACTTCTCTTGCGTCAGCCGTTTTGAGTGAGTGTGATGCGCTTCAGCGCGAAAGAACAAAAGGGAATTGTCTTAATGAGCGCTATTTTGCTTTGACGTAAAAGCCTGTTTGACTATCTTCTGATGATCTCGGGATTCTCGGCTATCCTTTCTGCAAGTGCATTCATATTCAAGCACTGGGATCTTGAAGGGTGATCGCTTTTGGGATAATCAAAATAATCAATTGGAGAGACTACCAGAAGCCGCCCCTCGATGCATAGTTCAAAATCATGCTTAGCAGGCTTACCTCTCTCCTCAAAGGGTCTGGAATTGACAAGTATAATCCTGCCTCCCACCGCTTCAATCTCCTTTCTAATCTTTTTTTCCCTTTGTGAAATAAACGCAGAAACTACAACTCCTCCATTCAGTGCAAAATAGATGCACTCCTGCAATTTTTGATTAAAAATTTCATCATTATCATTACGATGGACTATCAACACATATTTAAACGGATTGCGGAAATGAAATAGATTGCCGTATGCCTGAATTTCACGATTATCGATGAAGATATGTCTGATCTTCTGGAAGAAATGCGGACGACATTGTCTGACTGCCAATCGATAGGGATTCTGATGAATATACTCATAGACCATGTTAAGATTCTGCTCCTTCATTATTATTCGATCGTTGAAGCCCCGTTCGAATACTTTTAATTCCGGATTTGCTTGTCGACGACGCCATTCGTTTGCAATTTCTGTCTTGAATTTTGCGATGAAACGACTGAGATGCATAGGTAATCTTTCCTTGACATAAATCAGAAGATGGATATGATCCGGCATTATGGCATATCTATAGACTTCAAAATATGACAGCTGGAAAGCTCTGATCCCTCGCCAAATTATATTCCCAAGTGCGGAATACTTTACCTTAACACCATAGGTTGTCAATTCTTCTATTACCAAAGAGCCAAAAGAGTTGCAATCCGGATTCTTTGCTATCGTGATGTGGTATTTCCATTTTGGAGCGCAATAATCATGACCACGTTTGCGACGATTGTGGTGATGACGATAGTTCTTTTTGGAGAAATTTTTCATGCGAATGCACTTTAAGGGGAATTCTTCACAAAGATAAGGAAATAATATGACATCAGCAAAACATATGGACTGTTTTGGATATTTTCGCGCTGAAGCGCAGCACACTCACTCAAAACGGCTGACGCATCGCACTCAAAAACGGCTGACGCATCGCACTCAAAAACGGCTGAGGCTTGGTGGCCTTCGAGGCTCTTGTGGGAGCCTCCTCAGCAGACATCCGCAGTAAGGTCAAATTCAATGTGAAATAGACATTTTCTTATCAGAAATCCATACTATTAGTTGACAATCCTCACACCCTGCCATCATTTCTATGGCAGGGTTGCGCATAAAATTGTTATAGAGATATAACGCTCTTCAAAAAAATACACTTTAAGAAACAAATACATGAAAAAACTCTTTCTAATGGCATTGGGAGCTCTTGCAGTCTCCTGCGCCAATAATTCCTCTTCAGTGGCCCCGGCAATACCGACCGACAAAGACATAGAGTCGAAGATAAAAGACGTGATGGCCGGCATGAGCATCGAAGACAAGATAGGCCAGATGTGTGAGGTCACAATTGATGTGGTGCTTGATGACTCCATCAAGGATGGCGTGCCAAAACTAAGCGAGTCGAAACTCAAGACGGCAATCGAGCAATATCGTGTAGGCTCTGTGCTCAACACCCCTCGAGGAGAAGCCCAGACTCCGGCCACCTGGTATGAAATCATCGACGGCATCCAGAAGGCATCGATGGAATACCTGAAAATTCCAGACATCTATGGAGTGGACCAGAACCATGGCACCACCTATACCGTAGGCGGCACCCTATTCCCTCAGGAAATCAACATGGCGGCTTCTTTCAACCGCGAACTGGTGCGCGAAGGAGCCAAAATCTGTGCCTACGAATCCCGTGCCTGCAACATCCCCTGGGTCTACAATCCGGTGATGGACCTTGGCCGCAATCCGGCTTGGAGCCGAATCTGGGAATCATTTGGCGAGGATCCCTTCATCAACGGCGCGATGGCAGTGGAGATGGTGAAAGGTTATCAGGGCGACGACCCCAACCATGTGGGACCGCAAAACGTGGCGGCCTGCCTCAAGCACTACATGACCTACGGTGTACCCACCAGCGGCAAAGACCGCACACCTGCCTCAGTCAGCACCCCCGACCTGCGCGAGAAATATTTCCAACCTTATAAAATGGCCATCGAAGCGGGTGCTCTCTCGATTATGGTCAATTCCGGAGTGACCAACGGGCTGCCCTTCCACGCCAACAAGGAATTGCTGACAGGCTGGCTCAAGGATGACCTCAACTGGGACGGCATGATCGTGACCGACTGGGCCGACATCCACAACCTCTGGAAACGAGACCACATCGCAGTGGACTACAAGGAAGCAATCATGCTTGCCATCAACGCCGGCATCGACATGTCGATGACTCCCTACGACATGGAATTCTGCGACCTGCTCAAGGAACTTGTCAACGAGGGCAAGGTTTCGATGGACCGTATCGACGACGCCGTGGCCCGCATCCTGCGCCTGAAATTCCGTCTTGGACTCTTCGAAACCCCTTCCACCAATCCGAAGGATTACCCTCTCTTTGGCAGTGAGCAACATGCACAGAAGGCTCTCGAACTGGCTGTGGAGAGCGAAGTGCTGCTGAAAAACGACAACAATATGCTTCCCCTTGCGCAGGGCAAACGCATCCTCGTCACGGGTCCCAACGCCAACTCAATGCGCAGCTTGAACGGCGGCTGGTCCTACACATGGCAGGGCACCAACAATCCGAAATTCCACGAACAATACAACACCATCTACGAGGCTCTCCGCAATGAGTTTGGCGAAGGCAACGTGGTGCTCGAGCAAGGTATGGACTATGTGGAAGACTACGGCAAATGGGAGGCAGTGCAGAATGTGCGCATCCAGAATGCAGTGGCCGCTGCCCGAGGAGTAGACGTGATAGTGGCCTGCGTGGGTGAAAACTCCTACTGCGAGACTCCCGGCAACACCAACGACATCGCACTCCAGCCGGAACAGGAGCAGCTCGTGAAGGCACTTGCCGCAACCGGCAAACCCATAATCCTCGTACTCAACGGGGGACGTCCGCGCATCATCCGCGAGATTGAGCCGCTGGCATCTGCAGTGGTGGATGTGCTTCTTCCCGGCAACTATGGCGGCGACGCTCTTGCCCTGTTGCTTTCAGGCAAGAGAAACTTCAGCGCAAAACTTCCCTATACCTACCCACGCTGGCACAACGCAATTGCCTTCTACGACCACAAGCCATGCGAGACTGTGGCCACAATGTCGGGTGCATACAACTATAGCGCCGACATCGACGTGCAGTGGCCATTCGGCTTCGGCATGAGCTACACCTCTTTCGAATACTCGGGAATCAGCATCGACAAGACCGAGTTCTCGCCGACAGATGAGATCACCGTATCTGTCGATGTGAAGAACACCGGCAGCGTTGAGGGCAAGGAAGCTGTGATTTTCTACAGCAGCGATCTCGTGGCATCCCTGACTCCCGACGTGCTCCGCGTGCGTGGGTTTGACAAGGTAAGCCTGAAACCCGGCGAAAGCAAGAAAGTCAGCTTCACCATCCCGGCAAGCGACCTTGCATTTGTGAATTATGAAGGCAAGTGGACTCTGGAGCAAGGTGAGTTTGAGTTTACTCTCGGCAATCAGAAGGTGAAGGGCACATGCACCGCCACCAAGACCTGGGAGATACCGAATATTTAAGTTGTCAGTTGTCAGTTGTCAGTTGTCAGTTGTCAGTTGTCAGTTGTCAGTTGT
>JAMPEH010000248.1 GCA_023665245.1 Muribaculaceae bacterium
AGGATAGACAGGCTGACGGAACTGGTGTATGAGATGACACTCCGGGGCGACTGCTCGGGCTTTACTGCCCCGGGACAGTTTGTGGAGATTTCCATACCGGGTCTTTATCTGCGCCGTCCTATTTCTGTCTGTAATATAGAGGGCAACCGGCTTATTCTCGTGGTGAAAATAGTCGGCAAAGGCACTGAGGTGATGTCGAAGATGACCCCGGGCACCGAACTGGACCTCATCACAGGCCTTGGCAATGGCTTTGACACTGCGAAGACCAAGGATTGCGCCATGCTCGCCGGAGGCGGCGTGGGCGTTCCTCCGCTTTATCTGCTTGCCCGCAAACTGATTGCCGCTGGCAAACGAGTGAAGGTGGCTCTCGGTTTCAACACTGCGGAAGAAGTGTTTTATGCCGATAAATTCCGCGAACTTGGAGCCGATGTGAAAATCGCCACCCTTGATGGGAAGGCAGATGTGAAGGGATTTGTGACGGATGCAATCCGCCAGCCCGACATGCAGGGCTTCGACTACTGGTATGCCTGCGGACCGCTGCCGATGCTGAAGGCACTGGGCCGTGAACTCGACTGCAATGCCGGCGAGGTGAGCATGGAGGAAAGGATGGGATGCGGATTCGGTGCGTGCATGGGATGCACCATCGAGACCCCCTGGGGACCCAAACGTGTATGTAAGGATGGTCCGGTATTCCCTGCGATACTGATGCAGGAATACAACGGCAACAAGACTCCGGAGCCTTCCCTCCCGCGCGATAGAGAAATAGATGGACAACCCAAAATAGCGACAGACCTTTGTGGCAAGCAACTTGCCAACCCGGTGATTCCGGCCAGCGGCACTTTCGGTTTCGGCCAGGAAATTGCATCAATCTACGACCTCAACATCCTTGGAGGCATCTCAGTGAAGGGCACCACCCTTCATCCCCGGCTCGGCAATCCCACTCCGAGAATCGCTGAAACACCTGACGGCATGATCAACAGCGTTGGCCTTCAGAATCCAGGAGCCGATGAGGTGTATTCGGTGGAGGTGCCTGAGTTGCGGAAAATCTATTCCGGTTGCATCATAGCCAACGTGAGCGGATTTTCGATTGAGGAATATGTGGAGGCCTGCAAGAAAGCGGATGCCTGCAAAGATGTGGACATCATCGAGGTCAACGTAAGTTGCCCGAACGTGCACAACGGCGGTATGGCCTTCGGCACCTCTGCAGAACAGGCTGCGGAAGTCACCAAGGCTGTCAAGGCTGCGGTGAAAAAACCTGTGTTTATCAAACTCTCGCCCAACGTGACCGACATCGTGTCGATAGCAAAGGCTTGTGAGGAAGCGGGAGCCGACGGACTGACTCTCATCAACACCCTTTTAGGCATGCGCATCAACATCAACACCGGCAGCCCCGTCATTGCCAACAGGATGGGTGGATTCTCCGGCCCGGCTGTATTCCCGGTGGCTGTGAGGATGGTCTATCAGGTTTCGCAGGCGGTCAAAATCCCCGTTATAGGTTGCGGTGGAGTCTCCAATGCAGAGGAAGTGGTGGAGATGATGATGGCAGGCGCAAGCGCCGTGCAGATTGGCTCGGTCAACCTTGTAGACCCGATGGCAGGCCAGAGAATAGTCAGAGAACTACCGGAAGTATTGAAAAAACTTAAAATCAACAATATAAAAGACATTATTGGAATATCATGGCAAAAGATGTGATCATAGCGTGCGACTTCCCCTCGATGGAATCGACACTTGAATTTCTCGACCGCTTCGGCGACACGAAGCCCTACGTAAAGATTGGCATGGAACTCTTTTATGCCGCAGGTCCTGAGATCATCCGCGAGATTAAGAAGAGAGGACACAAGATCTTCCTCGACCTCAAACTCTGCGACATACCCAACACGGTGAAGAGCGCAATGTCGGTGCTGTCACATCTTGACGTGGATATGACCAATCTCCACGCCTTCGGTGGCCACAAGATGATGGAGGCAGCCATCGAGGGTCTTACCCGTCCCGACGGTACTCGCCCGATCCTCATCGCAGTAACTATGCTTACATCGACAAGTAAGGAACTGATGAATGAAGACATCCTGATTCCCGGAGAAGTGGATAGCGTGGTGGCAAGTTATGCGAAGACAGCGCAGAAGTCCGGTCTCGATGGAGTGGTTTGCAGCCCGAGAGAGGCATCAATCGTGAAGGATGCATGCGGTAAGGATTTCATCACCGTGACTCCCGGCATCCGTTTTGCCGACTCGGCAGCCGACGACCAGGTGCGCGTGATGACACCGGCCAAGGCAAGGGAAATCGGCAGCGACTATATCGTGGTTGGCCGCCCCATAACCAAAGCCGAGGATCCTCTGGCTGCCTACCAGAGATGCTGCAAGGAATTCCTTGGATAAGATCCTAAATCCAAGCCTTTTATCAATTTGTCATTTTGACATATTGACAAAATGACATATTGACAAAATGACAAAATGACATATAATATTAGAAAAGATAATGGAAAGAAAAATAGCTAAAGATTTGCTGAAAGTGGGAGCAGTTTTTCTGCGCCCGGAAAACTTATTCACATGGGCATCAGGCATCAAGAGCCCGATGTATTGCGACAACCGTCTGACACTCTCCTTCCCCGAAGTGAGAAAAGACATTGAGGAAGGACTTGCCGAACTTATTACAAAATATTATCCTGAGGCTGAATCGCTTATGGGCACCTCCACCGCTGGTATCGCACATGCCGCCATCACAGCATGGCTTCTCAACAAACCGATGGGTTACGTGAGAGGTGGTGCGAAAGACCACGGACGCGGTAACCGCATCGAAGGGAAATGCGAACCCGGCACCAAGGTGGTTGTGGTGGAAGACCTTATCTCCACCGGCGGCAGCTGCATCGAGGTGGTTGAGGCCCTGCGAGAAGAAGGTGCTGAAGTGCTCGGTATAGTATCAATCTTCACCTACGGTATGAAGAAGGCCACCGACCGCCTTGCGGCAGCCAACGTGACCAACCACTCGCTCTCCAACCTCGACACCCTTGTGGAGGTGGCTGCAGAGGAAGGCTACATTCAGCCGGTGTGGCAAAGCCGCATCCTGAAATTCCGCGATAATCCCTCAGACTCATCATGGATGAATGCCTGATTTAATATGTCGTGGGTTAAAACCCACGACTCCTTACCAAGACAATATGAAACATTTGATCGACCCGACTGATCTCACCGTGGAGGAGACCATGTCGATAATCAATCTTGCTCTCGACATCATCGAGCACCGCGAGAAATATTCTGAAAAGTGCAAGGGCAAAAAACTTGCCACTCTTTTCTATGAACCATCCACACGCACACGCCTTAGTTTCACAGCCGCAATGATGGAACTCGGCGGCAATGTGCTTGGTTTTGCCGACGCCGCAAGCAGCAGCGTGAGCAAAGGAGAGACAGTGCGCGATACTGTCCGCGTGGTTGAGAACTTTGCAGACATCATCGCCATGCGCCATCACATTGAGGGCGCACAGTTGGCAGCCACTGAGGTGAGCCGCGTGCCCATCATCAACGCCGGCGACGGCAGCCATGCCCACCCCACCCAGACACTGACCGACCTTCTGACCATCACACGCGAACTTGGCCGACTCGACGACCTGACAATCGGTTTCTGCGGTGACCTCCGTTTCGGACGTACTGTCCATAGCCTTATCAAGGCACTCTCTCGCCAGAAGAATATCAAGATTGTGCTCATCGCTCCCCCGCAACTTCGTCTGCCTGACTATATCAAGCAGGACGTCTGCGACCGCCTTGGTCTGCAGTATAAGGAAGTGGACACACTTGAGGAGGCTATGCCGGAACTCGACGTGCTCTACATGACCCGCGTGCAGAAAGAGCGTTTCCTCGATGAGGATGAATATGAGGCTGTGAAAGATTCTTTCGTACTCGACAACGCCAAGATGGCGCTTGCCAAGGAGAAGATGGCGGTGCTTCACCCGCTGCCCCGCGTCAACGAAATTCTTGAAGAGGTAGATGCCGATCCCCGTGCGGCATATTTCCGCCAGGTGGAAAATGGCAAGTTCGTGCGCATGGCACTCATCTCGAGTCTTCTCGACTGGAAGGATGACCCGAACCACAAGATGCCTGAGCAGGAGGAAGTGGACGTGCCCGACAATCTGAGATGCGAAAACAAGAAGTGCATCACCCGCAATGAGGCCTCTCCACGCCGCGCCTACCGCGCTTCCGACGGCAGTCTGCGCTGCCGCTATTGTGACCACAAATTCAAATAAATTGTCG
>JAMPEH010000249.1 GCA_023665245.1 Muribaculaceae bacterium
TGACCAACGAGGTGGAGAACGCCACTGACAACTACTTCCACGTCACCGGCAACGTTCAGAAGCGCAATGGCAACGGCGGCACCGGCGTTGCGGGCACCAAGGCCGAGTTCTTCGAGATGCCCAAGAGCAACACCAGCGGCTTTAGCTTCACCGTCACCAACGCTCCGGCTAGGCTCACGGTGGCTTGGGGTACGCCCAAGGATAGCCAGAGCGCTACGCTGGCGATCTGCAAGGGCAACAAGGTGCTGTCCACCGAGACCAAGGGCGGCAAGAGCTTCAGCACCACCCTGGAGCTGGCCGAGGGCGGAGAGTATCTGGTGACCAGTGCCTCCGACTCCCCCTACAGTGCCCGCGTGTTCAGCATTACGGTTTCCGAGGCTGAGGTGGAGGAGCCCACCTGCACCCACGCCAACGTGACCGAGACCCCCGCCGTGGCCGCCACCTGCGCCGCCGAGGGCAACATCCAGTACTGGACCTGCGGCGACTGCGGCAAGATGTTCAGCGACGCGGCGTGCACCACGGTGGTCACCAAGGTGACCCTCGACAAGGTGGCGCACAGCTACGGCGCGTGGGTGGCCGACGAGAATAACCACACCCGGACCTGCTCGGTGTGCACCGAGCAGGAGAGCGTGGCCCACGACTGGGATGTGACCACCGAGAGCACCGACGCTTCCTGCACGGTGGCGGGCTCCGTTAAGACCACCAAGACCTGTAAGGTCTGCTCGTTCAAGACCGAGAGCTCCGAGACGGGCGTGACCCTGCCCCACACGCTCACCGCTACCGCCGCCAAGGCGGCTACCTGCGTAGCCACGGGTAACGACGCCTATTGGACCTGCTCGGTGTGCGGCAGTGACTTTGGCGACGCCGAGGGCAAGACGGCCTTCACCGGCAGTAAGGTCATCGCCGTGAACGCCGACAACCACGTGAATGTGAAGCTGGTGGGCGATAAGGCCGCCACCACCACCGAGGACGGCTACACCGGCGACCGGGTGTGCCAGGATTGTAACACCACCGTGGAGAAGGGCGAGGCGATTCCCGCTCTCACCGGGCCGATGAGCAAGCTGCTGAAGGGCAGCGATCAGAACACCAACGCCACGTTGAAGGCCATTGCGGACGGTGGCGTGGATCTGAGCAAGAACGGCAAGAACAACGACGGCGGCACGGCCTGGGGCGGCAGCGTGACCACCAAGATGGGCGGCAACGACACGGTAAAGGACTTCTTCACGATCTATTACAGTGCCGCCTCCAAGGTGGACACCATCACCGCCAAGACCTGGGACGTGGACGGCAGCTACTACCGCGTCGGCGACGCGGAGGAGGACGCCGAGACCCGCTTCAACCTGGGTGGTAAGGTCAAGCTCACGGTGAAGAGCGGCGCGGTCACCAGCGTGGAGCAGGCCATCGGCTTCACCACCACCAAGCCCGCCACCGTCAAGATCTGGTGGCTCCAGGGCGGCGGCGACACCGTGGCCGAGGACGGCACGGTGACGGCTGGCACTGTTCGCCAGATCGCACTCTATGGCACCACGGACAAGAACGCGAAGTGGACGTCCAGCGCGCCCAGCGGCTCGGTGAAGAACGCGCCGATGTACAGCGAGGTCACGAATCTGGCCGCCGGGACGTACTATCTGGGCGGCGTGGAGAATAACTGCATCTTCATGGTGGAGGTCATCGAGGAGGGCGACAACGCCCGGAGCTGGCCCAAGACCGCCGAGCCCGAGCCTCCCGTCCATGAGCATGAGTACACCACCTATGTGGACAATGGCGACGGTACCCACTCCGGCAAGTGCGCTTGCGGCGAGGTGAGCACCGAGAAGGTGGCCCACGTCTACGGCGAGGATAACAAGTGCGTCTGCGGCGCGGTCAAGGCCGTTGAGCCCCAGCCTCCCGTCCATGAGCACGAGTACACCGACTACGTGGACAACGGCGACGGCACCCACTCCGGCAAGTGCGCCTGCGGCGAGGTGAGCACCGAGAAGGTGGCCCACGTCTACGGCGAGGATAACAAGTGTGTCTGCGGCGCGGTCAAGGCCGTTGAGCCCGAGCCTCCCGTCCATGAGCACGAGTACACCACCTATGTGGACAACGGCGACGGCACCCACTCTCAGAAGTGCGCTTGCGGCGAGGTGAGCGCCGAGAAGGTGGCCCACGTCTACGGCGAGGATAATAAGTGCGTGTGCGGCGCGGTCAAGAGCGTCGAGCCCCAGCCTCCCGTCCATGAGCACGAGTACACCACCTATGTGGACAACGGCGACGGCACCCACTCCGGCAAGTGCGCTTGCGGCGAGGTGAGCACCGAGAAGGTGGCGCACAGCTACGGCGAGGACGACAAGTGCGTCTGCGGCGCGACTAAGCCCGCCTCCACCACGCCCAGCACGCCCAGCGGCGGCCACAGCTACCGGCCCGTCAGCTCCACCAAGCCCGCCGAGGAGGACATCGGCGATACCGAGACCCCGCTGGCCGGCGGCCCGGAGCTGAATACCGAGGATCACATGGCCTACATCACCGGCTACACCGACGGCACCGTGGGCGCGGAGAAGAACATCACCCGCGAGGAGACCGCGGCCATCTTCTACCGCCTGCTCACCGAGCAGTCCAAGGCCGTCTACGGCGCGGACGAGAATGACTTTGAGGACGTGAGCGCTGAGCACTGGGCCAATACGGAGATCTCTACCCTGGTCAAGGCCGGTATCCTCAAGGGTCTGCCTGACGGCAGCTTCGGTGGCACCCAGAACATCACCCGCGCTGAGTTCGTCACCATCGCCGCCCGGTTCTTCGCTGTGGATGTGGCGGGCGTCAACCCCTTCGAGGACGTGAACGGCCACTGGGCGGAGAATGAGATCGTGTTCGCCTACAGCAAGGGCTGGGTCAACGGTCTGCCCGACGGCTCCTTCGGCCCCGACAAGCTCATCACCCGCGCTGAGGCCATGCGGATCATCAACAACGTGCTGGGCCGCGGCGTGGACGCCGAGGGCGTGACCGGCGACATCGTGAAGTTCAGCGATGTGTCCGAGGACGCTTGGTACTACTACGACGTGGTGGAGGCCACCAACGGCCACGCCTACGAGTACGTTGGCAAGTCTCTGGTGGAGACCTGGGTCGAGAAGTAAGCAAGACCCGGGAATCACGCAACCTGTACCGTTTTGTCCCCGGCATCCGAAAGGGTGCCGGGGACTTCTTTGTTTTCCGGCAAAAATTTTGCCGCCAGGGCTTGCCCCGAGGGCTAGAAAATGGTATGATAGGGTATCATGGCGGAATGTGGCTTGCGGTTCGTGGCCGCGCCCGCCGCCGATGGGACCTGTGGCTTGACACTCTCCCGGGAAGGAGTGCTTTTTTGATGACTGCTGACGAGAAAAAGAGGCTGTTGGCGGCCGCGTGCAAGGTGCGTATGGGCATTATCGAATCCACCCACGCCGCCAAGTGCGGCCATCCCGGCGGCTCACTGGGCGCCGCGGACGCGCTGACGTACCTCTATTTCAGGGAGCTGAACGTGGACCCCGCCGCGCCGAAAAAGGCGGACCGGGACCGCTTTGTCCTCTCCAAGGGGCACAATGCCCCGGGGCTCTACGCCGCCCTGGCCCAGCGGGGGTTTTTCCCGGTGGAGGACCTGGTCACGCTGCGGCGCATTGGCTCTTACTTGCAGGGCCATCCCAATATGAATACCGTCCCCGGCGTGGATATGTCCACGGGCTCTCTGGGCCAGGGAGTGTCCGCCGCGGCGGGCATGGCGCTGGCGGCCAAGCATACGGGCAACCCCTGCCGGGTGTATACCCTCCTGGGCGACGGGGAGATCGAAGAGGGCGAGGTCTGGGAGGCGTTCATGTTCGCCGGACACTATAAGCTGGACAACCTCTGCGTCATCATCGACAACAACGGCCTGCAGATCGACGGCAAGGTGGAGGACGTGATGAACTCCCACCCCATCGTGGACAAGGTCCGGGCCTTCAACTTCCAGGTCGTGGAGTGCGACGGGAACGATTTTGATGACCTGGAGCGGGCCTTTGAGCAGTTCCACGCCAACAGCGGCAAGCCCTTTTGTATCGTGATGAAAACCGTCAAGGGCCTGGGGGTCAGCTATATGGAAAACGAGGCCGACTGGCACGGCAAGGCC
>JAMPEH010000024.1 GCA_023665245.1 Muribaculaceae bacterium
AGTGAAATATCAGATGTGCTAAAGGCATCAGCCACAAGTGAGGCACTTGAAAACCCCTCGTCAAAAACAGTGTAGCCACGGAACCCGCAGGGCTATACCGAAGCCGTGGAGCGGTACGACACCAATACCCTCATACCAATCTTTCCCGTGAGGTTATCCTCGCCGGCCAGAGTACCCACCCAGTCGAAGCCCACAACGCAGACGAAGCCCCAACCCCGTGCAGCCGCTTCCCGCTGCCAACAATACCGCCAACAACCCCACCGGACACCAAAGCCCACCTCTCCCCAAGAGGCCACCACCCCGCAACAAACCCTCGCCGCTGAAACTCATCGCCAATGCCGAAGTGATAGTTAAAGAGCAATAAAACATAATTAACAGTGAAATTATAGATGGAGTTAATATTAACATTTGAGTGTTAAATTTGAAATAATTTTGGTTAGAGTAAACAAAATTGTGGGTGTGCGTGTTTCATCACTGTCGTTTCACGATTGAGAGGTTCAACAAAGGAATAAACGTCACAAGAGAGTGATTGCCCTTTGATTGACGAAAGAGGGAATCCGGTGTGAATCCGGAACAGTACCCGCTGCTGTGAGTTCCATAAAAAGCTATCACAACAATGCCATTGCATAACAGTGAGAAGGCGTGATAGCCGGAACGAGTCAGAAAACCTGCCTTTCTAATCGAAATCGAACCTGCGGGTTATCGGGTTTGCACTTCAAATATTCCAATAAGGATTTGTGTAGTGTTTTATCCGTGACTGCTGCTTGAATTATCAAATTGTCAGACACATAAACACAATAAATTCATGAAAATGATGAAAACATTACTCAAATCGTTCATTTGCGGTGCTATGATTGCCAGCGCCGCAATGTTCACGAGCTGTTCAAGTGAGGACGAACCCCTCATGCCGCAATCACAAGACGAGGCTCTGTCTCGCAGTGGAGAAAGACACGAAGCTATCTACATCGACTTCGAGAACGCAACTACCAACATGTTGGCTGGACCAACTTCCTATGGTGCAAACTTGTACTCAACGTATTCGGGCGTTAAATACAATGGATATACATACCGAATCTCTGACAAGAATTACTTTAGATGCAACCTTAATGATCTCAACGGCGGACGGAACTTCTACAATGGAGGTATCACGATTTCTCGTTGGAATGTTATGTCCAATCCTACGGACTCAGTCGGATATACAATTCCAATCGACTCAAAGACTGGGAAACCGACATGGCCGATTCCTACAGATTGGTGGTACTCTTACTATAATCAGTGCAGTGTTTATAACACAGCTTCAACTGATGGCGCAAATGTAAAAGCCGGTGCGGGAGGCTCGAATAACTTTGCTGTGGTCTATGGTTACCAGGATGAATATAATGAGCCGTGGATAGCAAAACCATACTTCACCTTGGATCAGCCTATGAATGTTAGCAGTATCGCAATTTGTAATACGGCATACTCATACGGCGTTATGAAGTATGGTAATACTTATGGCTCTCAGGGGGAAACTGAATCTCTGGAGAGTAGCAATGGTTGGTTTAAAATTATTGCTACAGGATACAAGCAGGACGGAAGCACTCAAACTTCTGAGATGTATATATGCAACTACGATTCATCTGAAGGAGCTATTGTTCCATTAAAAACTACTTGGCAAACTTGGAATCTTGGTTTCACAGATGTAATTAAAGTTGAATTCAACTTCGAAGGTTCGGATGTTAGTGATTATGGACTAAATACTCCTGCATACATTTGTATGGACAACATTCTGTTGAATTAAAGTTCTCACATGCAAGATAGAAATTTCGCCCATCGCTTGAAAAGAGCGATGGGCGAAATCATATTTGACAGAAAATAAAGAACTGCTTTAAAGTTTTACCTTATGAGCTTTTCCCTCAGAAACACGGATAAAGATGCCGTGTGTTCCAACTGAGGGCTTAGAAATTTCAATCCCGTTTAAATTGTACCATCTTTCTTTTGTGCTGTCTAAATCAGATGATATGGCTTTGATGCCTGAGAATACTCCGGCCTTAGCGTAGAGGGTCGCATCTGAATTAACTTCTGTAACAGGAATTGAAAGTTCTGGATCAGCATACCATTGAACAGTCAAACCATCAAGTTCGGTGGGAAGTGTGCCATTAGTATAAATTACCGGGAAATCTTGAGATTCAGAAAATAATGAAATCTCCTGTGTGCCATCGATTATAGAGTAGGTGACTTTATGGACTTTATCGCCCCATAATACAGGATGCGGATGTTCACCGATAGTTTGACCAAAGGACTCTCCAAGAAGCCACGAAACTTCTCCTGAGAGCAGTTGTTCATCATTAACCAGTTTAACAATTTCGCTGTCTAAAGAGTGACCAAATTCCGATGATGGAGAATCCCAACTAAGGACATTGGTATATTGCTGATCATTCCCTTTTTGATATGAGCCGATGCAATACCCAGTGGCAAAATCTCCACCTTGAACATTACCAATATTTAATAAATTAGCAAGAGTTGGTACTGCGCCATTTATAATCTCGCCGACTATTCCTGCTCCCGAATTACATTCTATGTTGCCAAAATTTATGCAATTTTCAATTCTCGAGTTGGAGCACAAAGAGCCAACGATTCCGCCTGCGGTTTGTGCCTTTATGTTTGCATGGTTCTCACAATTGATAATATTGGCTAAAGCCCAATCGTTACCGCAGAATGCACCGGCTTGGCCGTATTCATGTGAAGTAGAAACTTCTCCGAAAATAGATAGATTCTTTATCGTACCACCATTTTGAATAGTTGTAAATAATCCAACGGCCATTTCAGAACTGTTCACATAGAGCCCTTCAATTTTGTGGCGGTTTCCATCAAAGGTTCCGTGATAATTGTTACTTATCGGTGTCCATTCATAATCACCCAAATCAATATCCTCTAAGAGTATTGCATTTTGCGAAACGCTGTTCCCTGAATTATGAGCATTTCCAAACCAAGCCATTTCATCACCATTAGTTATTTGATAAACATTGTTTATCAACTGCGGTTCAGTAAAGGTTATTCCATCCCATGCATTGGGCGCGGCAATCAGATCTAATGATATTTCAAATACAGGATTGTTGCTCTCACTCAGGTAGTAAGAAGATTGATAATGTCTAAAGCCTTTTGCCGAAGCTTCAATTTCATATGTTCCAGCATACGCTTCGTATAGTCCATCTTCGTTAGGCAATAATTCCACGCCGTTATTTGTTACAACGTATGTCGCATTTTGTGCGTTGCTTTTTATACTGAAAGTAAATAGTTGTCGTTGCAGTATCGGTAATTCTACTTTCGGGATTGCGCCGAAGTAGGTCTTGTGTGGAACAGCTGTGAAATTTGGGGAGCGACCAATTGATTTGTTAATGTAACGATGACTGCCTATTGGATCGCCATATCCATTAACCTGAATAACACCATCGTTCATAATATAAAAATTATTAGATGATGTATCATAGTCTTCTGGTATTTGGAACTCTATTGCTTGAGCATCCGGAGCACTAGAAAATGTATACTGACCGGGACCAAGAATTAGAGATGTTCCATTGGGGACTCCATTATACGTTAGATACGCAGACATATTATATATGCCGGCAAGTTTGTTAGCAGGGTGGGAAAGTCCAAAATATTGAATTTTAACTCTATCGCCGGGATAAAATTTATCAGTGTCCGTATGTGTAAAATTGGTGATTTCTCTGTGACAAGTTTTCGCTGTAATAACCTGGTATACAGACTTACCCGCGGCATCGCTCAATTTAACGATGTTACGACCCTCTTTGAGAAGTAATGTATATGAGCCATCCGGATTGACAGTAACGCCATCGGAACCAAATCCAGTATAGGTGGCAGAATTTTCACCGATAGTCGGATAAGCGAGGGTTACTGTCTCAACTCCATTGGGCGTGAAAGTATAGGAATAACCGTTTTCAGTGTCAAGATAATAAAACACATCATGCTCAGCATCAATATTTTTACCCGACATTTTAAGCAATGCGGTTCCATCCTCACCAATATTATATTTTTCGTTGATTACCATGTTTGGTTCAATTGACCCCGAGCTTTCGCCAACTGTTACGACGTAAACAGCCGTGTTTTCAGGCCAGATAGCGCCCCAAAATTTCCCTCCCATCCAATTGTCTGTCAGACATATGGCGTCATAGGACACAAGCACTATAGCAGTGCCGGTTCCTACTGCTTTAATTGTTCGCCATGATGATGTTGTTTCATCCGTTGAAATTTCGATTATTCCATTTGAGGGATTGCCGTTTAAATCTATTACTGAGTAATGAAAATCAGGCTCAAAGAAATAATTGTTGGTTTCAGTATCAGTAAGCTGCCAGTTACGCATAGCATGAGCATCAAATGTATCTCCGACGTTCATAACAAGATGACCGCGTTCATTGATATTTACATAAATATCACCGGTTTCATAGCCACCGTTTGCGTTTACATCATGATTGATTTGTTTTGGGTTATATGCCGAAAAATCATTTTCTGTAAAAGTAAAATGTCCATTCTCGGTGGCATAGAATGTACTTGCCATCGTAATGCCGTCTTTCTTCCAAATGCGATAATTAAGAAGTTGACCAACACCCAAACGGTAGGTGACATTTTTAGTATCTCCTAAATCTTCAGTACGAACTGGCTGGAATGGAGAAAAGTCCGTGAAATGGGCATTCTTTTTTGCAACTTCAATACCTGCATTCATAGGCAACGTAAACGTAAATTCAGAGCCTTTAGGGATATCTCCACGGAAGATTGTACTTGCGGTTACAGTACCAGAGAGGTCTAATTGTACGTAGCCTTCATCAGAATGCTCCTGAGAAGGATAAAGGGTGATATATAACGTATGACCAGATAATGCAAGGGCGCATTTACGACCATCTGTTTTTGAACTACCACCTACAACAACAGCTTGTTTGTTTCCCTCTCGGTCGACAACCAATATATCAGCAGTATAGTCTACATCAAACTTCCATTGCTGATTGTTTTCATCTTTGTTGGTTGCATAAATAGAATTAGTCAAGACTTTAAAGTCTTGCTGTTCTGCCTTGTCTTCAACGACTATGACGATAGAACCATTATTGGTTCCCTTAGCTTCAAATCCTGTAAGAGTGTATTTGCCGGGTGCTATGTCCAGATTATATATTTTCTTGGTCGGTGTTCCGACATCTACCGATGTTCCATCTTCTGAAACCAGTGTCATTGTTTGAGAAGTGGAATTCATCGTAATCTGAACCGGTACACCAAATGAGGGAAGACACCCGACAATCAGTGCAATCAATCCAGAGAGTAAATGACTTTTTCTCATGTGATTAAATGATTTTGTTTGTTGTTATTGTTATTTGTTTATTTTCTTTTTTCCGTTTTGAATGTATATCTGCCCTTTTTGAGGCTCTGCAATCCGGATGCCTTGGAGATTATAGATGAAACCGTCAGCAGCATTATGTTCATCTGCTTCGACATCGTCAATTCCCGATTCACCTTGCGGATTCAAAGCGAGGAAATGCGCCGGGTTTATATAGACACCATGTTTGCCCAGTAAAGTGCCTTCAGGCGACCATTGGTATAATGTGCCGCCCTCCACATATCCTGCGGCATCAGTAGCATAGATATAGCCGGTATAGGGATTTACATACAGCCCGTATGGCATCTGCATTTTTTTGATGTCGTTGAGCATGGTGCCGGGAAGGGTTGTGGTGACTCCACGTGTACCAAAGTATTGTATAGCCATGGCAGGGTCGATAGTCACATAGTTAAACTGGTAGCTGCCGGTATAGTAGGAATAGCGAGACCCTATAGCATAAAATTTGCCGTCGCTTGCCGTACAACTGTAGGTTGCGGCGTATGGCAATTTTACAAAACATTGACTGTCGCTTTTCCCCTGGAGCACAGCTTCGCAATCCAATATTATGGTTGCGGCTTGAACGTCATAATAGTCACCCGGAGAATTGATGCAGAGGTATTGGCCGCTCTGCGAAAGTTTTCCGTAGAGATTGATTTGGCCGGTATCGACGTTTCGTTCGAGTGTCATAGTGGCAGCATCAATCACACTTACAGTTGTTTCGTATTCATGGTCTTCCTGAAAGGCATAACCTCCTGTATTGGCCACGAAGAGTTTACCTTTATAGTAAGCAATGCCCTCCGGCTCATAGCCCACTTCAACAGCATCGATAACCTTAAATGTTGATGCGTCTATTTTGGCAACGAATCCTTTTTCAAATTCCACATATCCGTTAACCGTTTCGCATTCGTGGCCGTAGGAAGAAACATAAACATATTGTCCATCCGTAGCGAGTTTGCGGTTGTTTGGAACATCTTCGGTTTCCGCGACAGCATGGCCGGAGGCATCGATAAACTGAATGATGTTGGACCAATTAATCGCAATGGCGATTAAATCAGGTTTAACTTGTATGATGTCGTTCGGGGTGTCACCGAGTTTATAGCCGTTAACATCTCGAAACCATTGGTTGCTGACAATCTTGCCATTTTCAAAATATGTTATTTTTCCATTGTCAGCCTGCCAGTTTCCCTCGTTGAGAAGTATTATCTTCTCTTGTGCCGATGCACACAACGAGGAAAACAGAATTGTAATACCAACGAAAAGTGTCTTGTATAGTTTCTTCATAAGCAAGTGTTAAATAGAAACAGTTAGAGAGAACGTAAAACTGCGTCCGGGCATTGGATAGCGAGGCACGTGCTCATACTGCTCGTCAAGCAGGTCATTGATTTCAAGAGAAGCAGTAAACCAACGCCATATGCCGGTGAGTTTCATATCTATGTTGTTATATGGTTTAAGAACGTCTTCAGGGTCAGCATACGACCACATACGTTCTCCGACATGGAGGTCCGACACAGTGAGTGTGAGCCATCGCCATCCAACAATGCCAGTGATTCCATACGAAAGTGTCGGAGAATAACAAATCGGCTTGTTGTACGACTGGCTTTCCGGGTCGGTGCGGTTGAGGTCTCGCTGCCATGTTAAGGAGGTAAGCAAAGAGAACGTCCAGTCTTTAGGAGAGAATCTGCCGGAAACGGTTGCATTAAGTCCCCGGCAATAGGTTTCGCCGTAGTTCATCATCGACCATGAATATGTGCCTTTCAGGGGCAGACATACAATTCGGTTCTCAATCTTGTTGATGTAGCCGTCGGCTTGAACGTCAGCCGACCACAACGAATTGTTGTAGTGGTATTCAGCACCGATATTGTATTGCTTGGTGTATTCAGGTTTAAGATTTCGGTTTCCGACCTGTGTATAATATAAATCGTTCAGCGTAGGTACACGGAAAATACGTTTGTACCAAGCGCGGAACGAAAAACCTTTGATTGAGTAGCCGAGAGTCACTGACGGTGTGAATTTGCTGAGGGGATCAGCGGCACCGGCATGGGTGCGTGTCCAGTCTTTGTAATGTTGATAAAGCACAGAGGCAGCAAGCCGGACATTGGCATATTCCGCTTGTGCTGCCAATACAGCTTTCTGGTCAAGCCGTCGGACGGTATGGAAGTTACGCAAGTCAGCTTTGAGCCAAGACATTCTTGCATCGTAGCCGACATTCAGCCATACCCAACGCCACGGAGTGAAAGTATAGGCTGCTGATGCGAAAGCATCTTTTTGCCAATAATGGTTGTTTACGCGGGCTGTGTTCTGATTCTCCGGATAATCGGTGCAATATCGCAGATACTCCTGGGTGTATTTTGCATTGAACAGCACCTGGTGTTGCTCGGAAAAGCGATGTGTCCATGATGCCTGACCGAACCAGTCGACGTCCCATTCGCGTCCTACGTTGATGTATTTGTCAGACAATCTACGGACGATTCCGCCAGGAACGCCACGCTCCGAAACATAGCAGTACGCATGGGCTGAAAACCCTTTGTGGAATGCCGCTCCCTCAATTCGGTAATATTCGATGTCGGAATTGCGGCGAACGCCCACGGTGTCCTCGTACTCTGATTTGTAGCGGAATGGATAGTCTCCCTTTGAGTTAAGGTATTCCCCATCAAGGAATCCACTCCAACCTTTGCGATTGATTTGAGCGGTAAGACGCCCTTTGTAGGTATGAAAAGAACCGACAGCTCCCATCACAGAAAGGGAGTCGGTAGTTGGTCGTCGGGTACGAAGGTACACGGTGGCACCGGAAGCAAATTCTGATGCCGTCTGGCAATGGTCAAGTTTGTTGGCGTTATACAGCGAAACAGATTCAAGCGTAGACAGCGAGAATTTGCCGAGGTCAACCGTGCCGTTTTGAGCATTGGTTACGCGTATGCCGTCGATGTAAACACCGACGTGCTGAGCACCCAAGGAACGAACATTAATGGTTTTGAGACCGCCGAGACCGCCATAATCCTTAATTTGGACACCGGCAAAATATTTGAGTGCATCGGCAATCGAAGTAGATGATAACGCTTGAAGCTGTGGCCCCTCCAACGCTTGAACGGTAGCGAGAGGACGGCGTTGGGCGGTAACGACCACCTCATTGAGAACCTTTGTGCTGTCAATGGGCTCAGAATCTGCAAAAGCACCGGGGATAGCAACTGAAATAACTGCGCAACATATATATATACGTTTGGTTACGGAAATCTTTGAAATCCGCAACGCCATAGATATATGTTTCAGAACAGAATCCATTCTGCTATTCCATTGCAATGTGACCTGAAAGGTCGTGATATATGATGCGGGAACAGACTCCACCGAGGAAGTCAGAATGGATATATGTGTCAACGTTGCAATAATGCAACGGGAGAACTAACCCAATTTCCCGCAGGTTTTTCTCTCTTTTGAATGGCAGGTCTTCTGACTTATTCCTTCAGTCATTGCCCCTTCTCAGAGTTGCATCTCCAATGGATTAGCAATGACCTATGGCGAAATTTCGCCTGGAAATTACAGCAGCGGGTACTGTCCCGGATTTGCACCGGATTCCCTTTTGCAGCCCATAATCAGCCTTACAACTGATTAAGAGCACCAATTCGGCTGCAAAGTTACAAAATATATCTGAGATATTAAAATGAATTTCAAAGAAGAAAGATAAATCGCAATTTACCTCTGTCGGCATGACCGACACTTGGCCGTTCATCAGCAATGGCAACAACTCATCACGCTGCCCAACCAACGAGCCTATCTCTTTTGACAGTTGACGTTTTTGGGTCAGAATTGGCTCCACCATATCGTTGAAAGCCAATAAAATTTCATTAGATGGCTTTGCAAATGGGAACCCGTAGTACGCTATTGAGGTCATGCTTGGAACTCCTGTGCCAGAATCAAATCTTGTAATATCATGATAGGCTAACCCATAATATACATATTTTGCTGCTCCTGCCATTAGTTCCTGCGTAAAGAACATAGTATCTACAGTCCAAAAAGCCTCATTTACAAGCATAAAATTAGTAAGACTCCCTTTCCTTGGCAATAGAACAGATTCGCCCTCATATAGAGATGAGTTTACCCCGCGCATAAAACCACCTGTGCCATACACTGGGATATTTCCATTGTCCAGTTCTTTATGGTCGCGACCATTGCATATCCTAAGAAAGTCTTTCATCGTTCCAAAAGTCCAGCCTTCAGGAATCTCACGTTTCAGCTTTTCATTCCAGACCATTTTGCCGCCGCTCGACTTGTAGGGTTTGCCGTTCTCATCGGGGAAGTCGAACTGGACGAACCAGTAGTCGTAGAGCTGCCGCGCCATCGCTTCTAAATTGCGATTTATTGGAGCGGTGGTATATATTGGAGGAAAAAACTCTGATGAGAAACGAACTTGTTGACAAGGTGGTGGCGAAGATGGCTCAGTCGCTTTCACCACAACAACTTTATGAGCTTCGGCAGTCTTTGGATGCCGAATTGTCAGCATATGAACTGACTCCGATTACTGACAACGTGGAAAAGTCAAAGCAGAATAATGTCGCGTTGATGGTCAACTTTATTTCGGCCAAGCGAATTGAGGGTTGCTCCGAGAAAACACTCAATTACTATGAGAATACAATTAAGGCATTTCTCGACTCTGTCGGTAAGCCATTGGGCGAAATATCGACCAACGAGATACGTTGCTATCTATCCGACTTTCAGGCAAAAAGAAACGCCGGTAAGGTAACGGTTGACAATGTGCGACGCATATTGTCAAGTTTCTTTTCGTGGCTTGAAGATGAGGATTACATCGTGAAAAGCCCGGTAAGGCGTATTCACAAGGTACGGTCAGAACTAACGGTTAAGGAGACCATCAGCGATGAACACCTAGAACACCTGCGTGATACCTGTACGGAAGTTCGCGACCTCGCTCTCATTGACTTCTTGGTTTCTACGGGAGTACGTGTCGGAGAACTTGTTACTCTCAATCGCTCCGACATTGACTTCAATGAGCGGCAGTGTATTGTATTGGGTAAAGGGAACAAGGAACGGACGGTGTATTTCAACGCACGCGCAAAGGTGCATTTACAGAACTACCTTGCGACACGATCAGATGACAATGAGGCTTTGTTTGTATCGCTTGCTGCGCCGCATAATCGCCTAACGATTAGCGGTGTCGAATCGAGAGTACGCCAACTGGGGAAAGCGGCCAACATATGTCGCATACACCCTCACAAGTTCAGGCGCACACTGGCCACAATGGCTATCGATAAAGGTATGCCGATAGAGCAAGTCCAACGATTGCTCGGACACTGTAAGATAGACACCACATTACACTATGCAATGGTAAATCAGACAAATGTGCGAAATGCCCATCGCAAATACATAGGATAATTCATCAAAAATGAGTAACTTTGCAGTCTAATCGACCGCAAAGATGAAATTTATAGCCATAAAAGATATAGTAGAATCTGTATCTGAAACACATAATTTTGATAAGCCCTCACTGTTAGCTGTTAACACTTCAGACATCGGTGATGGGCAAATGTTTGATGTGCCATATTCAAAAACATCTTCTCTGAAAGGTCAGTTTAAGAAGACTATCAAGAAAGACGATATTCTCTTTAGTGAAATTCGACCTGCAAATAGAAGATTTGCTAAGGTTACACTAAATGATACAGCCGATTATGTTGTATCAACAAAGTTAATGGTGTTGAGAAAATTCAACAAAGAAGTTGATTTGGACTACTTCTTTTACTGCATAACACAACAATCATTCCTAAATATCCTACAAAGGCGAGCTGAAAATAGAATATGTTCCTTCCCACAAATCACCTTTGATTTGTTGGGCGAATACAAACTACCTGTTCCTCCGTTAAATGAGCAACGAAGAATTGCAGCTATTATATCCACGATAGACTCAAAGATTGCGGTTAATCGTGAGATAAATCGCAATTTACCGCTGTCGGCATAACCGACACCTGCCCGTTCATCAGCAACGGCAGCAGCTCGTCGCGCTGTTTAGTCAGTTTTTCTATTTCAGCTTCATTGATTCCAATCTCAGCAAAGAGTGGATATACGATACTTGAAAATTGAGACATAATATCACTGGGAGCTATCGGCAGCATTATGTCATTGAATGTCTGAAATGTGAGATTATTTATTCCTGTGCCATTGCAAAGACTTTTAATTTTTGCCTTAAATAACGGAGATGTCAGGAAAAGGAATAAATAATGTGGATACTTTATTGGCCTAAATCTATTCAAGAACGCGCCATATGTATGATCTGAATCTCTTTGAAATTGCATACACTTTCCCACATGCTCCTTGCTTCCGCTTGACATTGTCATAATAATGTCGAATTGTTTTATATGTTGTTCCTCACTAACTAATGAATTAGGAATTATGACAATATTTGAATCTTCTACAAAGTGATCATTTTCGATATTGTTACCTCTCAGTACCTGAATACCTTCAGTTGACACATCTGATTTGTCAAAAGAAACTCCTCGTTGGCTTTCGGTTATATTGTTCACGGAGACTACAGTCCAATCCTGCGGAATGTTTGTTTTTAGAACATCATTGTATTGCATTATCCCACCGCTCGACTTGTAGGATTTGCCGTTCTCGTCGGGGAAGTCGAACTGCACGAACCAATAGTCGTAGAGCTGGCGGGCCATGGCCTCTAAATTGCGATTTATCTCACGATTGAGAGCAATTTTACGGTCAAGAGAATATAAAATTGACGAAATCTTTTTTTGTTTAGATATAGACGGTATACCAATCCTAATCTCTGAAAAATCAGATTTATTTATAATTGGAACAGAGGTCGAGGAAGCGCTAAGTTCTTTCAAATATCGTTCAAGGCTTATAAAGGTGTAATAAAGATAATAAGGATTTACTTCGTTAAAAGGAATAATAGAGTTGAACTGTTGATTTGTTACAGTTTCTTCTTTAGTTATTACGACTTTCCCTAAATCGGAGCCTATACAACTTACACATATAGAATTAGGCGGGAGAACGCAGTTTTTAACAGCTGAAGCACCCAAAGATGTTAATTTCTTTGTTGTTTCAGGAACATATATGCCATTTAAATCATCGGTTGGAGTTAAAAATGGTATGGAACCGCCATAAAATTCAGGTTTGGATGTCGAGGGGGTTTTCCCTGTTATAATTTTACCCAAATCTTTAATTTTATACACTTTATCAGCCATTGATTTTGAAGGTGTCAAGAAGTTTAAGAATTGCTCACTTGTCTAACATACCTCTGATTTCTTTGTCGAAATCGGAGTCGATTTGCTGTGTTGGGTTGAAAAGGTCATATTCCGACTCGGCTTTAGCCTTAGCCTGTGCAGCGGAGATACTGCCTCGGTTTGGCAGAATCTTGTAGTCGTTGAACGTCAAGAATTTGTTGACACTTGCAGCGAATTGCTCCATATTGAATACGTTGCCACGTTCTATCTGTCCTTCGATATAGTCGAAGTAAGATGTGACGGTGCGTTCAAGTGAGCGGATTTCTTTTTCCGAGAGGTAATTCTTGGCGATGCTGACATCTGATTTAAGTATGCGTCCATCGGGAGCATATTTCCATGTGGTCAGCCCCATGTGTGGTTTCGTATGGTCAGCTCCGGCATGTATGATTTCAGCGGCAGTATGGCCGGTAATCGCATAGTGAAAGCGATTTTGCACCATCGCATAAAATTCTTTGGTTGTGGGCGCGAGACGGTCATAGTCAATACTGCATTCGGCATATATATCGGTTATCTGCTGCCAAATGCGACGTTCACTGGCACGGATTGAGCGAACTCTTTCAAGAAGTTCACGAAAATAATCCTGACCAAACACTGCATTTCCCTGCTTCAGACGGTCATCATCGAGGACAAAACCCTTGCGGATGAATTCATTCAATACGCGGGTGGCCCACTGACGGAAAAGCGTGGCTCGTTGGCTATTAACTCGATAGCCAACGCTTATTATTGCATCAAGATTATAAAAGGCCCTCTCTCGCTCAACTTGGCGGGTTCCCTCCTGTTGAACTGTTCGAATTTTTCGAATAGTTGCATCTTCGGTCAATTCACCCGACGAGTAAATCTCTTTAAGGTGATAATTGATGGTATTGACCTCAACTCCGAACAGCTCGGCCATAGCCTTTTGTGTAAGGTAAATGGTTTCGCCCTGCACAATGGCTTGCACAGTACCCGAATTGTCAGGTAAATTGTATAGTATGAATTGTATCTCCTTTGCCATGCTTCACGAGTTGAATTTGAGGGTGTCGAGTTGTTGTAGGATTTCGGATTCGAGCCGGTGACTCTCCGCAAACAATTCGGTGAGCTTTGAACGGTAGCCGTTCATGCGCTGCTCAAATTCCTCGGCGGTGATGTCTACATATTCAATCTTAATGTCGAAGTATTGCCCGGCAGAGAGTGAATAGTTCTTCTCCTTGATTTCATCGTATGTAACAGCTACAGAAAAACCATCCTCGGCGATGCCGCCACGGAACGTAGAGACAATGCGGTTGATGTCATCATCGGTGAGGCGGTGCTTCTGTATGCCGTCCTCCTTGTAATCCTCACCAAGTTTCGAGGCATCGACCAATATGACCTTGTCGTGCGACTTTGACTTATCGAAGAAAAGCACTGAAACGTTGGTGCCTGTATTGGCGAAAACGTTGGACGGCATGGAAACAACACCCCAAACGATTTGTTTGTCGACAATCTTCTGGAGAATCTTCTTCTCGATGCCGGTCTTGGCGGTGATGAAACCGGTCGGAATGACGATTGCTCCCTTTCCGCTGTCCTTTATCGAATTTATGACGTGCTGAATGAAGCAAGTATAAATTGCCATGCTTTCCTTTTTCTTTGCCGGGATGTTGGGAACGCCGGCCCAAAAACGAGCGGGTTGCGCAGCCACTTTCTCGCGAGTGTCCGAGAAATCCATCTTGAACGGAGGATTGGACACAACGAAATCGAACTGACGCAAGGAGGTGCCGTCAGGCGATTTATGGTATGGAGCGACGAGCGTGTCGCCTTGCACGGCATGGTCGAGCGATGAAACAAGACCATTGAGCAGCAGATTGAGTTTCAACATTTTGTTGGAACGCTGCGAGATGTCCTGTGCGAAGATGGTGGATTTATCCTCTCCGATTTGGTGTGCCAACGCCATAAGGAGAGTTCCGGTGCCCGCCGAAGGGTCGTAGCAGGTGATGTCGTGCAAGTCGGGATTATCTCCAACGAGCAGCCGTGCCATAATGGTTGCTATGGCGTGAGGGGTATAATATTCGGCATACTTGCCGCCTCCGGCGGTATTGTAGTCCTTGATAAGATACTCGAAGATGGAAGCGAAGAAATCAAATGATTGGTCAAACGCTTCCTCAAACGAGAAATTCACGAGTTTGTCGACAAGTGCGCGGGCAAAGGGTGCGCGTTGGTCGGAGTCGGTTACAAAATCTGTAAGCTTCTCAAAGAGTGGGATTTTGGTCTTGGCAGTAGTTTGTGTGGAGAATATATCGATATTTTGATTGGCAATATCGAGCATAGTGCTGTCGAAGATGAAATCGAAATCACCCTTTGCCGACTGGTTCCAAAGATTGTCAATCAGATGTTCGGGCTTCAGCTTTGGAACATCGGGCGATATGAACATAAGGAGCATTGTGCGCTCCGCGTCCGATAGTTCACGATATGCGGTAGACCAATTCTCGGCATTGCGTATCTTTTCGGAAATGGGCGATGCGGAGTGTTTCAGCTCATAACCGAATTTGTCGTTGAGGAACTTATATAGGAATACCTGCGTGATGATTTTATACTCGTTGCCGTCATTACCGAGGCCGGAAGACTGGCAAGTAGATTTGAGTTCATCAATCAGGCGAATTGTTTTCTCTTTGATTGTCATAATCAATATGCTGTTGCGTATGTTGCGTTATACTGGTTGAGATACTGGCGAGATACCCTCTGTTCGATAAATTGGTAATCCTCCGGGTCGGGTTGCCCTACTTGCGGGAAGCCTGTTAAAGCGACCGCGATTTGCTGCAAGACGGTTGTGCTGAAATAGGCATCCTTTTTAAGAATTTCGCTGCGGTCATAGACCTTTTGGTCAATGGTGCGCTTAACGCCCATAAGGGTATGCACTATATCCTCATCGAAAGTCGAGATAATCGGATTACGTTTCTGCTCGGCGCGGCGACGGTTTTCTTCGCGTATGCGTTTATGAACGCGAGCGAATTTGGCATCGCCATTGTAGCGGCGGAGAACGGCTTCATTGGCTTTTCGGAGTTCGTTAAGACGCTTGATGACCTCATCAAGGGCAGCAGCTTCTTCGTTGAACTTGGCAATGGAGTCAATTGTGAAACCTCGTTCCTTGAAGCGTTGGGCGAATGCCTCGCGCAAGGTTATGAATTCCGGGTCATCCTGGTCGATGTTATCGAGCATGAGCGAGAACGCGCGGCGCAGGCGGTCATTGATTTCATTCTTGCCACCAATGATTTTCAATTCTTCCTCGCCAATCTTGGAGAAAGTGAATTGAATATCAAGCATTGCTTCATTGATGAGCAATTTGGTGGAATCGGAAATTTTGAACGCCTCCTTTTGGTTGATGCTGTCGATAGCGTGGTTTACCTCCGAGAGCATGGCCGGTAGTTTGGGGATGTCGAGACGTGCAAATTGCTCCTTAAGTTCTTCATCGCCAAACGTGCGGACGAGGTTAATGCAGTCCTTGGCTGTTTCAAGTGCATGCTTGAGGTCAAGCAGAGCTTGTTTGTCTTCCAGTGTCGAGATTTCAGAGCTGAAAGCCTCGGCATCGTCCATCGGGTATTCAAACAAAGTTTGACGAACCTCTTTCATCTTCACAATCAGTTCTTCGGGATTTTCGAAGATCTGAGTGTAAGTGTCGGTGTCGTTACCCAGCCCGGTTTCGTCAATATCGTTGAAGCGGTTTAGTTCCTGGAGGTATGCCTCATTGGTTGCCTCAAAATTGCGTTTGATGTCGGCAAAATCGATCACATATCCGTGATGGAGATTTTTGTAAGGGCGATTTACGCGAGTGAGGGCCTGGAGCAAATTGTGGTCTTTGAGCTTACGGCCAAAGTACAAACGTTTCAAACGTGGTGCATCGAAGCCGGTAAGCAACATATTAAAGACGATAAGAATATCTACAGTCATATTCTTCTTGAAGTCTTTGACTGTCTGTTTGAGCGATTCCTTATCGTCGCTGTTATGCAGAATCAGACCTACGCGGAAATTCGTTTTAATTGAAGCAGTCTGATTGAGTTCGGTTTGTATGGTGTCAAAGTGAGCATACAATGCACGTGCCTGATCACTGGTTTCACAGATTACCATTCCTCCGAGGGTGTCATCGCCTTGAAGCTGACGGAATGATTTCAAGTCGTTGATGATAAAGCGAAGCAGTTCATTAATGTAACTTGGATGCTTTACAATCTCGGCTTTTGTTACTTCGCGTTTCTGAACCAATTCATCAAGAGTCAGCTTGCGGGTTGGTTTCGGCTCATTGGCATCAATGATTGACTGCACTTTGTCGTAAGCCTCATTCAGTCGCTCCTTGTATGATGTCTCAATATCTTCACGAATGATTTTCAGAGTGTAGCCGTCGGATATTGAGCGGTCGTAATAGTAAGTATGCAGATATGAACCGAATATTTTGCAAGAGGCACGTTCTTCACCCAACAAAGGGGTACCGGTAAGAGCAATTTTTATTGCGTTTTCATCGGCATCAAAAAGATTGGCGAGGAAACATCCACCGGGTTTATATCCACGGTGAGCCTCATCGAGAATGAAAATGCGCTGAAGATTGGTGGCGTAAGCGGGTATGCGGACACGCTCCTTATCTTCGGCAAAACGCTGTATGTTAACAACTGTAATTTCGGATTGCCCGGAACTTCCCTCCAACGCCTGGGTGTTGCGGAACTGCTCCATCAATTCTTTCTTTGTGTTGGCAGTGGCAACTTTCAGACCGCGAGCCTCAAATTCTTGGGTTGCCTGTTCGAGCAGGTCGAGACGGTCAACAATGAAATAAAATTTGGCGACGATGTTCCTATCGGCGTAATAATCTGAAAGGATTGATGTCAGGTAATAGGAAAGGGCGGTCTTACCGCTTCCCTGGGTATGCCATACAATGCCGGCCTTTACCCCCTCATCGAGTTTCTGACGGATAGCCAACGCGCCAAACAGCTGCTGATAGCGCATGATGTGCTTTTGGCTGATGGTTTCAATCTTTCCATCGACTTCACGCTCGCTGTCAACATAAGCAATGCCGTATTTGAGAATAAACAATAGCCGCTCCGGGTTGCACATTGACGTGAGTATGCGGTTGGTGGGGGTATTTATCCCCTTATTTCGCTTATACTCCGGCATTGTATATATCATCTGAACATTGAAGTCGTTGAGAATTTTCGACTCCACTTCCGGGTTAATATCCCAATATGGGTAATTAACATGATATGGAGCTACTTCTGCATTCAATCTGTTTTCCTCGCGAAAACAGTTAAAGGGCGCATATTTGCGAGCAGCCGTGCAGTAGAAAGCGCCTTGAACGGGAACGATGCCACCGAGGGTGTCATACTCCATATTGTTTGAGAAAATCATCAACTGCGTAATGTTGATGAAGCGTCGGAATTTCTTATTGGGAAATCTGCGCTCATTCATGCGCTCAGACTCTGCAACAATACCTCCGTGGTTGTTCGGTTTCTTTACTTCAACGAATACAAGAGGCAAGCCATTGACAAAGAGTGTAATATCAGGGCGAAACTCGTCCTGACCGTTTTTGCAGGTATACTCAGCTGTGAAATGGTATAGATTGTTTTCGGGGTGTTTATAATCAATGAGCTTAATTGGAGAGACAGCTTTAAGACGGTTATAGAAACTGCGTCCTAAATCGTCATTGTCAAGCTCTTGTTTGATTGTGGCGAGAAGTTGGTCGAATTCTTTTTCTTTTCCGGGATTCAGTTTGGAGAACTGACTGCGGAAAACTTCAATAAGAATATTGGTGTCAGGGTCATAGACAGACCCGGCCATATCCTCAGATATTTTGCCGAAATACGTATATCCCAACCTTGTCAGATGAACAAGAGCGGGTATCTGTACACGTGTTAGTTCGTTGAAATCTTTCATCGATAAAAATGAAAACTCCGAAGTAGCATCTGAAGGCCGACCAAAGCCTGTAACGACTACTAAGGAGTTTTCAAAGGGTTTTCGGCTCTCGCCGTATGTCTTTGCTTAATGATTGGTCATTAACAGATTTCAGTTTATTAGTAGATTGCAAAGTTAATCAAAAATTTTGGATTAACGGCAATCGATGCAAAGGTAATATTTAGGTAGGGCAAGATTTTTGCTCATCGAGGTTAAAAATCTGTATAAACGCGAAAGGCTCACCCTATTGGATGAGTCTTTCGACATATATAGACGATATGGCCGGAACCACATCGGAATGGGTCAAACACGAGGAATGACTACTTGCTCAATTCTTTCCACGTCCTCGACGCGAGCTACTAAGATTTCATCTTCTTTCTTGATGATGGGTGCATTAGTGACAACACCGCTTCCATAAGTCGAAGAATGAGGTAGCGGGTTACTTCCCTCAACAACAGAGTTGTTGCTTGCGGTGTCCACTTCCTGTATGTCAGTAAGATTCGCAGCGGCAACCTTTCCTCCACCCTCGGCATTGCTTGTTACCTTTCCGCTATATCCGTCCGCGCTGACATACCCATCTCTGTCCACGTTTAGGACAGTGTCATATGCAGATAGGCCATGGACTTCAATGCGAGAATCGGCTTTTGCCCAATAGCAGATGCGATTGGCTTTCATATTTGTGGCGATAACATTACTACCCGTCTGCGCCGTAACTTCGGAATCAACAGTGTTGGTGACAACGTTTTCAATATTCATAAATGAGTTGTCGCGTGCTGTGATTTTCAGTTGTGTTGTCGGGCTGATACCTGCGACAAAACATTTTGTGAATTGAGAGATTGTGATTTTTGCGGTGTCATTTTGGAAGATGACAACTCTGCCAACTATACCTTTATCGCTTGCCGGTATATCTTGACGGAGTGATATAAACAATTCACTCTCAGCCTCGATAATTTGGATAGTATCTATAGATTTGTCGGGAGCAACTACCACAACTGCTGTGTAATCCGAGATTGAAGGGAGTATATCCACGCGAAGGTTTCCCTGAATGTTTACCTTGGAGATATGAGGGAATAGGAAATCTCTACGCTTCAGTGGTAGAGATTCATCAAGTTCCAAAGCTACTGTCTGTGGCTGAACATCAGCAAAGGCTTTGGCATTTATAGTCTCTATGTCGATAAAATTTGTAGTCATAATCAATCGTTTTAAGTTATGACGTTTTATGATATACAAAAGTTCATGACATTAAGGATTTATAACGTCAGAGTACACCCGACACAGATAGAGAAAAACTATCCCGGTAGGGGAATTTTTCGCAGCCGATGTAGAGGGTATCGAAGGCATCGGAGCCGTCGGTGCGGTGTTCGAGGAGGTCTTCTTCGGTTTCGGCAAGTTTCTCGCCACTCTTGTCTTTGCGGAAGCCGTTGCGACCGCGACTGACTCCGGCTGATTGGATGGCGAGGATTAGGTCTTCGTTGTTGGTGCGGTTGAAGAAGGGCATCAGGCGGTTCTTGCCGGCGAAGCCCTGGTTTATCAACAGATATTTTTCGTCGTGGCGCATCGGATTACCAAGGTAGACCGACTCGATGCGCCATCCGTGGCGTTCAAATTCGTGCTGAACAACATAGTGGAAGTCCTGGTCGTTGACGGCATAGTTTGAGCCGAGCGCCGTGGCATCGTAGTAGAAAACCACGGTTTTGTTCTGATGCGAGGCGTAGTAGCGGCAGAAGTCATCAACGAGTGCCGGTATCTTTCGCTCAAACTTGACGTAGAACGACTTTATGATGTTGAGCCTGCGGCCTTTGGGTTGGCCACAGACAATCCAGTTGATATTTGCATTGTAGTCCATGCCGATGCAAATGGGTGCCGTGGGGTCAACATCGCCGTCAACCATCGAGGTCATGGTCTCCAGGATGTCGGGATGACGCAGACCGACATCGAGACCGAGCGAGTCGAGATATTCATTGTTGTTGGCATCGTACTTGTGGCCCTCGCGCATCGAGGAATAGAAGCCGTCCTTGGCTATGCCGATGCGGCGGCAGAGAATGGAGGTCTGGAACGTCAGCGGCGTGAGGTCGCGCTTCATCTGCTTGATGTAGTTCTCACCAAGGAGCTGAAGATTTTCAATCGAGGAATACTCCTTGTAGTAGACGGCGACCGAACGCATCTGATTGAGTTGGCGGTCGAGCTTGCGCAGATGGGATTTGAGATACTTCGGTATCGGCTGTCGGGCGGCTCGCATTTGGCGGATCCGCTCCTTGACACGCCAAATCTCATAGACCGTTCCCTCGATTGTCTCAATCAGTTCGGAGTCCATCTTCTCGCGGTAATGCAGAAACCAAGAGCCTCTCTTGGTCTGCGGCATATCGCTGAGAATCATTATGGAGTGGTTGAACGAGTGACGGCCAAAGTGAGACTTGATGCCGCCGTTGGCCGGCAGGGTTTCATCTTTGAGCTTGTCGTAGTTGATAAACTTCGCCTCGTCGACGAGCAGCCACGACAGAGTGAGCGAGTTTGACGAGCCGGGGCGGTCTTGTGAGATGATGACCGCAATAGAGCCGTTGTAGAATGATATGACGTGCTCATAATCATTCGGCTCGGTGATGGGCTTGGCAAACGATTTGAGCGGCTTCTTGCCGACAACGTAGTGGACACCTTCGAGATACCCCCAACGCTTCCACGCTGCCAATAGTCCGGGGAGCGTGTTTGTGAGTCCGTGTTTGAAGGTGGGCACCACAATGCCACCGGTTGAGCCGGGCATACGCTGCATATTGCGCAGCACGAATGGCGCAGCTATGGAGTCGGTCTTGCCGGTACGGCGACCGGCGACAATTACGGTGGTGTTGGCCGCGATGAGCTGCGTGAGTCGTTGCGGCTTGTTAAAATAGATTTTCTTCTGCTCCGCTGTTTTCATCTTCGTAAGGTGCGAAAAGTGAGTCTTCCTCGAGGTCGGCGTCTTCAAACTCCACATCCTCGATGTCGAGAGTTTCAGCCGAATATTTGTCGAGCATTGACTGGATTTTCTGCTCAATGCCGGGAATAGGCTTGATGCCGAGCACCGACGGGTCGGAGGTCGGCACGAAGGGCTGCACGACAATCAGATGGAACGGCACGGCCTGAACGTCCTCGGCATCAACCTTGTTGAGCTTGCCGTAGGAGGTGGCGGCTCGCTCCATGGTCTTGGTGTCCTTACGGGCCTTAGCCATCTGATATGTCTCCATGATCATCTCGTTGTACCGCCAACGGTGGAAGTCTCGGCTCTTTTCCGAGAGTTCCGGCAAAAGAGCGTGAACGATGCGCAGGTATTCCTGGGCGGCGTTCTTGCCCATCGGGTAGCGGCTTTTGAACTCATCGACAAACTGGCGGTCTTTAGCGTCAGGGTTTGCGAGGCGCCACATATACATGTCGCGGACGCGCATGACGCGCTCCGCTGCTGCCTCGCCAAATTGAGCGGTGATGTCTTCCGTGGCGGTAAAGAGATGCTGACGGCAAAGGTCGAGGGTGCTGATATTACTCATCGTCTTCCATGTCAAGGAGGTTATGGCGAGCGTTTTCAAGGGCGAGCGGTGAGCCAACCTGCGCGAGCATCATTTCCTGCGAGTGAAGTTTCACTTTGGAGCCGGCTTTGCCTCGGCGATAAGCCTTTGAAACTTCAGTCGAGCGGTCGGCTATGTCGGTACGCAGCACATCCGCCGGGATGTCGAGTATCACGGCGATGTCAGATATTTTAAGGTAGATTGAGGCATACTTCTCAATCTGCTGTAATTCGTTCTCGGAATAAGTCATGTAATGGCACTGAGTGATTGGTTATTAAATCGTTGACTTGGGCGTAGAGATTTGCGAAAATCTCCGGTGAAGTCGAGATGAAGGCTGATTCGTGGCGGTTGCCGCGAGTCAGGTTCTGCGAGGTAATGACGGAGACGGTATCACCGGCTTCGGAACGGACGAGCAATATCTTCGAGTGATTGTCGGCGAGATAGGTTCGCTCAATAACTTGGGTGATGAACGCCCAGAGTTTGAGCGTCTTGTTCGTGGCCTTATGGTCGAGAACAAGGTTGATGCGGCTGACTTTCTTATCCTTAGTGATGAAGAAAAGGCGTCGCAGAAATTCCTCGGAGATTGAGAATGAAGTCTGCCAAACCTCGGCAATGCCGACTTGGCTTAAAATCCATTCGAGAATGTCGGCCACTTGGACGGCATTTGAAAGGTAAGCTTGAAATGGCGTCTCTTTCAACGGTTTGAGGATTTGGTCAATGTTGGCGGTGCGTTTCATTTCTTCGAGGATTTTTTCTTGCTCCCGGCTTTGGGCTTGGCAGAGGTTTCAACCGAGGGGTCGGGAGCAACATAATGGTCGTATGCCTCCCAGTTGGAGTGCAATTTCTTGTCGAGGGCGATTAACTCCTTCAAGAAGGGGTATCGCTCTGAGTCCGGGCAGGTGGAATCTTCAAGGCTGAGAGTGCGCAAGCGCAGATGCAGCTCCCTCATTCGTTGGAGAATCGACAGGTTCTCAACGAACTTGGCCTTGATGTCATCAGGCAGAGAGTTGTGGTCGGCACGTTTGCCGGTGCGCTTCTCGTCTTCGGCGGTGTCCGAAGTGAGAGCGTGTTCCTCGGCTATAGTTTCAACCTGCACGGCCATTTCTTCGACTTGGGCGTGGGTCAAGGCTTGAACGCGAAAGTTGTAATACTTTTGAAGTTGATACTCAACAACGCCGTGGCGGTTGTTGATGTTGGCAATAATATTCTTGTAAAGAATCTGATTGCCACTCAACTTCAAAAGGTACAGAGCGCCGACGGCATAGTCGCGCTCCGCTTCCGGCGTTTCTAGCCACTCTTTTATGTGTTCAGTGAATTTGTGGTCCATCACAATTTATTGCTAATCGATGTGAAAAATACGAGGTTGTAGCCGAGAGGCATCAACAGGTCGCGCATGGAAATCATTGTGGCGCCGGTGGTAACAAAATCGTCGTAGACGATAATGTTACGTTCCTTTGGAGGTTCACCCGACAAAGTGAACACTGCACCGACACGATGTTTGGAATGACACTCTGCGAGGTCTTCGTAGAACGGTATGCCGAGCATTTCGGCCAAACGTGCCGAAATAAGGGAGGCGAAGTTCCGGGTCTTGTGGCGACGCTTGGGCGAGGTAACGATGCACCAGTCGC
>JAMPEH010000250.1 GCA_023665245.1 Muribaculaceae bacterium
GACCGGCACGGAAACTCTTTTCGAGTTCGGTAATCGCTTCATATTGACAGTCGCGAAGTCCATGCTTTTGCAGATTGGGCAATGCAGCATAATAATCTGTGATGCCAAGCAGTTTTGTGATTTGCTTGGGCGTGTGGATTGATTTCAGAGGCTGATATGTGCCTTCCGGGTCACGCAGGTCGCGGAAGTAGAGTTCCTTGCCGTTGGATACGTATGCCAATGGCAGAGGCTCGTACCAAGCCGGACACCATGACGGAACGCTCTTGGTGTAGAACTCAGCCTGCTCACAAACTACGGAAGAAGTAACATCCACTTCCTCGCGTTTCGCCTCAAGCACACCAAACGCCTTGCCGTTGATAAACAGCAAATAGTCAGCCTCATGGTTACCCTCCATGATGCCTTCCTCAACCGCCACGGCACTGATTTCGGGTGAATAGTGGTCGCGGTCAACCACTGCCCATCCTGCCTCCGCCATCATGCGGTCAATCTTTTCACGAGCTATCTGTTCCGGTGTCATACTCTAACTTCCGATAATGTGAGATTATAGGAAGATTCAAAATTACAAAAAATCTCGCAATGTATCTCCCTGAAAATTAGGAAATCTTCACGCCCATGTCGAGAATTTTCAGTAATTTTGCAATCTAATAGACCAATATCATGGGAAAGGTAATTGCGAAATATCTCATAGTCGAAACCGGAGAGTGCCGGTGGATTGAATATCAGTCTCTGTTTTACTGATCCCTTAATTAGATAATTACATGACAATAAATGAGTAACGAAAATATAATTGACCAACGAGCCATCGGAGATTTGCTTGAGGGCTACAAGTTCTTCATACCTCCTTATCAGAGAGGCTATCGATGGACAAAACAACAAGTAGTTGACTTGTGTAATGACTTATTGGAGTTTGCCCTTCGCCCACTCGCAGATGGCGCGAAGATTAAGGCTTTTTATAGTCTGCAACCTTTAGTTGTAAAATATCGCGATGAGAAATCTTTTGAAGTTATTGATGGTCAGCAAAGACTGACAACCATATATATTCTTTTCCAGTTCTTGATGGCAGAACTTGCACCTATAACAGAAAGATTAGGAAGGCTCAAACAACAGGTAACCCTTTATTCAATTGAATACGATACACGAGACAGAGATACCGATTTTATTTCAAATTTGGGCTCACTTGGTTGGGAAGAGCGACTCAATGAATGGGGAATGGATATTGATATAGTACACATTTATAACGCCTATCAATACATGAAGGAGTTACTGATTGTTCTTTACCGCGGTCCAGTTGTCGTAGGTTGCGAAAGACAAATCATAAGTTTTCCCGTTAATGAGATTCTCGAATGTGCCATCCATTATGTAGTTGTCCGCTACATCGGGCATGATCGTGCCGATCCATTTCCCCGTCCTTTTTCCTTGTGGCGTCGTCTCATACATCTCAAAATCAATGTCGCCATTCCGGCCATCATTAGTCACGGTTCCGTGCAGGGTGATCACCGAGCTGTTGCGTCTGCCATTTTCTAGATAGAAATATTCTCCTGATATCTCACCGTCTTTCCATCCTACCTTTACCTCGGCAGCATATGGGCCTATCGATCCATTCATATTGAGACCGGACGCATCGACTGTCGATATGATTTCCCCGGCTTCAGCAATTGTTTCCGCCTCCGGCTCATCACTTGTCACCATTTCAACCTCTTCCTCTGATACAAAGGTTGCCGTTTCCGCCGGGAGTTCCTGCCGTGATGTTCCGCCACGACCCGAGAAACTGAATAAAGAGGAAACCATTATTACCACAATACTCAGGACAAGAGAACCCATGATACCCCATGATTTCCATCTTTTGCCTGTATCGACCTCACGGTAGTCGATCTGAACGTCTTCACCGGAATCATCGGATGCTAGGCTAATGGCTATGAAAACACCGGCTAAGAAACCGATTATCCAGCCTATGACCGGAATGAAGGAAAGTCCGAGCATTCCGATAATTCCCCCGGCAAGCCCAATCCAGAATTTGTTCTTATGACCTTTCTCAATTTTCTTAAGATCGACAGTTTCCGTATGGCCGGCGCTGCTGAGAGCTTCAGCCCGAATGGTGCGGTTGACGCATGTCAACTTCAGATGGTAGATCTCGCGCAACGATGTCCATGGGGCGATTTTACGTGCGAGCACATAACCGGCCACGGCAATGATGGCGCTCCAATACCACGCCAGGTTCCAGTTGAAGAAGGGGACAATGAAAGTTAGAACGGCGACAAGAAGACAATTTACATTGTAGACCTTTACCCTTGACTTATAGTCTTCACGAATTGCGGAATATTGGATGGCGTGATTGTAAAAGGAGGTCAGGGCGTTGTTGACATGCAGTTCCATACCCAATAAATTGTCGGTGGTGGCATTGTCGGCCAACAGTTTCAATTCCACAAAACTGCGGTAATATCCTTCCGAAACCAGGGTCAGGTCATCGATGTTTCGGTTACACTCCACATCTGTATCAACGATGGTAGCCAGACCGTTTTCATATTCGTCATTCCGGGGGCAGCATTCGTGGATTGCCAGCGCCATCAACTGGTTGTCGGATGCCAACAGGTCCTCGTCGAACGTAGATTCCTGATTGTTTTTCAATTTATCAATCATTCCCTCGACAAAGCTCCCGATAGCCCCGCGGCGGATCTCTTCACTGCCACGGAAGTCGTCAAGATTGCTGTTTGTGATCATGGCGAGAATGCCGAGATTCACACTGAAAAGCGTAGGATATGTAAGCGATGTGAACTCACCGGCCAGAGCGCTGTTGTAGACATCTATAATATAATTCTGAAGGTCAAAGGCGTATTGAGCCATCCTATAGTCGTTGACAGCCCCGATATAATCTTTGAGATTTCCATCAATAGGAAAGTTTACCCATCGGTCAAGCGCGTCATTGCAAATATCAAGACATGCGGCATAATTCTCATTAACACCCTCCATCTTCCGCCCAAGTTCTTTTACTATACGTTGTCTTATGGTGTTGAGAGTGTTTTCAGTCTTTACCCAGGAGACTATGGAGCCTACGCCGAGTGTGACAAACCCAATGGCGGTGTTGATGATTACCCCCATGGTCTGATCATCATCATTCCGCTTCATGCTTTGGCTGATTTTATCCGCGGTGTTGAAAAAAATCCTGGCTTTCTCGTTGAACTGCTGATCGACTCTCCCCAACTCCTGAAAGAGGAGAGCCGTGATGCGATTGGCATCTTCGATAAAACCGAACACCTTGTGCATATCCTCAGGAGCCTTGGTGTCGCGGGTCTCCGTCACCATGCCTACCTGCGACCCATGCCCGTCTTCCGCAACGGCATTGTCGGCTTTCATATCGCTAAGGGCTTTCTGCAGATCCACAGAAGTCTCGATATCACGGGTCTCCGTCTCCACGCTTTCCTGCGGCACATTCCCGTTCTCTGCGGCGGCATTGGCGGCTCTCATTTCGGCAAGAGCCTTCTCTTCTTCTGTCATGGCTGTCTACACTAATAAAAAATATCTATAGCATTCTATAAACATGCGTTTATAAGAATTAAGTTCATTCTGCATAAATTGTATCACCGTCGCGTTGTCTGGGTTGCCCGCTGCCGCATTGTCTTCAAGTTTGCGGACAATTGACTCCTGGAGTCTGGAAATGGCGGATAGCAAGTCACTCAGATTTTTCTGCACAGTGGGTATTCTTATACTAACATTTCTCAATCGGTCGTCTGACTGCGCCTTCAGTTTATCCAACTCATGTTTGTACGCAGCGCTCTGCACCTTCAGATCGCGACAGATGCTGAGAATCAGCTGGGCGTTGCGGCTGATAAGTTCCCCCGACCTTGAGTTCAGGATGGTCTCGAGGGAGTTGAACCCGTTTTGAATTCTTTCTATGTTCATTTTCGTTCCACCTTTAGAAAACCGGGGTTAAGACAGTTCATGGCCTTGAGATCGACGCCATATTTGTTGCTAAACGCGGATTGCACGGGTCCCGCGATGAGTGGCCCCATCTGCAAGACAGGATATATCGTGGAGATTTCTACCCACATTCCGGGTTCGATATGATAACCCGCTGAACTCATGCTCCCTTTTACGGATACTTTTAAAATCGGCATAGTTTTGAATTTATTGATTTACTTGATTTGCTTGAAAATAAAAAAGGACGCTTCGACTATTGTCTGCTGTCCATCATTCAATGGGCTTGCCGCA
>JAMPEH010000251.1 GCA_023665245.1 Muribaculaceae bacterium
TATCTTCACGTACAAATTTAACGATTGAGTACTGTGGAAAATAATCTATTTCCTCTGATTCATTAATAAAAATTTTTTTATCTATAAATTGTACCCTAGATATGCTATCAATGAAATAATCATCAAATTCATCTAATATGACGTAATTGGGTTGTTCTTCATTTTCTAAATCATTATCAAATATATCATACGTTCCAGCCAAAAGTTCTCTATTTTTGAGATACTCTTCTTTACTATATACTTCAAATAGTTTCCCCCTCATTTGATTCAATATATGAAAATTACCTGTTCCACGATACTTATAGTTTCTCTTACATTTTTCTAAATAAAATGAGTTTTTATCATATTTTACATTTTTCTTTGCATAAACACATAATAGCATTATATCCATTTATCTGATCTCCTTATCATTACAAAAAGTCTTGTATATATAAACCATCTAGCGGGTATGTTGGTAACCTTGAGCCTGGTTTGACAGGAATTACCCCTAATTGGCCCGTTTTCTTATGTACCATAAGATTAGGATTATTACCATACTTATCTCTAGGAAAGTTTGCTTGTTTTAATATATCTTTTTTAAACTTATGAAATTCTTCACTATTCATACCATATTTTCTTTTAATTTCATTATCATTTAATAGTTTAAAATCATTGCAATCATTATGAACCAATACATTTTCTTCACTTACAAAATAATTGTGATAATCTTCTACTTCAAAATTGTATGTTATTTGTGGCTGTTCAAGTTTTTCTAGTTCAATTTTTTTAACTATACCACTCACATTATTATATAATAATACTTCATCACTTTCAATAATATTACTTGCTTTAATCCATCCTTTTCCTTCAATATAAATACGGTGACTAGGTGTACTAATGATTTCTTTAATTACTCTGGAGATAAAGTTTTTGAGAAATAATAGTATGTCAATACTTTCACACATATATATTATATATAGTCCCATAATCTCTTTGATCCAAAAAAGGCTACAGCATTTTTACAATCTGTAACCTTTTTTTAACTAAATCTTAATTAATTAGAAAAAGAATATTTTTAAACTGAATTCTTTCTTTTTTAAAGTTTGGCTTATTTAATTTTACAGTATAATTATATTTGCTATAAAACCCTATTTTAGAAACAAAATGTTCTTCATATTCAATCTCTTTTGCACCATACAATATTTGAAATAATTCAAAAAATATTTGTAAAATTTGCTTATGCGTTTTATCCCGAAGATATCCCTCATACACAATGCAACCATATGTATCGTGCACATCCGATTTACATATATCATCTATAAATAAAAATTGCTTATCATAAAGAAACATTGAAACCATACCCGAATCATAAAAATGGATATCAAAATCGTCTTTTTCTCCATCAAATGAAACACAATCAATTCTATGTATTTTATTAAGATAATCATTTGAAACACTTGTAATACTGCAATTATTCTTTATGGTTTGATAAAACAATTCACTACGCTCATCATCACAATATGAATAATCCAATTCTACATTTGATAAATTTCTTACTCTATCAAAAAAGTTTCTTTCTAACATTTCATTTGTAAACCCCATACAATATTCATTTAATTGATATAAATCTTTCATTACATATCACCCCATTTATCTAAAAGTAGTACCTATCATAAAATTTGATATAGAGTATATTGATTGACAGTATTCACATACAGAAACGATTGCTAAATTGTATGGTCGTATAGCTGCTGTCATAACAATATTATGAATTTGCCCCATTCCACCTAATTGTTCAACAACTAGCGTTTCTGCACAATATGGCAACCTATCAAAATATTTGACACCTACTGCAATTTTACTTGTCGCTTTATTGTATCCACCAACAACTGTTGCAACTTTTCTTAAATCTTTTTTAGAAAGCGTACTTCTTAACTCTGTAACTTTTTCATCCCTTGCTGCTAAAGCACGTTGTTGCAATAAACTTTCTTCACAATCATTATGAACCAATACACATTCTTCACTTACAAAATAATTGTGATAATCTTCTACTTCAAAGTTATAGGTTTCTTCTGGTTGTTCTAGTTTTTCTAATTCAATCCTTTGAACAATACCACTAGCATTATTATATAATAATACTTCATCACTTTCAATAATATTACTTGCTTTAATCCATCCTTTTCCTTCAATACAAATACGATGACTAGGTGTACAAATAATTTCTTCAATTACTTTAGAAATAGGGTTTTCTATAAATAAGTGCATCCATTCTTTTGTTTCTTTTCTAAATAATTGTTTGACTTTCTTTAACGCTTTTTCTTTTGTTTCTTCATCATAGGCCCATACTTCATCTCCTACTTGGATATCTTCTATTTTTACAAGTCCTATAGATGTCAACACCATTGTCCCCGCAATAAAACAGTCCGTATAACAATTTTTGAATAATTGTGATACGCCGATGGATGCTATAAATATTGCCATTTCTACACCTATTGTTTGGGATCAATTGTCATTGATGTAATTTATAGATATTATAATATAAAAAAGCATAGACCAAATAGAAGAATGTCTATGCTTTTTCCTAGTAAAATTTCTATATCATATTTTTTGAATAAGACACATCTGAATTATCCATCCCAGTAATTGTCATTTTCATTTTTTAAAGATATAATATATTCAATGTGTTCATATATTTGATTGTTTTTAACCATTTCTATAAATTTATTCAATGTTATGGGCCCAACTATTTTTTCTGGTCTATCTACTTGTTCACTAATTAGCAATACACAAGTTTTAACATTTGATGATTCTAATATATCTTTGAGTAGTTGTATAAATTTATTTTCCATATTTTTATTTACAAATCTAACACTAGAATAGTGTGGAAAATGTTCTACTTCTGATGATTCGTTGATAAATACCTTTCCATCTACTATGCTTACTCTAGATATGCTATTGATAAAATAATCATCAAATTCATCTAGCACTACATAATTAGGCTGTACTTCATTTTCTATATCATTATCAAATATATCAATGGAGCCTACCATTATATCACCTTTCATATAAGCTTCTCTACTATATACTTCAAATAGTTTTCCCCTTATTTGATTAAACATATGTAAATTATCTGTTCTAAAGCCACAATACCTATAATCTCTTTTACATTTTTCTAAATAGAATGAATTTTTATCATATTTTACATTTTTTTTTGCATCAACGCATAATAGCATTATATCCATTTATCTAATCTCCTTATCACTATAAAAAATCTTGTATATATAATCCATCTAGTGGATATACTGATAATTTATTTCCTAGTTTAACGCTCCTTATTCCTAATTGTCCAGTTTTCTTATGTACCATAAGATCAGGGTTATTACCATACTTACCTGTAGGAAAATCCGCTTGACCGAGTACATCGCTTTTAAATCTATGAATTTCTTCCCTAGACATTTTATAATCTTTTTTTAATTTGTTAGCATCCAATTTTTCAAAATCATTGCAATCATTATGAACCAATACACTTTCTTCACTTACAAAATAATTGTGATCATCTTCTACTTTAAAATTATAGGTTACTTCTGGTTGTTCTAGTTTTTCTAATTCAATTCTTTGAATGATACCATTAGTATTATTATATAATAATACTTCATCACTTTCAACGATATCGCTTGCTTTAATCCATCCTTTTCCTTCAATATAAATACGGTAACTAGGTGTACAAATGTTTTCTTCAGTTATTTTAAGATAGAAACATTATAATAGTAAAAAAAGCATAACTCCTTTTTATTGAGTATATGCTTTAATCTATATAATAAAGTAGGATTACTAATTAATGGTACTAAAAATGTTCTTCATCCTCACTTAATTTAAGAATAACTTGTATTTCATCATCTATAATTACTTAAACGTTTCCCATCCTCACTTAATTCAAGAATAACCTCAATTTCATCATGATATATATCAAAATATTTCTTTTTCTTTAATAACTTGCTTTTATTCAATAATTTTGTTGCCACTTTTTTCGTCTTCTCTATTATCCCTTTTTTCTTACATTTTTCTAAAAGAGCCTCATTTATAAAATATATTGTGATTTCAATAATATTTGTTTCATAAACGGCGTAAGGAAAAAACCTTATTTGTCCATTTTTTTTGATCCGCATTTTCTTTTTCATAATCTTTGTTAACTTACATTCTATATTGTTACATATATG
>JAMPEH010000252.1 GCA_023665245.1 Muribaculaceae bacterium
AGATCACCAAGATCGACATCCCCGTGGCATTCTCCTCCGCCTTCGAGGGCGAGATTGTCCGCCGCGGCGACATGCAGGTGGAGTTTGACGGCTCCCGCAAGACCGGTCTGGAGCTGGTCCGCGCCAAGGAGCTCTCTGAGGTGGAGGATCACCGCTTCACCCTCATCGGGCCTGACTTCGATCAGTTCGAGGTTGGCAGCAAGGTGGATTTCTGTATGATCGCAGACGTAGCCGGCAAGAACATGAACAGCGATTTCGAGTCCGTGTTCGAGCGCAAGTTCCACGCCTACATCAACTGCATGGAAGGCGTGATGCACACCGGCCAGCGCGATGTGATCCGTGTGCGTATCAGCAAGGCCGCCTTTGAGGCCGGCGTACGGGCCAAGCATTTTGCCGAGGTGCTGTATGCCAAGCTGAAGAGCGACTATGACGCTGTTATCGACAAGTGCGAGGTCACCATCATCACCGATCCCGCCGAGTGCGAGAAGTTCCGCCATGAGGTCGCCATCCCCGCTTACGACAAGCGCGACGAGCGTCTGGGCAGCCTGACCGACGAGAACGTGGATCAGTTCTACACCTGCATCATGTGCCAGTCCTTCTCCCCCAGCCACGTGTGCATCGTCACCCCTGAGCGTCTGGGCCTGTGCGGCGCTGTGTCCTGGCTGGACGCCAAGGCCACCAACGAGCTGGATCCCTCCGGCCCCTGCCAGATCGTGCCCAAGGAGCACATCATTGACGAGAACATCGGCCGCTGGGAAGAGGTCAACGAGGCTGTCAACAAGTACAGCCAGGGCGCGCTGGAGAGCGTCACCCTGTACTCCATCATGGAGGACCCCATGACCTCCTGCGGCTGCTTCGAGTGCATCTGCGGCATCGAGCCCTTCTCCAACGGCGTGGTCATCGTCAACCGTGAGCACGCGGGCATGACCCCCCTGGGCATGACCTTCTCCGAGATGGCCTCCATGACCGGCGGCGGCGTGCAGACCCCGGGCTTCATGGGCCACGGCAAGCACTTCATCGCCTCCAAGAAGTTCATGAAGGCCGAGGGCGGCCTGGGCCGCATCGTATGGATGCCCAAGGCTCTGAAGGATCAGGTGGCCGAGAAGGTCAACCAGTCCGCCAAGGAGCTGTACGGCGTGGACAACTTCTGCGACATGATTGGCGACGAGACCATCACCGAGGATGCCGAGGCTTTGATGAACTACCTGACCGAAAAGGGCCATCCCGTGCTGGGTATGGATCCGCTGATGTAAGGGCAAGGCCAATTGTAACGATGAGGACGCCGTCCGGTTTTCCGGGCGGCGTCCTTTTTGGTTCCTGCCCAAACATGCGGCCCGGAAAATCCCAGTGATCCCACCCGGTTTTTTGCGAAAAATTTATTGCCGTCAGAGAAAAAGTCTGGTATACTATATAAGCCGCATTGTACCTTGCGGCGCCCGCGCCACGCGCGGAAGACGTGACCGCTGTGAGAAGGGATGTGACTTCCATGAATAGAGAACAGACACGCAGGCAGTGTATCCTGATTGCGGACGACTCGGAGATGAACCGCTCCATCCTGGCTGACATGCTGGGGGACGAGTATGAGATCCTGGAGGCTGAGAACGGCGTGGAGGCCGTCAGCGCCCTCCAGAAGTACCGCACGGAGATCGATCTGGTCCTGCTGGACATCGTTATGCCGGAGATGGACGGCTTTGAAGTGCTGACCGTCATGAACCGGAACAACTGGATCGAGGATATCCCCGTTATCATGATATCTGCCGAGACCGCCCCCGTCCATATTGAAAGGGCCTATAATCTGGGTGTGACCGACTTCATCACCCGTCCCTTTAACGCCCTGGTGGTCCACCGCCGGGTGGTCAACACCACGCTGCTCTACGCCAAGCAGAAGAAGCTGGTATCCATGGTGGCCGATCAGATCTACGAAAAAGAGCGGCAGAACACCCTCATGATCGACATTCTCAGCCACACCGTGGAATTCCGCAACGGTGAGAGCGGCCAGCATGTGCTGCATATCCGCACGCTGACGGAGCTGTTCCTCCACCAGCTGATCCTGAAGACTGACCGCTACAAGATTTCCCCCGCCGACATTCCCCTGATCTGCAACGCTTCCGCCCTCCACGACATCGGCAAGATTGCCATTCCCGACGAGGTCATCAACAAGCCCGGCCGCTTCACCGATGAGGAATTTGCCATCATGAAGACCCACACCACCGTAGGCGCGGAGATGATGGACGCCGTTCCTGTCCACGGCTCGGAGGCCCTCATCACGGTGGCCCGGGACATCTGCCGCTGGCATCACGAGCGTTGGGACGGGCGGGGCTATCCCGACGGACTGAAAGGGGATGAGATCCCCATTTCCGCCCAGATCGTGGCGTTGGCCGACGTGTACGACGCCCTCACTAGCGCCCGGGTCTACAAGCCCCCCTTCCCCCATGAGAAGGCGGTACAGATGATCCGGAACGGCGAGTGCGGCGTTTTCAATCCGCTGCTGCTGGAGATATTGGCGGATGTGGCCAGCCAGTTGCTCAACCGGCTCCAGAGCGGCAGCCAGAACTGGACCTCCCAGCTGGAGCTGCGCTCCGTGGCTCAGGAGATGCGCCACTATGAGGAGCTGTCCGCCTCCGAGCGGACGCTGCAGCTGCTGGAGCACGAGCGGATGAAGTACAGCTTCTTCGCCGCCATGAGCCAGGAGATCCAGTTCGAGTACACCGTGGAGCCCTCCATCGTGACCCTCAACGCCTGGGGCGCCCAGCGCCTGGGGCTGAAGGAGACGGTGATGGACCCCCTCCACAACCAGGCGGTCCGTGCCATCCTGGGGGAGGCCGGCACGGAGGAGCTGATCCGCGCCCTGCGCGCCACTACTCCCGCCCAGCCGGTGATCCGTTACGAGTGCAAATCCAACAGCGGCGACGGCGAGGAGCGCTGGTGCCGGATCATTGCACGGGCCACCTGGAGCGCCGATGAGCCGCCCAAATACACCGGGGCCATCGGCAAGGCGGTGGACATCCACGAATCCCAGATGAAGCTGGCTGCTTTGGAGCGGATGGCCTCCCATGACCAGCTGACGGGCCTGCTCAATCACGCCAGCGCCAAAAAGCGGATTGAGCAGCGGATCGAGGACCGGCCCGACGGACAGTTCGCCATGGCCATTTTCGATCTGGACCACTTCAAGAACGCCAACAATACATACGGGCACATTTTCGGCGACCAGGTGCTGCAATTTTTGGCGGCGAAGCTCCAGGAGAGCATCCGCGGCGCGGACATCGCCGCCCGGGTGGGCGGGGACGAGTTCCTGCTGTTCATGGAGTACGGCGGGGAACTGGACCCCATCATTTCCCGTATCTACCATACCATCTCCGGCAGCACCTATGAGCAGTTCCCCATCTGCCTGAGCATGGGCATCGCCCGCACCGACGTGGTGGGCACCGACTACGAGACCCTGTTCCATGCGGCGGACCAGGCCCTTTACCGGGTCAAGCGGTCCGGGCGGGGCAGGTATGATTTCTATGACGAGAGTATGCGCGACATGCTCTCGGTGATCTCCCCCATTGAAAACGGCGGGGACCCCGGCGCGGCCACCAATAACGAAAAAAGAAAAGGAGATTACAAATCATGACGCTGCAGGAATGCTACGCCGCTCTGGAGGGCGATTACGCGGGAGTAACGGGCCGTCTGCCCTCTGAGCGGATGGTGCAGAAATTCGTTCTGAAATTTTTAAACGACGGCAGCTACGACCTGCTGGTCCGCTCCATGGAGGAGGAGAACTACGCCGAGGCTTTCCGGGCGGCCCATACTATCAAGGGTGTGTGCCAGAACCTGGGTTTCACCAAGCTTTACGGTTCCAGCCACCGGCTCAGCGAGGCGCTGCGCAATGGTTTTACGCCCGAGGCCCCCGCTCTGGTGGAGCAGGTGGGGGCGGACTACCGCCAGACCGTGGAGGCCATCCGCGCCTATCAGGCTTCTCTGGACGCGTGAGGTCTGATTCCTGTAAAATGGCGGAGATCGCCGAGGACGAAAAAAATGCCTGGACGCGGGCATGAACGCCTATGTATCCAAGCCCATTGACGTCCGCGAGGTCTGCCGGCAGCTGCTGAAATTCATGCAGAAGGCGGAGATATAGAAAAGGGGCTGCAAAAAAACTCGAAAATTCCAAAATCTGAAGCAATAAAATTCCGCAGAAGGTTTTC
>JAMPEH010000253.1 GCA_023665245.1 Muribaculaceae bacterium
CACATCCGCCCCGGCGGCCTTGATATCCTCCACCACCGGCCCGTCGTTCTGAAAATACCCGTCCCGGGTGCCGCAGATACGCAAGCCCGGATAGGTCTTCCGCAGCTTTTCCGCCGCCCGCTCCGCCACGCCGGGCTTAGCGCCCAGCAAGTAGAGCTTCAGCCCCGCCTCCGCCAGCTCCTTCAGAAGGCCGGAGGCGAAGTCGATCCCCGGCACCCGCCCCCGCAAAGGCCGCTTCAGCAGCTTGGCGGCGTAGATGATGCCGATCCCGTCCGGCAGCGTCAGCGCCGCCCCCGCCAGGATATCTCCGTAGACCGGGTCCTTCTGGGCCAGCAGCACGATCTCCGGGTTTGGCGTGACCGCGTAGGCCCCCTGCCCCTCCCGGGCCAGAGCCATTCCCCGGCTCACCGCCTCGTCCATGGTAATATTGTCAAAGGCCACGCCCATCACGTCTGTCTTTGTCATGCAAGGCCCGTCCTTTCCCATTCTGACATACCTTAGTATTATACCAACTTTTCCCCCCGTGCGCAAGGTTTTTTCTTCTTCCCCTTCTCACCTTGACATTGGGTAGAAAAGCTGGTATTCTATCTATAACTATCGGGTGTTTTCTGGCTTCTTTTTGTGCATTTTGCACAGCGCCAAAATTGGGCCTTTGTGCTATGTCACACCGGCCAACACCCACTGCGGAAAGGAAGAAACGATTATGAAAACAAAGAGGTTACTGGCCGCCCTGCTCACCTTCGTCATGCTGCTGAGCATGGTCCCCACCATTTCCTTTGCTGCCGTGCGCCTGGATGACGAGGAGCTCCCCGCTGTCCCCGTCACCGAGGACAACGCCGACTCCCTCTGGGTGGACGCCGCCCCCTCCTCTGGCGCCTCCGCCACCCTGGCGGACACGGTGGACCTTTCCACCCTGGTGAACATCGCCTCCACAGCCACCCTCGCCCACTCTCCCGAGGTCACCGGCCAATGGCTGCCCGCAATCGATGACGTCAACAATCTGGTCAACGGCGACTACACCGACCAGTTCCGTTGGATTCACGGCGGTGTTGTGGACTACATCAATGACAAAGGTGTTGAGCCCTCTGTCACGTTGACCTTTGAGGAAAATCAAAGTGTCGGTGGCTTCAAGCTCGGCTTTTTCAAAAACGACAGCGAAGCTGGCGACGACTACACCTACCACATTCTCGGCAAAGCCAAGGGCGATGCCGACTACACAGAGTTGGCCTCTGGCTCCGCCTCTAAGGCCAGCGATAACTGTGTTAAAACCCATGCGTTGCCTGCTTTGCGAGACCTTTGTGAAATCAAAGTAGCCCTTACCGATCAATCTGATAATGTCTGGCCCATCCTGGCCGAAATTGAGGTTCTGGCCCAACTGCCCCCCCTCGACCTCACCGGCATGTCCAACATCGCCGCAGACGCCACCCTTTCCCACTCTCCTGAGGTCACCGGCCAATGGCTGCCCGCAATTGATGACATCAACAATCTGGTCAACGATAACTTCAATGACCAGTTCCGCTGGATTCACGGTGGCGTTGTTGACTACATCAACGACAAGGGCGTTGAGCCCTCCGTTACCCTTTCCTTTGGGGAAAACCGCAGCGTTGCTGGCTTTACCATCGGTATTTTCAAAAACGATAGTGAGGCTGGTGACGATTACGCCTATCACATCCTCGGCAAAGCCGCTGGGGATGCGGATTATCGTGAGTTGTTCTCTGGAACTGCCTCTAAGGCCAGCGATAACTGCGTTAAAACCCACGCCTTCTCTGTGATGACCAATCTTTCTGAGATAAAAGTAGCGTTCACCAACCAATCTGATAACGTATGGCCCATCTTGTCCGAGATTCAGGTTTTCGGCGAAGCCAAATCCCCCACCCCCTCCGACAAGCTCATCGAGGTCGCCTCCCTCTGCCCGGAAATTTCCGTTCCCAGCAACGAGAGCGCCGTGAGCAAAATGCTTGACGGCAAGGTCACCACCTGGTGGGCCGCCGACAGCGGTTCTTGGCCCGCCAACGTGGACTTCACCCTCCCCGGCAACATGCTGGTCAAGCGGGTGGAGGTGGACTTTGAGCACTTTGATGGCCGCACCTTCAATTTGACCATCGCCCGCGCCGTCAACAACGTCACCTCCGATTATCAGGACCTCGGCTCCAAGGACGGCCACTCCGCCAACGAGACTTACGTCCTCGACCTGGGCGAGGGCCAGCGCATGACCCACGTCCGTGTCGCCCTCCGCGGCACCAACGGCCAAGCCTGGCCCGCCATCGCCGAGGTGCGTATCTACGCCCTGGACGAAACCGTGGTCCTGGATGACTACGCCGACATCACCTCCCACGCCACCGCCACCACCGAAGCTGGCTATAAGGAATGGGACTTCCACGGCAACCAGCAGATCGTGGGCTTCCGGGCCACCGTGGACAGCGGTGTCACCGCCGTGGTCAAGGGCCGCATGAAGCGCGACAGCGCGTTCAAAACCTACATCGCCCAGCTCCAATCTGGCGACAACGTCTTCCAGTTCCCCCAGGGCATGAGCGTGGTCCGTGTGGAGCTCTCCGACCCCACCAAGCTCACCTCCTTCCAGATTTTCGGCACCTACACCGTGCCCGTCACCGACTACGACAGCGCCGCCTTTGAAAAACCCGCCCACGGCAACTACAACGCCGCCACAACCTACCTGGTCAACGACGGCGACCTGACCACCGGCTGGAAGGGCGACATGTACCCCGCCTACGTGGACATCGACCTGGAGGAAAACTACAACATCACCGAGATCCAGGTGGTCACCCCCGCCGATGGATACACCGAATACGTGGTCTACACCAGCATGGACGGCCGTGACTTTGAAACCTACGGCTCCAAGCTCACCAACGCCTCCTGCCCCGAGGGCGGCGACAAGTTCACCGTCTCCAAGGAGGCCCGCATCGTCCGTGTCTACATCGAGTACTATTCCGAATCGGAAAAGGCCATCCTCAACGAGGTCCGTGTTCTGGGCACCCCCTCCAACTCCGACATTCAGAAGACGCCCGATGTCAACGTGGGCACCTTCGCGGGCTCCAAGTACGACGTGGAAATTACCGACGAGAAAGTCATTACCGAAGTCCAGGGCATCGTCACCCGCCAGCTCAAGAGCGCCGACTATGTGAACTGGTTCACCTTCGCCCTGGCCCCCAAGGCCGCCAACGGCTATGATTACTTTGACCTGACCATGGAAAACGGCAAGGTGAAGATCACCGGCAACAACGGCGTCTCCCTGGCCACCGGCCTGAACCATTACTTAAAGTATTATTGTAACGTCAACATCTCCCAGGTGGGCAGCCAAATCGACATGCCCGCCTCCATCGTCCCCGTAGAGACACCCGTCCATAAGGAAACCAAGTTCCCCGTCCGCTACGCCTATAACTACTGCACCCACTCCTACTCCATGGCCTTCTGGGGCGAGGACGAGTGGCGCAACGAGCTGGACTGGCTGGCCCTCAACGGCGTCAACGTGGTGCTGGACATCACTGGCCAGGAGGAGGTCTGGCGTGAGTTCCTCATGAGCGTGGGCTACACCCATGAGGAGGCCAAGGACTTCCTGGCTGGCCCCGGCTACTACGCCTGGGCCTACATGGCCAACCTCACCGGCTTCGGCGGCCCCATTCACGACTCCTTCCTGGAGGAGCGGGTGGACCTGGGCCGCAAGAACCAGCTCATTATGCGCACCCTGGGCATGGAGCCTGTCCTCCAGGCCTTCAGCGGCATGGTTCCCGTGGACATCGAGACACACGACCCCAACGCCCAGGTCATCGCCCAGGGCAAGTGGTGCTCCTTCCAGCGCCCCACCATGCTGAAAACCGACACCGCTACGTATGATGAATACGCCGCCAAGTTCTACACCGCCCAGAAAAAGGTCTTTGGCGACGCCAAGTATTACGCCACCGACCCCTTCCATGAGGGCGGCAACACCGGCGGCATGAGCGGCACCACCGTGGCCAGCGAGCTGCTGGACAGCCTCCTTCTGGCCGACAAGGACGCCATCTGGGTCATCCAGTCCTGGCAGGGCAACCCCACCACCGCCCTTCTGGCCGGTCTGCGCGCCGGCTCCAACCCCACCCGTACCGACCGCCGGGAACATGCTCTGGTGCTGGACCTGTGGGCGGAGCACTCCCCCCATAATAATGAGTACGGCGAGGACACCGAC
>JAMPEH010000254.1 GCA_023665245.1 Muribaculaceae bacterium
ACCAAATCTGGAAACTCAGACTCCATAATGACGGTACTTCACAAGAGGAAGGTTGTGATGAAAATAATGGTTGGTTTAAGAATAAAGAGTTTGATAACGTGTTCTCATATACTCAAAGTGGAAACTGTTACAAAGATACAGGTTGCTTAGGAAAATATACAGAAAGTGCAGGCTCTTTTAACGAAAATGAACTCGTTGCTACACATAGTAAAAGCGGTAGAAGATGCTATATGCCGGGTTACTTTGTAGATGTTCATTACAAAACCACAAGTAATAACAAAGTACAAGTGATGTGTGATACAGTCGGTGGTATCTCTCATCAAGTAAATCTGGATATTACGCGCAACGGAACAACCAAAACAGCTGTTTGTAATGCAACAAAACAATGGTATGATACAACATTTACCAAGAGTGATATAACAAATGCAACATACAAATTTGCTCTGGGTGATGCCGGTACAGCTGGTCAAACATGTTCTTTTGATACAAGTAAATCTTATACTTATACATCGTCCTCTTCTTCGTCTGATCCTTACCGCTGCGAACAAAATCATCAGGTCTGGAAACTCAGACTCCATGATGACGGTAATGATGACAATACCTGTGATTACCCGTACTTCAAGTTAACAGCAAATGAAACAGGTACTGAATTCTTCAAATATGTTAACAGTGCGACAACAGGTGGTACCGAGGCTACTTGGAATGCTCGCGCATGTGCAGAAACGCCTTCATGTAAAAATGGTGTTAATGCCAGTGGTTCAGCAGAAATTTCCGGTTCTATGATTTACAACAAAATCAGTAGCTCATCTGAAACATGCGTTGATAATAGTGGCATTACGAGATATGAATCTGTTTGTAATGGATCAAGGAGTGGATGTGGTAATAAAAAAACAATCTCAGCTTGTGAATCATTTGACTATATAACTTATATACAAGGTAAACAGGTTCCTGTAATTGGAAGGAAATCCTATAATTGTGGTTCTTGTGATACATCCAGAGGCTATTATGATACTGAAAGTTCTTGTAAATCAAGTAACTCAAACAAAGCTTGTATTTTAAGTAGTGGTTGTTACCAGACTAAATGCAAAGGTTACTACGACACATTAGCCGAATGTGAAAATGGCAAAGCTGCTGATGCGACTTGTGGAGTAAGATCTGATGGTTGCTATGAAAGAATTTCTCACGGTTATTTTGATATCAGAGTTTCTCATAGTTTCACAAAAAATCAGGATGTGCATTGTGGCAACCTAGGTTCCAGTTATTGCAATGGAGGTTGTCAATCTTCCACAGAAACATTATTAAGGGTAATCATCTGGGATGGAGCAACTGGTGTTGATACAACAGATTCACAAGGAAAAGGCTGTTCTGGTTATAAAGATATAGATAGGCTGCCCGGATCACTTGAAAACTTAGTTGCAGGAAAAGGAATGATTTGTATTAATCATGCATATCCTTTCTGTACTCAAAGTTCAGGTAACATGACCAACGGCTGGGTTTCAACATATAATAGCTTTGAAAGCTTCTATTATAATGGCAAAAAATACACAAGAGATAATGCAGCATATAATAGTTGTGGTGCTCTCTGTTGGGATGTTGAGTTTAGACAAGGTAGCGGGCAATCTATCAATTTCACCTCAACAAAATAATTTATCTCAAACCTCATTTTACCTATCACTCAATATTATTGAGTGATAGGTTTTGATATATGCGCTATTTCAAAAAATTAAAAATATTTTTCAACTGCTTGTCTAAACTGCTCTAAAAACAGTTGCTTAAAATAAGAAGCGTTGTTTTGTTCATAAAAAAGTATCACTGCTTTTTTGTATTCAATCTCATCTACACTACGATATGAGAGCGGACAATAGTCATTTGCTAACAAGAGGGCATTGCCCAAAATTCGTGATGTTCGTTTATTCCCGTCTTCAAAGGGTTGAATATAGGCAATCATCAACACTGCCAACAAAGCTTTTTCTAAGGGATTTTCAGTCTGATTAATAATCCGAATCAATTCACGCAGTGATTCTTTTATCTGAAATGCATTGTCTAAGGGTTTATAGTTTGTGCCGACAATGCCGACAACGTTCGTGCGCACGCCCAAAGAAACATCCAGACCATCAACCAATAACCGATGAACATCTTCAATTTTAGCCAGAGATAATTCTTTATAGTGTTCCGGTCGGTCAATAAGATAATCCAAAGCTTTTTTGTGATTAATAATCATCTGCGTTTCAGCTTTGCTTTTCCCTTTGGCGGACACGTTATCTTTAAGCAGGCGTTCCGTATCTAATAAAGTATAGGTATTTCCCTCAATCTTAGATGATTTCCACGCCAACTCAATGGTTAAACGTTCCAGCTCTTTATGGAGAATCGTCGGCGTTAGCTTTTCCCTGTTAGCCAAATATTTTTGATTAAGGATCTGAAATTCAATTTTTTCTTTGTCGGTTAATAGATTTGTTAGCTGCTGCCAAATATCAAAATTAAATTTTTCGCTTTTCAAAATGCGCGAATCGGGCTCTTGTTCAAAATATTGTTCAACATCAATCGTCTCAAACAGAGGTGATTGTTGAGCCGGAAGATATTCTGTTGCACGTGCCTGACCGGATTTTACAATTAAACCGTCATCTAATAAAATATCTAAATCTCTCAACAAGGTAACTTTTGACGTTTTATCAAACAGTTGTTTGATGTAATCTTGAATCTCCTGGCGATTCGCTCTTTTCTGCTGTTTAATAAATTCTAATATCGCTTCTTGCCGCTTATTATACATATTTCCCTCAAAATCGTATCATTTTAACGCTATTATCGTATCATTTTTGAAACGATTTTCAAGTGTTTTATTAAAATAAGTCCCCAAAAGCAACAGGAGCTTCTGGGGACTATGTTTTAAATTATTATTGATAGGGTTGGTTAGGTTTAAGCCCTATATCACCTCCACTACCTCCGCCATTACCAGAGCATCCAACAATATCAGAGGTTTCTCCTGGTCCCACACTTTTACCACAACATTGTCCCACTTCATCATTTTTTATACAAGGCTGTGCTATAATTCGTACAGTTACTTCCTTTTCTGTTCCATCAATAGTATATGTTTTATTTATACGAGAACCAGGATCTTTGCATACACACGCATCGCTACAAAGTCTTAAACCATTTCTTTCGCGTATTGGAACCCAATAATACGGTTTCCATGTAAGTGTGTATTTTTGTGGATTTCCCTGTTCAGCTTTTACATAAATTGTATCTGTACGTGAAACTGGGAGAGCACACTCCTTACTACCATTACCAAACCACGGACAGTTACCATTCCATTTTGGTCCCGTCGTATATTCAGCATTAGTTTCCCAACAACCACCAACCAAGTTACCTGATATCGTTACGTTTACAGTAACCTTATCAAAGAAGCAGGAGTAGCAGGTGTCTGTTTTATCACCGAGTTTAACAGAGTGAGGAGTGCAGGAAGCGCCGGCAGTTTGGCTGGACTGATAGCCATAATCCGTACAAGTTTTGGCAGTCTTTAAGTAGCACTTCGGAGAATTCACAGGAAATCTATCGCTGGATGATTGCGTTGTTTCCGGTTCTTTCACGGAAGAATCCAACGAGCAAACGCGTGATACACCTGAACCTGTTGTTTTATAACCTTCCGGCGCTTCACCCTTGCTGAAATATCCATCTGGACACTTGTAGCTTGGGCATTCCCAAGTTTTGTAGCAAGATTGCGTACCGCTGCTTGTGGTATAGCTAACCCTTTCGAAAATATCTCCGCCTATCCCTGGTTGAATTAAACTACTTGTATTAGCAGAACCTCCGATAAAGCTCTCTGTGGCAGCAAAGGTTGCATTAGATGTTCCCGCTGAGGTTACGGATGTTAATCCTAAGTCAGGCTTAACAGCAACGCTTCCTCCCTCAACCTGATTTTCGTGATAAGAGCGCTTAGATACAGCGGTTATATAATTTGATCCAACATTACTGTCACGCGCTGATGCATACCAACCATTAGTGTTATTACACTCTGATTTTGCATAACATTGCTGGTTGTTATCATCCGTCATTATCGTTTCTGTAAAGATTTGGCTATATTGCGTTTCACCAAGTTCACTTGCAGACATCGCACTCTTATTGTAATTTGTCAGAGAGACGGTACTGCTATTCAATGCGGTTAACTTATCCTTAAACCA
>JAMPEH010000255.1 GCA_023665245.1 Muribaculaceae bacterium
TGAAGGGCGGCGAGCTGACGGAGGAGGAGGTCGGGATGATCGACCGGGTGGCGCCCGTTGACGGAGTGGAGGATTACTACAATCCCCGCCTGTTTGACCCCGTCAAGGATTACATACGGCGCGAGGGAGACCAGCAGGCTATCGCGGACAACCGGTGGGAATATTTCAAGCTGTGGCTCAAGGTGGGGCTGCGCAATCCGCTGCAGTACCTTGTGGCGGAGGTCCGGCAGACGGCTGGATACTGGGCGTACCGCGTGCCGGACTACGAGTACGTGTACGGGGAGTATTACATGACGGACAATCCCTTCGGCATCACCACACAGAGAAAGCTGTTTTCCTACGACGCGGAGCTGGCCCTGCACGATTTTTTGATGAGCTTTCAGGACTGGTACAACCGGGTGTGGAGCCTGGGACTCAACACGTGGCTTATGGTGTTTGGCCTCGCCTATCTGGCGTTTAGCCGAAAGAACGCGCTGCTGTATGTTCCCTTCATCGCGCTTTTAACGACCCTGCTTTTGGCGACGCCGGTGTACAATGAATTTCGCTACGCGTACGGGCTGTTCGCGGCGTTTCCCCTGCTCTTCGGGGAGAGCTTCGGGGCGGGGAGCCGTAAAACGTGCGATGAGACAGCAAAGGATGAGGCGACGTGCGATGAGAAATGATAATGCAAAAAAATGGTGTAAGGCGGTTCTGTTTCTGCTTCCGCTCCTGTGTATGGTGGCGGCGGTCAACTGGTATGTGGATTCCTATGCGTATCTGCGGGTCACCTACGACCAGATCGGCGGGCGGATGGCGTGGGAGTCCCTGAATGTGGAGGGGCTTCAGGAGTCGGATTTCAACGACAGAAAGCTGCTGCTCGCCTACATCGGGCAGCAGATGGAGCCGAAGGAGCTTATCGTCGCGGGTTCCAGCAGGGTGATGAATTTTGACCACGAAATGTTTCAGACAGACTCTTTTTACAACGCGGCATTGTCGGAATCCACGATCTACGACCTGCTGGCGGTGGCGGGGGCGCTGGAATTAAGCGGGCAGCTGCCGGAGAAGATGGTGATCGGTGTGGATGCCTTTCTCTTTAACAAAAGCCACAACAACGACCGGTGGATGGAGCTGGAGGAGTATGCCCGTTATATGGAGGGGCGGCTGGAAGAGTCTGCTTCCGCGGAGGAAGAAAACGGGCAGGGCCCAGGCGCCCCGGCAATGGCAGACACGGGAAGGGATCACAGCAAGTGGCTCTCTCTGGATTACTTCCGCTACAATGTCACGTGCCTGCCGTCCCGCAAGCGCTTCCTGGCGGATTACACGCGGGAATGGGAGACGGAGCGCTATCTCAAGCACTATGACGGGAGCATCGCCTACCAGAGGAGTCTGCGCGAGGTGGACGTGAGCGAAGTGGAGGAGCTGACGCGGCAGTCCATCGAGGAGGATGTGGTCTACCGCCTGACGGACTATCACGAGATCGACGAGGAGAGCATGGCGCTTCTGGACAGGCTGGTCGGCTATCTGCAGGGCCAGGGTGTGGAGGTGATGTTGTACTTGCCACCGTATTCGCCCATGATGTATAATTACATAGAATCGGAGGAGCCGTTCCGGATTGCCCTTCAGGTGGAGGAGCGGATCAGGCGGATGGCGTCCGACAGGCAGGCGGCGCTGTACGGTTCCTACGACCCGGCGGGGTGCGGGCTTGCGATGACGGATTTGTACGATATCTATCACGTCAAGACCGAGAAGATGATGGACACGTTCTATCCGGTGAGCGCAGAATGAGAAAAGAGAAAGGTTTCGATCGAGTATGAAGGCGAATGTCACCGATTGGTTAGATCAGAGCGCGGAGCGGTTTCCGGACAAGACCGCTTTTGCGGACGAGCATAAGGAGATTACCTTTTGCGAGCTGAGGGCGCAGGCGAGAGCGCTGGCGACGCGGATGCTCATGGGAGGGCTTTTTAAGAAACCGGTGGTCATCTATCTGGAAAAGGGTGTTGACGTGCTGGTTTCCTTTCTGGGCGCGGCGTACAGCTGCAATTTCTACTCGCCCATCGACGTCGATATGCCGGCCAGCCGCGTGAATAAGATCCTGGAGGTTCTGCAGCCTGCGCTGGTGGTGACCACGTCCGCGCTGCGGGAGGCCTTTGCGGAGTTTGACTACGAGGGAGAGTATCTGATTTTCGAGGAGGCGGCGCGCGGGGAGACGGACGAGCAGGCGATCGAGGCGACGCGCGGCAAGGGAATCGACACCGATCTGCTCTATGTGCTCTTCACCTCCGGTTCCACAGGCGTGCCCAAGGGCGTGACCATCAATCACCGGTCGGTGATCGACTACATCGACTGGGTGACGGAGACCTTCGACATCACGGAGCAGGACAGCTTCGGCAATCAGGCGCCCTTCTATTTTGACAATTCGATTCTGGACATCTACAGCACCCTGAAAAGCGGCGCGACGACGTACATCATCCCGAAGAGGCTGTTTGCGCAGCCGGTGCTTCTGCTGGAATATCTGAAGGAAAAGAAGATCAACACCATCTTCTGGGTGCCCTCGGCGCTGATCGTGGTGGCGAAGCTCAAGGCGTTTCGCAACGTGGACTTGTCGGACACGCTGCAGCGGGTGCTGTTCTGCGGCGAGGTGATGCCCAACAAGCAGCTCAATGTCTGGCGCCGGTTCCTGCCGGATGTGCTCTACGCCAATCTCTACGGCCCCACCGAGATCACGGACGCCTGCACCTATTATATCGTAGACCGTGAATTTTCTGACGAGGAACCGCTTCCCATCGGCATACCGATGGCGAACACGGACATTCTGATCTTAAATGAAAGGAACGAGCCCATCACGGACGACGAGGTGGGAGAGTTGTGTGTCAGGGGCACGTCGCTCTCGATGGGCTACTACAACAATCCGGAAAAAACGCGGGAAGCTTTCGTGCAGAATCCCTTAAATCCTTATGTGCCCGAGCTCATATACCGCACCGGGGATCTGGTGAAATACAATGAGTACGGGGAGATCGTCTATCTGTCCCGCAAGGATTTCCAGATCAAGCACATGGGACACCGCATCGAGCTGGGCGAGATCGAGACGGCTGTCTCTTCCCTGGAGGAGATCGCGCTGTGCTGCTGTCTGTACGATGAAAAGCGCCAGCGGATCGTCCTTTTTATCGAGGAGCAGCTGGAAAAAGCGTACATCAATGAGCGGATTTCCAGGCTGGTGCCGGAGTACATGCTGCCGGGCAAGGTGATCGCGCTGGACAAGATGCCGATCAACGCCAACGGGAAGATCGACCGGGTGAAACTCAGGGAGCTGCTGTAGCGCGGGAAAGGTAACAGATAGAAATGGAGACAGTGTTTCAGAGGGTCGTCGTCATCGGCTACGGCAAGGTGGCGGGCGAGGTGCTGCAGTATGTCTGCGGCCGGCAGGAAGACTACGGATTCCGGCTGGAGTTTATCGAGCATGAGGTGCATCCTTTTGGCATCACGGAGAAGCTCTGCAGAGAGCGGGGAGTCGCCTTTTCGAGGATTACGGATAAGAGGGAGCTTGCCGCCAGATTGGACGGGATGGCGGAGCGGACGCTGATCGTCAGCGCCAGCAACAACTTCCTCTTCCCGAAGACGCTCGTGGAGAAGGAGCATATCACGATCATCAATTTCCACAACGCGCTCCTGCCTGAGTATCCCGGCAGAAACGCGCCCACCTGGGTGATCTACGAGGGAGCGAAGGAGACCGGAATCACCTGGCACTATGTGACGGCGGGGGTGGACGAGGGCGGCATCATCGTCCAGAAGCGCTGCGAGATCGGTGCGGATGTGAGGGCTTACGAGCTGACGGAGCGGCTTATGGAGCTGGCGGGCGAGGCCTTCCGGGAGTGTTTCGACGGCGTCATGACGCAGCGCGTGCAGGCGAGGGCACAGGAGTTTGATCCGCGGCGGAGGATGTACCGCTCCTATGAGGTTCCCTCGGAAGGATTTTTTGATCTGGCGCGGGAGCCGGAGGAGATCTACCGTCTGCTCAGGAGCGTCGATTACGGCAAGAACGATCTTTTCCCGCTCATGCGGACGGCGGTGGACGGAAGAGAGGCGCAGATTCTCCGCTACCGGAAGATCGCGGCGGACAAGAGGAAGGACGAGGAAGGGTTTCTCTATCTGCCGCTGCGGGAGGGGTTTCTGCTCAAGATGAAATACCGGT
>JAMPEH010000256.1 GCA_023665245.1 Muribaculaceae bacterium
TTTTCAGGGCTGCATTGCTGTTTACTTGTCAAGGTTCGGACGCGTGCTCATCATTTACCAAGCACGCAACATTGGTATATTATCATATTCACCGCGGTCCGTCAATAACTTTTTTAATTTTTTTCATCTTTATTTTCGGTATTATTTCCCCGCGGTAGATTTATATTTTATCATTATCTAAGATTATTTGTCAAGCGCGCAATTTCGAGAATTATTTTCACGGTAACAGTTTAGCTTTTGGCATCCCTGTTACGCTTTGAAGCAACAGGGATGCCTATCTTCCTCAAGGCGCTCGGCGCCCGCCATTTACCAAATAATTTTTCCCAGAACCGCCACGGCGCGCATATCCTCCGAAATACGGCACACCAGTTTGCCGTCCGCCACGCGGACGTCGGCATCGGCGTCCGAATAGACCAGCTCGATCCGACAGGTTCCGCCTGCTGGCAGCGGCACCTCCATCGGCTCCTCATGTCCGCCGTTGAAACTGTGGAACACCGCCATAAATTCACCCGTCTTCTCATGCTCCACGCCTCCGCCGGTCCGCAGAAGACACTGCCAGCCTGCCGGATGGCGATAGCTTAAAATCTTCGGACCGTACAGCCTGCTGTACCCGTCCTTGATGATGGGCGCTGCCTTTTTGTAAAAGGCAATTCCCCGGTCGATCACATCCCACTGCGCAGCGGTCAGCTTCGTCACGTCTCCCGACAGGCACATCCTGCCCAAAAAGGTGGCGGCAACGGAATAGGCGATTCGTTTCAGCGAATCATCCTGACGGATCACCGCCCAGATCTGGCTCTGCCTCGGCAGAATCACGCGGTGCAGGGCTGCCGCAATGATCGGAATCTCCTCGCACTCATGGGCGTCAGAGAAAGAAGCCATGCTGCACTCGCTCATCATGAGCGGCTCCAGCTTGTGTCCGCCCGAGGAACAGTTTTCCAGGATGATACCGGGCAGCTCCCGCTTCACCTTGCGGACAAACGCCAGGGAAGCCTCCATGTTCTGCCGCAGGCCCTCGCCCAGCGATTCCGCCCCGTCGCAGCCGACGCCGATGGTATCGTTGTAGTCCATCTTCATATAAGAAAAGCCATACTGTTTCAGGGTTCCAATCACCCTTTCTTCCAGATACTTCTGCACCCACTCCTGCCGCATATCCCAGAATCTTCTCATCGATGTGGTAAGGACCGCGCCGTTTCGCTGCAGAAGATGCTCCGTATTCTGGTAGCTCTCTGCCCTCTCGCCCACGTTATCGATCTCGAACCAGATACCCGGCTTCAATCCATGGGCCTTGATGGCATCCACGGTCTTGTCAAGCCCGCCAGCAAACAGCTCCTTCGACACGCGGTAATCGCCCATCGCGATATCCCAGGGGACTCCCTCCTGCTTATACCAGCCGCAGTCGATCACGAAATAGGAAAAGCCTTTCTCCCGGATCGCCTCCAGAATTTCACAGATGTTTTCATGGGAAGGGCATCCCCAGGTCGTGCAGTACTCATTGAAAATGATCGGAAGTTCCTGCTCCGACTCTGGTCCGCCGTTTACCGCTTCCTCCAGCGCCGCCGTCATCCTCTGGGAAATTTCCGCGACGCCGCCGCCCCTGCAGACAGACAAAATAGCTGTGGGGGACATAAACTTCTCCCCCGGCGCCACCCGCTTCATCCAGTGCCCGAAGTCATAGTCCGCCAGGCCGCCGGAGAGATTCACGTCGTCGCCCCTGCGATAGACTTCCATCTGCCAGCTCGCATTGTGCATCAGCTGCGCGCCCCAGAAAATGTCCGACTTCGCATCCTCCACCACTGCATAGGGAAAATACCCGTTGACCGGCATGGAGCCGATCTGTCCGAAGCGCTCGCACCGCACCGCGTGTCCTGCCCAGGAGGGTTCCAGCTGCAGGTCCTCCAGCAGCTGGGATTCGAGCCTTCCCTCCATGCTCCACACGCTGCGGACGCGATGAAGCTTCAGCCTGCCGCTCTCGTCGGCCCCCACATAGGGAGAGATTCCGCCCAGCGAAAAGCTGGACAGCAGCTCCAGTCCCACCGTCTCCCCGGACGCATTCTCGAACTCCGTGCGGGAAAGCAGGCTCTTTTTCCCTCTCTTCCAGCACAGGAAATGCCGGCAGCGGTAACCTCTGGCGTCCGCCAGCGTCGTACAGATCACGGTCTCGTCTCCCGTCTTCGTCTCCTCCTGGCTCTCCAGGGTGAGCGCCAGCACGGAAGCGCTCTGCCGCATCGTCCTGCCGCCCGCATAGCCGCCCGCATAGGCGTCCCCCGCCAGCTTCAGTTGCACCAGGGAATCAGGGTAGGGCTTCTCCCGGTAGGCGGTCTCATAGACCGCATCCCCGGGAAGCAGCACCAGCTCCACGCTTCCCGTCTCCTCGTCCTGCAAATAGACAGCCTGCATATCCCCCAGCAAATAAGTGCTGTAAATTTTTTTCATACATTCCTCCTGCCGGTTGCAAAATTTTTCAACCGAATCTCCATGTCAGAGCAGCTTGCTGCACCGTTAACCCTTCACCGCACCTACGGTCATTCCTTTAATGAAGTATTTCTGCAGACTCAAAAACAGAATCGAGATCGGCAGCACGGACACCACGATGGCCGCCATCGCGGTGGTGTAATCGCTCGCCTGCGCCGAGAACAGCGACTGGATCGCCACCGTCAGCGTCTTTAGCCCTTTCTTGCTCACATACAGACTCGCCAGCAGATAATCGTTCCAGATCTGGAAGGACTGCATGATGATCAGGGTGGCGAACGCCGGTTTTAACAGCGGGAGCACGATGACAAAGTAGGTCTTCACCACGGAACAGCCGTCTATGCGCGCCGCCTCCTCCAATTCCAGCGGCACCGTGGACACAAAACTGTTCATCAAAAACACGCCGAAGGAGATTCCGGTCGCGATATACATAAAGATAATGCCGTACCGCGTGTTGGTCAAGTGCATCTTGTAGCCGATCGTGTAGATGGGCAAAAACAGCGCCTGGTAAGGAATCAAAATGCCGATTACGAAATAGACGAAGGCGAATTTAAAAATTTTACTTTTTCCCCTGGAAATCGCCCACGCCGTCGTGCCGCATAACAGCGCCAGAATCATTACGCTGAGCACAGTATAGAACAGCGTATTCGTGAAGGTGGTCGTCAGGTTCAGCTTCTTTAGCGCCGCCGCATAGTTGCTCCACTGCAGGGCGTCCGGCAGCTTGAGCGGGCTGGTCAGGTACAGTTCTTTTTTTGTCTTAAAGGAATAATTCAGGATGACAAACAGCGGGAACAAGAACAGCACCGCCACGACCGTCATCACGATCTGCACCGCCAGCGTGCTCGCGGTATAAGGCTTATTCGCGATCTCTTCCTGCTTTTTTGCACGTCTCAATTTCGCCATTATGACTGCACCTCCTTACTCTTTAATCCCTTCACCTGCACCATAGCAACCAGCAGGAGAATCACCACCAGAGTCACCGACATCGCCGAGCCATAGCCATACTGTCTTCCGCTGATCGCCGTCGCATAAATCATCTGGATGACAGAAGTGGAAGCTCTGCCCGGACCGCCGCCCGTGGAAGATACCAACAGATCGTACACCTTGAGAGAGCCTGTCGTGATACCCACCACGCATATGGTGATGGCGGGCGCCAGCATCGGTATCGTCACGCTGAAGAACCTCTGCACCGCGTTCGCGCCGTCCACCCGGGCCGCCTCATACAGATCCGCCGGCACAGACTGCAGACCCGCCAGATAGATCAGCATCCAGTAGCCGATCCACTGCCAGTTGTTGGCGATCACCAGACCTCTCAAAACGGTCTTGCCGTCGCCGAACAGCAAAAAGTTAATGTTGGTTCCGAAAATATCGTTTAATTCCGGCAGCACGTTGGAGTACAGCTTCAGCCACACGAAACCGACGATGACCGCGCTGACCAGACAGGGAATGAACAGAATGGTTCGATAAATCTTCTGCCCCTTGATTCCGCTGTCAAGCGCCACTGCAAACAGCAGGGCGAACACGTTCTGCACGATTGTATTTGCGATCGTAAATTTGATGGTAAACCACCATGCCTGCCTGAAATTCGCATCCTTCCACAGATTGATATAGTTGGAAATCCCCACGAATTCCTTCTCAACGCTCATGCCGTCCCAGCTGGTAACGGAATACCGCAGCGCCAGCATCAGCGGCAGGATA
>JAMPEH010000257.1 GCA_023665245.1 Muribaculaceae bacterium
CCCCTCACCGCCTGCGTCTTTGTGCTGGAGGTCATCCGGGTGGGCGCCATGGGCTACCACGCACTGCTGCCCTGCCTGTGCGCCTCCTGTGCCGCCTTCCTCACCGCCGACGCCCTGGGAGCGGAGGCTCTGCGCTTCGATCTCTCCGCCGTGCCCGAGCCGGACTGGCTGGCGCTGGGCCAGGTCGTCTGTCTGGCGGCGCTGTGCGCCATCGTCGGCGTGGCGCTGTGCGTCTGCCTGGAAAAAGGCGCTCACCTTTTCAAGCGCGCTGTGCCCAACGCCTACGTCCGCGTCGCCCTGGGCGGCGCTTTGATGGCTATTATCGTCTGGGCCTTTGGGGCCTATGACTACGCCGGGGCGGGCACCGGGGTCATCGTCCGGGCCGTGGCGGGAGAGGTCCGGCCCTGGACCTTCGCGGTCAAGCTGGCACTCACCACCCTGTGCGTGGCCGCGGGTTTTCGCGGGGGCGAGATCGTCCCCACCCTCTTCATCGGTGCCACCTTCGGCTGCGCGGTGGGCCCCCTGCTGGGACTGGAGCCGGGGTTTGCGGCCTGTCTCGGCATGATCTGCCTTTTCTGCGCGGTGGTGAACTGCCCCATGGCCTCCCTCTTCCTGGCCGCCGAGCTCTTTGGCACCCACCAGCTGGTGCCCTTCGCCGTGGCTGTGGCGGTGACTTTCGCTCTGTCTGGCCGCTTCGGGCTCTATGAGAGCCAGGTCTACCAGCTCCGGGAGGAGACCGGGGAAGAGGGCTGAGTTTTGGCTCTTGCAACAAAACAGGGCTTGTGATACAATAGTATTTAGTGAAAATTGCCCGATGGGCAACAGTTTTGACACACGGAGGGAAAGTCCATGAAAGCAAAACGATTCCTGGCTTTGTTGCTGACCCTGGCCCTGGTGTGCTCCCTGGCGGTGACGGCCTCTGCCGATGCCGCGCAGTACACCTTTGCCGCCGCCGAGCTCACCGCCGTGGCGGACAAGGAGCCCCTCACCGGGGCCTCCTTCGCGGATAACTATATCGCCACCTTTGGTGAGCTCACCCGCCGCACCGGCTCGGATGGGGCCGTCAAGAGCGTGGAGGTGGGCAAGAACGGCGCCAGCGGCTTTACCTTCACCGCCGGCGGCGCTTGCGACGTCACCGTAGAGTGCTCCAGCACCGGCGGCTCCAACGCCTCCACCGTGGGCCTCTGGGACGCGGAGGGCAATCTGGTAGCCAACAACGAGGGTCTCACCGTGGTGGAGGGTACGGCCGTCACCACCCTCACCTGGACTGGCCTCCCCGCCGGGGCTTACAAGGTCGTCTCCCCCGACGCCAGCGAGCACAACCGGGGCGCCCGTATCTACGCCATCAAGGTCGTGGACGCCGCCGGGGCGCGCGCGCCCCGGAAGGCCTGGGACGAGGTGGCGGACCCTGTCATCACCGGCGTCAAGGTCGAGGGCGGCACTATCACCGTGACCTACACCATGGAAATGGGCTATGACGGCGCCGACAAGGTCGCCGTTACCATGCTGGACGGCGAGACGGTAGAGACCGACAGCGGCGAGGCCGTCTTTACTCCCGCCGCCTCGGGCACGTACAGCTTCATCGTGGCCGCCTATCGGGACGGCGAGGCGGAGAAGAGCGACGAGAGCGAGGCTGTGGCCTTCACCCTGCCTCTGGCCGTGCCCCAGATCGCCAGCGCCGCCAGCGCCGGAGACGGCAAGATCGCTCTGACCTGGGACCCGGTGGCCGAGGCCACGGGCTACGGCGTCTACATGGACGGCGCGGCGGCCCTGGAGGGCCCGGTGACCGATACCAAGTGCGAGATCTCCGGCCTTGCCATCGACAGCGTCCACTCCTTCGCCGTCACCGCCCTGCGGGGCGGCGAGGAGACGGCCAAGTCTGAGGCGATGGAGGCTGTGGCTACCAAGGAGGTCCAGAGGGCTTGGCAGTTTGACACCTTCGGCGTCTCCACCCGCACCGAGAAGAACTACTCCAAGGGCGATTTGAACCGGGATGGGGAAGTCACCGTGGTGTCCTCCGATGGCGCGGGCAAAATCCTCGCCGCCTCCTCCGACGGTTTGGCCTTCTACTATACCGCCATCCCCGTGGATCAAAACTTTACCCTCCGGGCCAAGGCCCACGTGAATAGCTGGGAGAACCGCAGCTATCAAAACGGCTTCGGCGTGGCCGCGCTGGACCGTATCGGTTCGGGCTCGGCCGAGGTCTGGAACAACTCGGTGCTGGTGGGCGGTATGCGCCTTGCCTACTATTATGATAAGTCCACCTCCACCCAGTACGCCGAGAGCGATCCCGGCCACCTGGGGGATAAGTACAATATGCGCCTTGGCATCGCCTCCCTCTACCGCAGCGGCGTGACCTGGGATGGTCTGGACGCCATGGGCGGCGAGATCACCTTCCCCCCCGGCTTTGCCTCCTTCACCCAGCCTCTGGAGGCCGCCGCCATCGCCGAGGGCATGGAGCCGGGGACCTATAACATCGTATCTAACGGCGCGGAGCTAGAGTGCCCCGACCTTTCCACCATGACCGCCGATTTCGTGCTGGAGATCCAGCGCAACAACACCGGCTACTTCGCCAGCTACTATGACGCCGAAGGGAACCTCATCGGCCGCCACAAGACCTATGACCCCAAGGCCCTGGACCAGCTGGACAGCGAGTATGTCTACGCGGGCTTCTTCACCTCCCGGCTCATGGACGCCACCTTCTCGGAGGTGACCTTGAAGGTCAACGACCCCAGCGAGGACCCCGCGCCGGAAGCCAAGCCCAAGACCCAGATGTTCCCCACCGCCGTGGTCCACTCCGCCGAGCGGGCCAACAGCGCCGACTATGACCTCATCGTCATGTCCAATGTGGCGGGTACCGTCCAGGCCAGCGTCAATGGCGCCGCCGCGGGCGAGGGCAAGACCGACGCTGCCTACCGGGCCGATGTCCACGTGACGCTGGTCCCCGGGGAGAACCACATCGACCTCACCTTCCTGCCCGACGCCGACCAGACTTTCGACGACCCCGACCTCATCCTGGGCTCCGCCGAGCCCATTGAGCTGACCCACACGGTGACCTATGAGACCCGCCTCAGCGGCCAGAAGGTCCTCTGGACCGCCCCGGGCGGCACCGCGGACGCCACCGGGACCAAGGAGAGCCCCCTGGCGCTCCAGACCGCTCTGGACCTGGCCCAGCCCGGCCAGGTGGTGGTAGTGGGCGAGGGGACCTACAACCTCTCCAGCCTTGTCATCCGCAAGGGTGTCAGCGGTACGGAGGGCAACCCCATCTACTTGGTGGCCGACCCCGCCGCCGCCTCTCGCCCGGTGCTGGACTTCGGCGGCACGGGCTCGGGCTTGCTGCTCCAGGGCGACTGGTGGTATCTCTACGGCCTGGACGTGACCCGGGCCAACGACGAGGGCGTCAGCGTGGCGGGCAGCCACAACGTGCTGGACCGTCTGGAGATCTACGGCAATCTGGCCACCGGCCTGCAGATCGCCCGCTCTACCCGCTCTGACCACAACCTGAGCTACTGGCCCAGCTACAATCTCATCCTCAACTGCACCGCCCACCACAATATCGACCCCGGCTATTCTGACGCCGACGGTTTCGGCGCCAAGCTGACCTGCGGCGTGGGCAATGTCTTTGACGGCTGCGTGGCCTACCGCAACTCTGACGACGGCTGGGACCTCTATGCCAAGGCCGAGTCCGGCCCCATCGGCAAGGTGGTCATCCAAAACAGCGTGGCCTACGCCAACGGCTACCTGGACGACGGCTCCCCCGCCGGGGACGGCAACGGATTCAAGATGGGCGGCGAGAGCATCACCGCTTACCATGAGCTGCGTAACTCCGTCTCCTTCCACAATAAAAACTGCGGTGTTACCACCAACTCCTGCCCCGACCTCCAGCTCTTCGATGTGACCACCTTTGACAATGACCACCTGAATGTGAACTTCTACACCAAGCTGGCCAAGAATACCGACTTTGGCGCCACCGGGGTGCTGAGCTACCACACCAGCCCCACCCCCGACAGCTGGGACCAGTTCGCCCCCACCGGCAGCCAGGACCCGGCCAAGGTGCTCAACGACACCAACTACTTCTGGAACATCGACAAGACCGCCAACACCGCTGGCACCACCGTGGGCGCGGAGGTCTTTGCCTCCACCGACTTTAACGGCTTCTCCC
>JAMPEH010000258.1 GCA_023665245.1 Muribaculaceae bacterium
CCGACGGCACTTTCACCGACGTGCTCGCCACTCACTCCTCAGCTGCCGGAGATGTGTTCTTCCTCCCCGCTGGCCGTGTACACGCCATCGGCGCGGGCAACCTTCTTGCGGAGATACAGGAGTCGAGCGACATCACCTATCGCATCTTCGACTATAACCGCCGCGATGCCAACGGCAACACCCGCGAACTCCACACCGCGCTTGCCAAGGATGCCATCGACTATAAGGTATATGAAAACTATAAGACTCCGGCACCAGCAGCGGATGTGGAGGAGGCCAATCTCGTAGCCTGCAACTATTTCGACGTGAAGCGCTTCAAGGTGGATGGCGAGAAGCAACTGCAGTTTTCTCCCGTGTCCTTCACCGTCATCATGTGCCTTGAAGGCGAGATGACGCTTCATTGCGACTCCGGCGATTACCAATTGAAGGCAGCGCACTCCGTGCTTTTGCCCGCCACCCTCTTCGCCATAACCGTCACCGGCACCGCCACCTTCCTCACCATCCAGGCCTGACCCGGGGTAGGGACGCTATTCATAGCGTACCCATCAACAATCTATTGAACCTTGACGTGGGGACGCTATTCATAGCGTCCCCATCGACAATCTATTGAACCTTGACGATGGGGACGCTACAAGTAGCGTCCCTACTTGTGTTAAAATTTGTTAAATGGGGGGGGGGTGTTAAAAATCTTTAAAATATTTTTTATAAATTTGCAATTGCAATCAGCAACCCTTACACTGAGTAATCAAGAAATACTTCATTTATATTTACTTCTCCGGCAAGAGAGCCGGACTTAACCTACTACTTAACCAATTAATTCACAAGTCTTACTTAAGATACGAACTCAAGTTAACCTCCTTCTGATTAACCATATACGAATTCTTGCCTTAGAGACTTTTAGATACTTATGCGATTTAAAACCACTGCGACATTGGTTGTTGCGATGGTAGCTGCCCTGTCGTCGCTCACTGCGTCGGCGCAGTTTGCCATCAAGACCAACCTGCTCTACGACGCCACCACCACCCCCAACCTTGGAGTAGAAGTGGCAGTAGGCAGACACCACACCCTTAATCTCGTCTATGGCATCAACCCATGGACGTTTCACTCCGACACCCACGGCGACCGCAAGGCCACGCACTGGGTGGCGCAGCCCGAATACCGATGGTGGCCCTGTGCGGCCTTCAACGGCCACTTCTTCGGCGTGCACGCACTCGGAGGGCAATTCAACGTAGCAAACGTCAACATCCCCGTCCCCGGCTTCTTCTTCTCAGGCGAAAACCTCAGCAAAGGCGCACGAGACTTCCGCTATCAGGGATGGTATTTGGGCGGCGGCCTCACCTACGGTTATCAGTGGATACTCTCCCGCCACTCCAACATCGAGGCGGAGATCGGCATCGGCTACATCCACGCCCGCTACGACAAATACCCCTGCACCAACTGCGGCACCCTACTCGACAACTCAAACACTAACTACGTGGGACTCACCAAACTCGGTCTCTCTTACGAATATATCTTTTAGACCCTGCCATGAAAAAATATCACTTGTCAAAAGCTTTGGTTCCCCTGGCGGTGTCATTCCTCTTCGCTCCGGCCTCAGCAGGCGCAGCCTCCAACTATAAGTTGGCGACCGAAAACCTCGCCCTGTCGCGCCAGGACACGGTGCTCACTCTCAACGCCGACCTCATCCTCGATGCCATCAGGCTGGGCGCCAACCGCCAGATCTACATCTCGCCGCAGGTGACCGACGACTCCGGCCACCGCACCCTCCTGCCGGAGATCCTCGTCAACGGCCGCAACATGCAGTATGTCGTGGCACGCGGCACGATCGCCGCCGCCAACTCCCGGCACCCCGACATCCTGCGCATCATCACGCGTAAAAACAATAGCCCGCAGAAGGAACGCTACTCCGTATCGTTTCCCTACGAGGGCTGGATGCTCGACCCCACCACAGCACTTTCATTCACGATCGACTCCTGCGGTTGCGGCCGCCCGCTGGGCGACGAACTGGTGTCGCCGGCAATCCCGCTCAACCTCAACCCCGGCCCGCAGATGCTGCGTGCCTACATCACCCCTGAGGTGACCGAACTCCCGGTCTTCATCCATGAGGGGAAGGCCCGCGTGCAGTTTGAGGTGGACAAAACCGAACTCCACGAACTCCCCTACACCACCAAAAACGGCATCCACATCGACAACCGCGCCGAACTGAAGGTGATCGACGACTCGATCCGCTATGCGCTCTCCGACCCCAGCGTGGAGATTGCCGAGATCAACGTCTGCGGTTATGCATCACCGGAATCCCCCTATATCCATAACGATGAACTGGCCACGAAGCGTTCGCGCGCGCTGGCTGAGTACATTTCCCGCCGCTACAGTCTGCCACGCGAGAGTAGCAAGTATGACGCGGTGCCGGAAAACTGGGGAGAATTCCGCGAGATGGTCGTTGCCTCCAGCGAGCTCTCGGAGACCCAGCGCCGCGAACTGCTTGCGCTGATCGACGAACCCGCCTATGGTCCCTACGACTATGATGAAAAGGAAAAGACTTTGAAGACCGATCCTCGGTTTGCAAAACTCTATAGCAGCCTCATACTTCCGAAATGGTTTCCTATACTCCGCGCCACAAAGTTTCAGATTGTCACCCGTCTGCGGCCGATGGACGACGAGCAGCTTGCGGAGGTCATGAAGAAGAATCCCAGGCAGATGTCGCTCAACCAGATGTTTCGCGTGGCGCGCCTCTACAAGGAGGGTTCTCCGGAGTTTGACGCTGCCATCGAGACTGCGCTGTCTGTTTACCCCGACGATCCGACGGCCAACCTGAACGCTGCCATCCGTGCTCTCAACGAGGAGGACCTGGATGCTGCGGAACGTTACCTGAAGAAGGCGGGCCACAGCCCGGAGGCGGAGAATGCACGTGGCATCCTGGCCACCTACCGTGGTGACTCCGAGGCGGCGAAGGCCTACTTCCTGGTCAGCGCCACCCCCGAAGCCGTCCGCAACCGCCAGTTGATCAAATAAAAGCCACCCCCGGCCCCCTCCCGCGAGGAGGTGGTGAAGGCCACAAGGGCCAAACGTTGTCGCGGTGGGGGCCCCTGGCGGGGCAGAAAGGGCCGGAGGCCCTACACTTGGTTAACCGCGGGCCTTTACGGCCCGTGGAGACCCCACAAAAGACCCAGCGACCCCGGAGGGTGTCGCCCTTTACCCCCACCAACTCCAGAGGGGGTTGTCGATACCATAAATTTTAAAACCACAAATCAACACAAACAAACATAAATTTCTTCAAGTGTCAAGAATTTGTGATAATTTGTGACAATTTGCGATTCTAAAAGAAATTCTCAATTCTAAATTATACTTATAACCATATAAAAATTAACTAACATGAAAAAACAATTTTTCTGGCTTGGTGCAGCCGCCGCCCTCTTCACAATGGCCTCCTGCTCCTCCTCCGAAGACGGCCCCTCCGCCCCCACCGGCATCAGCGATGGCGAAGCCCGCTATCTCTCTGTTAGCATCGTAAACAACGGTGCTGGAACCCGTGGTGAAGGCGATATTTCGAATGGTGATCCCGCTGCTCCCGCAGATGGCACTGGTGATAACGCACAAGCAACCTACGAAGAAGGCCACGCAGGTGAAAACAAAGTATCAGCCGTTCGCTTCTACTTCTTCGACAATGATGGCAACGCAGCTAAAGTAAAAGCTGATGGCACTAACTATTTCGATCTGACTCCTGATCCTGTTACAAGCACAGGCACAATGCCCAACGTAGAGAAAGTCGTTGACGCAGTCGTTGTAATCAACACCAAGCAAGGCGACAAACTTCCTTCTCAGGTCGTTGCCGTCATCAATCCTGCACAAGTTGATGGTTTGAAAAATGGAGCTGCAGTCAAAGATATCGCCTCTGTGAATGCTCTTCGCGGAGTTATGGAAAACTATGTTCCTTCCCAGGTATCTACTGAAACTGGTTATTTCGTGATGAGCAATGCCACTTACTCCGACAATGGTGAAGTGTATGCTACTGCTATCGAGTCAATAAATCTGCAAAAGAGCAAGGACCTTGCAGAAGCCAATCCTGTCACCATCTATGTAGAACGTACAATGGCTAAAGTTCGCACTTATCTAGTGTCTCGTTTAGCCTAAAAGTTTGATTTGGCACGAAATTTGTTGGTAT
>JAMPEH010000259.1 GCA_023665245.1 Muribaculaceae bacterium
GGCCAGCTGGGCGTTGTGGCCAGCGGCGCAGTGCTGGTGCCCGTGCCTGTGTCGGCCGCCGAGGACCAGACCGCCGAGGGCGGTATGCGGAACATCGTGGACATCTCGGCAGGTGTGGATCACACCATGCTCCAGGTGGTGACCACGGTGAAGCCCGTTGTGGAGCCTGTGGAGCCCGAGGAGCCCGGCGAGGACGACGAGTCCGGCGAGATTGCCGAGCCCGTGGCGCCGGTGGAGCCTGCCGGTCCTGCTGAGCTGACCATGACCGCCTATGCCATGGGCAGCAACGCCTGGGGCCAGCTGGGCCAGGGCGGCTTGGAGTACAACTACGCCTGCAACAACGCCAAGTGCACCAACAAGGCAACTGTGGTGGGGGTGAGCGCCGCCACCATGAAGTGCCCCAACTGCGGCCAGGAGATGGTGCAAAGCCACGTGGGCGGCATCCTGAGCTCCACCACGCCGCTGCGGGTGAAGGACACCGAGGGCAACTATCTCACCGACGTGCGGCAGGTGTCGGCCGGTAACGGCTACTCCCTGGCGCTGACTGCCGATCTGCTCCTGGGCGGCACCATTGAGCCCGAGGGCGTGCACGATTCCCTGCTGTATGCCTGGGGCCGCAACGACGAGGGCCAGCTGGGCCAGGGTGAGAGCGACGGCAAGGGCGGCATGAACCAGCCCGTCAACACCAGCCTGGCCGCGCCGGTGCGCAAGGGCGGCACGGTGTCCATGGTGGAGATCGTGGGCTATGGCGAGAAGGCCGACGACGGTGTGAGCGACCGGAAGGCCAACTATATCCGTGAGAACCTGCTGATCAATGCCGGTTACCTGACCACTCAGCTGGTGCAGGAGGACGGCACGGTGTGGTTCACCGGCGAGAACTATCATCACGAGGGCGCCGACTTTACCACCGTGGACAAGTCTGTGCCCACCCAGACCGGCCTTGGCACTTACTACTCCCTGGTCATCGGCAAGGCCAATATCTATCAGTGGGACGACCTTATCAACCCGGTACATCCCGTGGAGGATCCCACAGGGACCTGGACCTGGCCTCCCAAGACCGTGACCAACCGGGAGCGGATGCCGCGCTCGGTGACTATGTATGACGATCAGTACCTGTACATTGAGGAGCAGGATCTGCGTCAGGCGTTCAGCAGCGGCTTTAACCTGATCGACGCCGAGTTCGAGCGCCGTCTGCCCAGCAACGCCATTATTGAGTATACCTCCTCCGATCCCAGCATCGCCGACTTCAAGATGGTGAACGGCAAGCTGTACCTGGTGCCCACCGGCGAGTCCTATGGCCGGATCATCATTACCCTGCGCAACAAGCGGGATATGTACTGGGGCGACTATGAGGTCATCATCCTGCCTACCGATAACTTCAACGGCGTGATCCCCGAGGCCGCCGTGTCGGTCATCGCGGCGGGCAACGCCAATGTGGCCCTCCAGGCCGACGGCACGGTGTGGCAGTGGGGCGAGTTCCAGCTGCGCATCCACCGCACCGACCGCTATGACTATGCCAGCTATGGCTGGGACGCCTCCAGCTGGCCCGGCGTTACCACGGGCGGTCAGACCCTGCCCCAGAACGGCCTGTACAAGATCACCATCGAGACGCCCGCGCAGGTGAAGTTCCCCTTCACCGCCACCGGCGAGCACATCGTGCAGGTGGAGGGCTACAACCGCACCTTTATGGCCCTGTCCAACCTGGGCAACGTGTATACCTGGGGCAGCAACGACTACGGCCAGCTGGGCAACGGCACCTACAATGACTATCACTGGCTCAACAGCAACTATGACATTGAGCAGTACAGCTATGACACTCTGACCCCGGTGCGGGTGAGCAACCTGGGCCCCGGTACCGAGGGCGGCATCGTGTACAATATCTCTATGGGTAATAACTTCGCCCTGGCTGTGGGCGAGGGCGGCTACGTGTGGGCCTGGGGCCTGAACAACTACGGCCAGCAGGGCACCGACACGGTGGGCGTGTGGAGGATGCAGCGCATCACCCGGCCTTACAGCTATGACGATTATCGGCCTTACAGCGACAGCCATGAGGAAATGATCCAGTTTGACGACGGCACCTGGGGCTATGACAAGGGTGACGAGAAGACCGTCAAGGACATCCGGCCCATGGTCTACACCACGCCGCACAAGGTGCTGGGTCTGGAGAGTCTGGACTTCCTGAAGAACATTACCCGCGTGGCCGCCGGTGACGGCTTCGCCCTGGCCCTGCGCTCCGACAGCACTCTGTTTGCCTGGGGCCGCAACGACGCGGGCCAGCTGGGCATCAACGCGGCCGGCGGCGTGCAGACCCACGCGGTGCAGGTCCGGCCCGGCGAGTACGATCCCGAGGCCGCCTATCTCCGTGACGTGATCGAGATCGACGCCGCTTCGGGCTACGCCATGGCGCTGATGCGCAATGGCGAGGTGTACACCTGGGGCAGCGACGCCAACGGCCAGCTGGGCAATGACGCGGTCATTGCCAACAGCAGTATGCCCGTGCGGGTGGCCATTCCCGAGAACATGATGGCCACCGCCATCTACGCCGGCGAGAACAGCGCCATGGTCATCGCCAGCCCCCGGACCATCCGGGACGAGAGCGCCGAGAGCGAGATCCCCACGCCGGGCGACGAGAGCCTGAGCCACGGCGTGAACAACCGGGTGTATGCCTGGGGCATGAACAACGCGGGCCAGCTGGGCGACGGCACCAAGAGCAATGATCCTGTCGCGGTGCCGGTGCTGGTGCTGGCGGGCGATAACCTGATCACCAACGATGACGGTTCGGTGCGCAATTACTTCAGCACCGCCATTACCGTGGCCACCGCCCGGGAGCACTCGGTGCTGGTGGATTGGGAAGGCCGGATCTACATTACGGGCGACTATAACTGGGGCAAGTATGACGGCGACGCCGGCGACGCCCTGATCACCGATATGGCCCTGACCCCCGACCGCTTTGGCGCCGAGGACGCGAAGATGTATCGGTGGTACAAGACCGAGGGCACCGGGAGCAGCGCCAAGCTGGTGCGTCAGCCCAGCCACATTACCATGGACGTGCTGGTGAGTCTGGACAGCCTTACCGAGGCCCAGCGCACGGCCACTATGCCCACGCCCGTCAAGAATACCCTGGACATCCCCTTCAGCGAGATGTATCAGGATTACGACTACACCTACTCCCTGCGCCACGGCGCCGACCGGCTGCCCTTCGACCTGGAGAGCGTGCCGTATCTGGTGCTGGATTCCAGCGATTCCAGCGTGGCCCGGGCCGAGGTCTACTATGACGGCGGTGCGGCCGCCGGTATCCGCATCATCTCGGTGAGCCCGGGTGAGGCCAACATCTATATCCGCAATGCCAGCACCGGCTTTAGTATGCTGCTGGCTGTGAATGTCACCGAGGTGTCCCTGGCGCTGAACGCCAAGGCGACCCCCATGCTGGACAGCGGCCTGAACTTCTCCATCGCCCTGAAGGCCAACGGCACGGTGTGGGCCTGGGGCACCTGGGGCCGGTACATCAGCGATAATACTGACTACAGTGATAGCTACAGTGCGTTCCGCAGCGCGGCGCCCACCCAGATCACCGGATGGGGCAGCGGCGTGTACGCGGTGCAGGTGGCCGCCGGTTATGACCACGCCCTGATCCTGCTGTCCGACGGCACGGTGTGGGCTGTGGGTCAGAACGACTACGGCCAGCTGGGCAACAACGATTGGGATTACGCGCGCTATTCCAACAGCAGCTTTGATTATTGGCATATCGCCTCCAACACCACCAACGCGGTGCGCAGCGGCGCCATCAGCAATATTGGCCAGGTCGCCGCGGGCGGGTACTACTCTGCCGCCGTGGACAAGACCACCGGCGAGGTGTATGTCTGGGGCCGGAACTACTTTACCGAGACCCGGGGCAACACCCTCTATGAGGGCGGCGTGGTCGGTACCGGCAGCAATCACCGCACCCTGTGGCAGTACAGGACCCAGGATGGGAATTGGAATGGCGGCGCCATCCGGCGCATCCTCACCAGCCCCACCAAGCTGAAGGCGGGCTACAGCGCCAGCCACACCGAGACGGTGAGCGGCTCTGTGGGCTATCAGCACAATGAGTATCTGACCAGCATCCTGCAGCTCTCCGCCAGCCACACCGCCCTCTATCTCATGCGGATGGACGGC
>JAMPEH010000025.1 GCA_023665245.1 Muribaculaceae bacterium
ATTGCAAGATTATTCGATGAAAATTTTTGGGTGACGCAATGACGAAGTCAGGAAACTATGGATATTGAGACGCCGCAATATATTTGAAAAGACCATACATGACAGAATGTCGTATCATCCGGAATGCCGGATGAACCTATTATCCGAGATTCCCATCCTCCCCAATACCGAATTAATTATAACTTGTAATACATTTGGTGTTTTCATACATATAATCCGTTACAACACACCGCACCCCAAAAGTGCGGCATATCACTTTTGGGGTGCGATTATCCATTTTATATGTCAGGACTAAACAGTCGAGCTATCAGCGAAAATCAAAAGTAAGATTGATGTGCAATCCCTCATCCCCCTGCTTGATGCGTATATTTCCCGGCTGGCTGTTCGGTCCCTGCTGTTCGATAGGCTTAAACGAACAGATGGCAGGAATATCCAGCAAGAATGATATATCGCCTTTCGGGAACGAAGGCATTGTCGATCTCAATCTGCCCTCCGGTTCTTGCGGAGTAAAGGCATGAAGAAAAAGTCCGTCAGCCCTCGAATATACCGTAAACGGAGCTTTGGCATTCTCTATCGTTGCCCAATAAATATTGGCATGGTATCCCTTGAACTCCGGATACACCAGATTCTCATAGCTCTCGCCTGTGATGGTGTTGTTGTAGTCCTTGTGCCATACAGCATAGTTGGTGCCGGCAATCCGGTTCTTCCACACTCTGTACGGACCGCGCCCAAGCCATTTCATGCCCGTACACTCTGTCTCAGGATAGGAGAAGGTGAGTCCGAGGTTCTTTACCTGCGTATCCATGAAAGCATCATCGAATCCGCCGCCTCCGGATGCGCGGTTAAGGAGTATGGCATCCATACTGAGCAGTCCCCGCTCGTCCAGTTTCCACACAATGGAATCTGCCGCGCCCTTGTATTTAGCACAGAAAATAGCGCAATTGTCCATTTCCTTGATATAACTGAGTTCCGGCTCATATCGCATTTTCATGCCCACAGCCACAGGCCCGTCTTTGAGAGGAATCTCGACAAGCTCGCGACTATTTCCTGTAAGAGTTGCCCCGCCCTTCTTTTTCTTGCTGTTATTGTCAGCCTCGACAGTCTTATAAACCTTAACACTGTTAATTGTACCTGTCTCGGCATTGAACTCTACAATCACTTTACTGCTCTTCAACGTAACAGTTGATGCAGTACGGACGGCAGTCGGTGCAGGCAACATCTCCAGAGTCATCGGAGTGGAGGCAAGCTGATATTCATAATACTGGCGGGCAAGACGTATCGGATAAGTCCAGGTATTCATGCTCTCTCCGTTTCTGTCGAACGCTTCCAGCTCAAGCACATCTCCCTCGCGGAAGTTTTCAGGCAATACAAACTTCGCCTTGCCTGTCTCGCCCGGCTCAATGGAAGGCAATGCCACCGTGCCTTCGGCTATCACCCGGTTCTCTTCCTCCGAGAAATTCTTGCTTGCCTCAGCATATACCACATTATCCGCAAGGTGGCGCATTGGAGTGGCACAGGTACGCACCTTATATTTCATAGTGCATTCAGACAATGAAGTGTGTGTATATTCATTTACCACAAACAAAGAGCCATCGAAATGCTCCGTAATGACAAGAGGCTTAATCTGTATCGGAGACCATTGGCTGCGTACTGCCCAGAAACTGCCTTCTTTCTCGCGGCGAGGACCAAGAATGCCGTCAGGGGCATTGCTCTTGTCACTGTCGAGGATTCCTCCCTTATCAGTCCGCTTTGGAGCCTCATCGGTAAACACCCAGATGAAGCCGCCGGCAAACATCGGGTTTGTCTGCCATCTGTCCCAAAAATCACGAAGTCCGGCACCGCCGCCCTGATCATACATGGCATGCATGAACTCTGTCGGCATAAACACCTTGTACCCGTTGGTGAAGCGTGCCACCCCCGTAAGATATGCCGGATAGTGATGCGTGTCGAGGTCATTGAAATCAGCCCACGGATGCACGACATGACGACGCTGCAACTTATCATATTTGGCAAAAAGATGGTCAAGTTCCGTATTCCATCCGCCCTCGTTTCCATTACTCCAGATAACCACACACGGATGGTTGACATCGCGGCGCACCATTTCCTCCACAAGTTTCTCGCCCACAGGAGTGTCATACGCATTCTGCCAGCCTGCAAGCTCGTCCATATACACCACTCCAAGCGAATCGCACATATCGAGGAAATGCTCGTCGGGCGGATAATGAGAGCGCACAGCGTTCATGTTCATCTGCTTGATGAGCCTTACATCCTCACGGCTCATGGCTGCCGATGTGGCACGTCCGCCATCGACAGAAAACGAGTGCCGGTTTACTCCCTTAAGAACTTGGCGCACACCGTTTATATATAGTCCGTCCTGCGGGAAGAACTCCACGGTGCGGAAACCGACTCTTGTCTCCCGTGTCTGCACAGTCTGCCCGTCCTTGTCCTTCAACTCAATGGTCGCCACATAAAGATTCGGTGTCTCTGTTGTCCACAAAGCCGGAGCTGCCCATCTCGCCTTCAGAAGCTGTTCCTTGTTGCCGTTGTCAATCTTCAAAGAAGCAAGCTGCTTTCCATCGACTGTCAACAGTGCCTTATCGTCTTTCAAAGAGCGCACGGAAACAGCCACCTCATAGCCGCGTGCATCTCCTTCCATATCAATCGAAGCCGCAAGAGTGCCGTCTTGTTCCGCACTCAGCACGTAGTTGCTGATATGTACCTTCGGCAACACCTCCAGCCATACCGGGCGGTAGATTCCGCCATAAAGCCACCAGTCGGCTTTTCTCTCCGCCGCATTGACAAGGCGGTTGGCTGACTCTTTCGCCACCTTCACCTCAAGGGTGTTTGTCTTTCCCGGCTCAATCAAAGATGTGATGTCATAAGAGAAACGGTAGAAACCGCCCTGATGTACATCTCCGGCTTTATGTCCGTTCACAGATACTTCCGTATCAGTCATCACACCATCGAAGAATATCTTTACAGTCTGCCCGTCCCAAGCCTTGTCAGCCTTGAACTTCATCTTGTAGATACCGGTCTCGTCACTTGCCTTCTGCCCTTTGACGGTATAATATCTTCCGTATGTATATTCGCCAAACCCTTGAAGTTCCCAATTGCAAGGCACCTCAATTTTCTTCCATTTTCCACTATTCTGACCACCGGAACAATAGAAATCCCATGTACGCGTGTCATCAATTCCCGTTCCGGACAGATAAATCCTTTCCGGATGCGGAGCCTGTGCCCCGACTTGTATGCTTGTCGCCGACAACAGTCCCAGCGCAAGCAATCCCAATGATTTGTTTTTCATAAGGTCATTCATTACAAATTATTTCTGCAAAAGTACGATAAATATTTGGGAACGTCACACTGACCAAACAAAGATTCTCTTTTTCTTTAACGAAAATACCGGGGAAACAGAAAAACAGGAATTAAGAAAATGCCTGGAATCCAGTTGGATTCAAAGGTTAAACATGACATGATTTGAATATATGATGTCCGCACCATAAAAGTCAGAACAGCATACAAAAATCTCAAAATCGCAGTGCAGTTTGTACAAACCACACTGTGGTTTTGAGAATATAGTGGAACAAAACAGACTTTCTCATAATGTCTCTTTGTCGTTTCAGTATGTACCCGTATACCGAACTCACGTCATACTTACGCAGGTGAACACAAAACAAGCCGTTTCAGAATCTCGTGTGAGTTCTGAAACGGCTTATATTTCTTATAATAACGGCAAGAAAAAAGCGCGGATTGACGGATTATCCAACCATCCCCATCCTATTCAAACCGCCTGAGCTGTGTCTGCTTCATATTGGGCTTGTCCGCAATATCCCACGGCAAATTCAGATAATATCTCAAAATGAAACCGTCATCACGCATCAGCATATAGCTGCCCATATAAGTATTTGTGCGGTTGCCCACAAGAACCCCGTCATTCATATAGCCATAAATACGGTAAGGGTTCCTCAAGTCATGCTTCACTATCAGCATATCACGCATGACAGTCAATTGCCTGCCTATATAAATGTCTTCCTTCGTACACTCAAAGTTCAATCCGGCAGTCAGCTTCCTCAGCATGTATTTATTTCCGATTCGCGCCATCTCAAACCGCCCGACATACACAATCTCCGGAAGTGACGGATAATACCGTCCGCCTACCGCATCCCAATACACTACATTTCCGTTCAAGTCGTATGCCTTGAAAAAATCGCCATGCCGATTGACCGCTCCATAAAGATTTGCCTGCAAATCAACTCCGCGACAGTCTATTATCGTCTTCCTGCTGTGAAACACATGATAAGGATAGGTTGCCATCAAAAAATAAGGTGTGTCAATGCGCTCCATATTTTCAAATACGGCGCGACAGGTGACATTGCCATCCATCATCACCCCATATTTCCCGCTTTGGATAAAGACTTCCAGACCTTCGTGCAACTCACCCCTCCGCTTGATTCTCACCATTTCAAGGTTTACCAAAGCTTTATCAGAATTGCAATCCCGAAGCACCACCCCACGGGAAGTGCCCGAGCATCCTTTGCCATCCAGCTGTCCGAGAAACATCCGTTCCCAATCACGATAGTCTGTCGGCAAACCGAATGTTTGATAAAGCCCCACCTGGTCGAGTATGAGCACATGGCTCTTCCCCTTGCCTATCCTCATTCCGCGCCCGACCTGTTGCAGATACTTGGAAAGAGAAAGTGTGGGGCGCGCCAGTTGGATAAATTCCACCTCCGGGCAATCGAATCCCTCACTGAAGCAATCGACAGAAACAAGTATGGATATGTTTCCGGAGCGATATTCCCCTACAAGCCGCGCCCGTTCTCGCACCGGAGTCTTGCCGTCAATCACACAACAGCTGACACCATGCCCGGAATAAAACTCCGCAATATGTGCGGCATGTGTACGGTCAATGGCATACACAATTCCCTTCTTGCCATCGGCAAAATGCCGATACGACTCATACAGATGGCTGACGGACTCCGGACAATCCATAACCGTTGCCATCTCTTTTGTCTGATAGTCGCCATCAGCACCGCGCTTTTCCAACGCGGCAATCTGCCTCATCACCTTACTATCGGGGTTCACCGATACATATTCAAAATCGGAGAGCCATCCTTTATCTATAAACTCGGCAATGCTCCACGAAGAAATCAAAGTGTCGAACAAATCGGTAAACGGTTTCCCGTTCATCCTGCAAGGAGTGGCAGTAAGTCCGAGAAACTGTGCGCTCTCCCATCTGTCCCACAGCATCCGGTATGTCTTAGCCAAAGCATGATGCGCCTCATCCACGACAACAAGCCCGGGATTGAAATCAATGGAGTCAATACGTTTTGCCAATGTCTGTATGCTTGCCACCATCACCAGCCTGCACGGTTGTTCCCGTCCGGCATTGCGCACAATCAGTCCGTGCTCAATGTCGAAACGCTGCAAGGTGGAAGAAATCTGCTCAATCAGTTCCATCCTGTGTGCCACAATCAGCACACTTCCCCGCTCTGCGTATGCCTTGATTACAGCCGCCATCAGGTGGGTTTTCCCCGTACCTGTCGGCATCTGTACCATCACATGCCGAAACTTCTTCCACACCTCTGTAAGTGAAGAAAGAATTTCAGACTGATAGTCGCGGAGAGGTGGATGGTTTATGGTTGACATTGACAAGCAAATTTATAATAATCTGGGGACAATTCATACAATCGGATAAACGCACTATGAAAAAGAGCATTACAAAAAGCTATCCGATAAATTCACTTAATGAGTCTATTAAAGATTGGGATGCGCTGGAACTTAGTTTGTGCAAAGGCTGCAAGTCAGCACACAACATTAACTGACAAAGTTGTTTTTCATCATAAGCAACATGGACATATTTCATTTTATCCATCTGTCTAGCTGTCGCCATCTGATGTTCATTACGATGTTCTCCCAAAGCTGCAATACGTGGAAATACAATTATAGGCTTCCCTTTCTGCATGGCGGATATAATAGTCCCCATACCGGCATGAGCTACAATCATTCTAGCCTTATCAAACAGTTTATTAAACTCATCAGGTGCCAAGAAATCAACCCGCTTAATATTTTGAGGTTCATACTTATCCTTGAAAGCCTGAACTACAACCTCTTCATCTAATGTAGCAGCAATCCCATCTATAATCCTCACAAAACGATCAAACGGAGCTTGCGTACCAATAGTTGCAAATATCATTTGTATAATTAGATTTTATCCAAAAATATTACCAGCTGAAACAATATTACCTACAGCCAAATCGGACCATTGAGTATAAGTACGTGAAACAAATTTATGAGCCAACCGACCACTTGCAGATAAATGCTCCACATTAGCTACAGAGTCTATCCAAATAGTTTTTATACCACAAAGTTTTGCAGCCATCAAGCAAGTAAGACCAGGGGCGGCCCCAGTTGTAAATACCGCTACAGGTTTTACTTTTCTCAATATACTTATTAAATGAAAGAATGATGGTATCAATTTCCAAGCATCCCAACGACTGAAGTCTTTCATCAAATAAAAATCATGCCCCTCAACCATTGTAGCACATTTACTATGAGTAGAACAATATACAACATCATATTGTCCTTCCAACCCTTTGGCGATACGCAACAACTGCACCCAATGACCTCCAATAGAAGCCACTGCCAATATTTTTTTCTTAGACATTAATATTCCTGTTTTTTATAAAACGGGCTGGATTTCCTGCCCAAATTTGGTTATCAGGAAAGTCTTTAGTAACAACACTTCCCGCACCAACCACAGCATTTTCACCGATTGTAATAGGTTTGGTTATAATTGTATTTGCTCCTAAAAAAGCACCTTGTTTTATACAAACATGTCCATTAGTATATCTACCAGATTTTGCATCAATAAAATGCGTAAGAATAATACTCTTCATCGTTATTCTTACCCCGCTCTCAATAGTAATCATTTCTGGATGTGTTGTATCAAACATTACTCCCTCTCCTATAAATGTCCTATTATAATCTTTGATTTTTACCCCCCAATTTTACAACAAAAGGACATACTAAATGACCGCTCATTGGCAAATGAGCTAAATGAAGGAAAAAAAGATTCTTCAATCTTGAGATAGTGTTATACCTACCTATTTTATAATTTCTCATGATTTCTATTTGAAAAGTTTTCTATATATATCCAACAAATGCACCATCACATAATCAGGGAGATAAGTATTTACGATTTTGAGACTATATGCTCCACACAAACCGATTCGCTCTGGGATTTCAACAAAAAATCTTATCGCTTGTATAATTTCCTCTTCATTTCCAGGGGATACTAACAAACCATTTTCATGGACAACTTCAGGAATACCTCCTACAGGAGTAGAAATTATTGGCATACCATAACTCATTGCCTCAAGAATCGATATAGGCAAGCCTTCATTAAAAGACGGCAAAATAAAAACATCTGCCCAATTGAGCAACTCTATTTTTTTTTGTCCACTGACCCATCCATCAAAATGGACGAAACTATCAAGCCCATTATCCTTAATTGTTTTCAGTAACAACTCCTCATTTCTATTTCCACCTATACGAAAAATAATTTTATCCTTTAATTCCTCACGATGCAATGACAATCCACGCAAAATATCAAAAACACCTTTACGTGGACCTATTTCTCCCATAAAAAGGAAATGTGTCTTACCATCCTTTATCTTCGCTGTTGGAATTTTAGTCGGATATGCAGTAATGTTATGTAGGACCTCTATTTTCTGCGAAATAACACCTATTGATTCAAACCATCTTTGCCATGATTCAGATAAAACAACAAGTTTATCCACTCGTTTAAGTTCTTCTTCGATCCACTTTTTTTTCTTCTCAGATGCTCCATTATAAAAGTCCTTGAATCTTGAGGCATGTACATGCAATATGACTTTCTTATGAAAAAATTTAGCAAGTTTGGTCAGCTGAACCTTACGCCAAAAAGAACCATCTGCTGCTGTATGTAAATGAATAATCTCAACATCTCTATCAAAAGACATCTTCCATGCCATACGGACATAAGATGATAGAAAGTACCATAAACGTACAACAATTTTGGATAATCTATAAGTAGGATAATATTGTAAATCTTCAATATAAGACTCCCAATATTGAATAACAGCAGAGATACCACCAGGATGATGATGCTTATAATAATTACCTGCCATCAAAACTTTCTTACTTACAGTCTTTGAAATAATATGACTCATGATTTTATTGCATTTTCCAAAAAAGAAGAACTTTCAACACGTAGATTACGAAGATTTTCATCTATAATATCCCAATTAATATCGGAACTTATCTGAGCTAATATATCCCCTTCTTTTTTCTTATAAATATGAGATTTAGAAACTCCAAGCACATTAAATAAACTGTCTATACGTGAATTTCGTCCTGTTACTGCACCTTGCGCAAAACGGTAGAACGTAAGAAACTGACGATGAAATATTATTGAAAATACAGTACAATGGAAAGAATCTGTACACACATACGTAGCTTTACTTATCAAACGCACAAAATCATTTGGATCAACATTATATGGGGCCTCATCACCAAAGAGTTCATCCTCAGGAACATATTCATCCATGTGACGAAGAGTTATTATTTTATATCCTGTTTTTGACTTCAGTTCATTGGCGGCACTACGTGCGTTTTGATTTTTACCTAAAAAATAGCAGAAGATATAAGGTTCATCAGTGTTCACATCATAATTGGGCACAATATTTATTTCCTCGCTCCATTCTTCACGAGATAATAAAAGAGTCGGGTCGGCAACGACCTGTGCTATCTGATGACTGAGCGAATCTACAATCTCTTTGCCCTTCTGTTCGCGCACCCCTATTTTATAGAACCTGTCAAGATATGCTCCTGTCGCCTTTTGTTGAAAAGAAGGAATTACACTTACCCCAAAACTACTTGCGTATGCAACCTTACGAACCGAATCATCTACAAACAATAAGTTGAAAAATTTATTCGGCAGACTTAAGGGACTCCAAACTTGATCACTTCCAACAATTACAGTGTCATAGTTTTTAGAACCTTCACTTACGGCTTGAAAACCCATATAATCTTTAAATAGAGGAAGTAGTTTCTTTTTCTTATAAGTTTCAACAGATAGAATACGCTTATTTATATTAGCACCATATTCAGGAAGCCGTTTTGTCAAATTATATGCCTTACGTCTTACAAGAAAAGTTTTCAATTCGCCACAGCGAATCATATTCATAACGTAAGCCATCTTTTGCACAAAGGAGAGATGTTTTATATAATTTATTACCTCCACATCATACCCCAATTGCTGGATTTTTTTCAGCATAGCATAGCCTTGCAAAGAAGTACCATAATTAGTATGGTTCTTTTTATAAGCTATGACACATCCTATTTTCTTTGCCATAATTACTTCAAATTTCTTGTATCGGCTTTTAGCAAACTAACAAGCCACCATAAATATTTATGATTCCCCAAAAATTGCTGGAATCGGTTCTGAGCATAATCCAAATAGTCATGAATATTAGGCTGACGTAAATAATCAACATCATACTCCGGCATTATCCATCCCAACTTCTTACCCATATTGACAAAAGCACCATTTCTCCCTTTTTTCTTGAAAGACATCTTTTGCGAGGCGGATACAGTTTCAAATGAAATTTCATCAAGAGTAATAGCACCATCATTTTTACACTCTAAAAGCCAATCCAACCACTTTTTTTTCTTTACAACAATTGAATTAACTCCGATTTCATCTTGGATATAAGGCTCTATATGAATATCACCAAAACAAATATCAGCCAATTCACCATAATGGTCTATACAGAACAGGCAACGACGTGGAATAAAAAAACTTCTAAGCGGATGATAGTAACTCTGAAACCTCTCTTTATAGACTTCGTCTTCTTTATAAAGAGAGGTTTCAGAGTTACTATCAGCAACCCTGATACCTCGGTTGCGCTGACGCGCTATTAATGAGCCCAAACACCCTTCATCGCGATAAGCAAAATAGGTCAAATCCGTTTTCCTTATTTTTCTTTCCCTAAAAACATGCTCTGTAAGGTAAAAAGTTCTTCCACTGGAACAATAAATAGCGAATAATCCACAAACTTTCTCTTGCAGTTTTTTATCTATAGCCATTAGTTTTCTGAATCCCTGTATATGACAAGGAATCCCAACAACGATATAACGACTACCAGATGCAGTCTTTATATCCTGCGCAGCACGATTAAGTGATACTGGAGCATACTTAGAACTACGGGCTGAAATAATCTCATCACGTGTAGTAGCAACAAAGGTATTCACCAGTAACGGATTATCTTTATCAAATCGAGTGACAACTGCACCGTCAATTTTTTTATTATCCAACAGCCATATAAGAAATTGACTTACCATGCCTCCACTGGCAGAATGAAACCTAATATCCTCATCATTACTGTATCCAGTAAAACATCTCAGGTATCTGCCAACCATCTTATCACTCTTCACATCATTATCTGTAAAGTAGTCCTTGGCTATCCCAACAAGATTCACTCCAATCCCCGGACAAACATCATAGCAGCGATGACATCCCTTACCATTCTTACAAAGAGACTGATTTATTTCTGGAATAAAACGGCCTTCTTTCACTATTGTTTTTATGGCTTTAGAAGGACAAGCTCCTTCACATATACCACACCCAGTACAAAGATTGTGTCGCAAGGTTTTATTAATATTGGGTATTTTATTAGACATAAAATATAATCTTCAAATAAGACTTCTTATCTATTTCAATATATTAATATACAGCATAATATAAGTATAAGAACTAACAACAACTCTCCAAGACTTTATTATAAAAAGATATATACTGTATAGCCGTTTCTGCAATACTATATTTTTCTATCTGTGATTTACGCTGTTCGTATATTAAATCATGAGACACATCATTTTTCAAAGCCTCTTTTATCGTATCTGCAAATGAATGTGCCTCAAATTTTTCTGGAATCCAGACAGATTCTACACCACCAATATTCCGATGTTGCGGAATTGGAGATAAGACACAAGGAATACCATTAAAATAAGCCTCCAATACAGCAATAGGCAGTCCTTCAAAGGTGGCACAACTTAAAAACAAATCTGCCCCATTTTCAATAGCGGATACATCAGAGCGGAGTCCCAAACAATGAATATTTGGATAATCACAAAATTCTTCCATACTGATATAACCGTTACCATAATTACCGCCACATATACAAAAATGTAATGTAGAATCATTCATCTCATCCACAATTTTTTTGATGAAAGTATAATTCTTTTGAGGACGTAAAGAACCAACAGAAACAATTATCTTATCTGTTGATTTCAAATTAAGCTCATCACGCAAATCAACAACATCTGATGAATGAACAATATCCCTTGAAATGCCATTATCAATAGAGACCATTAACGGGCTATTCTGTTTGCGCATATTATAAGCAGCTTGCGAACAAAATATCAAAGGTTTGTCATGGCATAAAAAATGAAGATAAGTAGGCCATATTTCCGGTGCATTATGAATGGTCAGCACATGTTTCATATTCTGTCCAACTACAGAATAGCAACCATAAGTATGACTCATGGAAGCATGCGTATTAATTATATCAGGAGCTATTTCTGCAATAATTCTCCGACATTTGAATATTGTTTTCAATAATGACAGTTTATTGTTTTTTGTTTTGCCAAGACATATAACCTTAACATTACGACTTGTCATCACATTATCTAAATGCTGGCAATAGTCATAATCATATCTCTCCACAACAATAAGAGTGACATCATGCCCTTGGGAAACTTGTTCGGGGAGCAAAGACAAAAGAAAATTCTGTATTCCTCCACCTCTCAAACAATCACAAATATGTACGATTTTCATTTTCAACACTTTTTCTTAATACCTTTTGCAGGAATACCATCCACTATAACATTAGTCGTAACAACAATTATTTGGTCCTTGAATTATACAATTCAGCATATTTATCGGCTATAGCACCCCATGACCTGTCACCATAATAGTACTTGTCCCTGATATACTTTTGCATGTCCTTTCGTTTTGCCTCATCTTTAAGCAATGCTATTATAGCATCAGCAAGAGAATCCACATCTTTTGGAGAAACCAATATGCCTGTCTTGCCGTTTTCCACCATCTCACCAAGTCCTCCAACATTTGTCGCAATAACTGGTTTATAAAGGCTGTAGCAGGTCATGACAACTCCGCTTTGTGTGGCATCGGTATAAGGACAAACAGATACAGTGCATTGCTGCAACACTTCCGCCAATTCTTCCATGTCTATATAATGATTACGAATATCGACCCAATCCTGATTGTTATAAGGAGTTATGTCGAAATAAATCTTACCTCCTCCTGCAATTGTAAGAGTAGCATCTGGAATCTGTTCCCGCACTTTCAACATGGCTTTGCACAGATATTCTATACCTTTATATGGGGATATTCTGCCAAAGAACAAGACATTATTCTTTTTCTCCTTTACATCCGGTGACAGAAAAGCTCTGATATTGTCATAAACCCCCAACTGATTAACCAACACATTAGCTGGATTTATATTATATTTCCCACAAAATCTATCTTTTTGTTTTCTATTCAAAAGAACAAAACGCTTTACAAGCGTACACGCAATTTTGTAGATGAAGTTTTTACGGAAACTTATTTCGCCTGTATGGGGAAAAGGATCATGAACAGTCAATACAAAACGATTCCTAAAGAGAGGGTACAATAATAAATTCCACATATCCAACATACAGTCTGTATGAATGACATCATAATGTCCCTTTCGTATGAAATTTATCACCTTCATCGTCAAGCAGAATGCTGAAAATGACGAGTCCTTACTAACAGTCTGGTTCACAATATAAACCTTGCTCATATCCATATATTTTGAATATGACTTGAACTCATCATATCGAGAGATTGGAATGATTGCATTCTCTGGTATCAATTCCTTTATATTGAACAAAGTTCTCCTCTTATTGTAAGGAGTTAAGGTTATTAGATAAGTTACATCATGTCCCTTTTACCATAAATGCCGCTATAACAACACAGTGCTTTCACTTAGACTAATTCATTAAACAGTTTTATCAGAAATAATAATCGTAGAAAATTTTGTATGTCACCACAAAGACTGTTACATATAGGTATGATATTTATTTTACTTATGTTTTAATTTTGTTTATAAGGTATTTTTTACTTTCATTTATATAGTAATCCAATTTAGTTTGAATTATATTCCAATTTGGGACAGGAATATCACACATGGCATTCAGACGTTCTGGTAATCCTATCAAACCAAGCATATCTGCAATTCTTGCGTCATTGCCACCATGGAAATAACTCCAAAACTGTTTATGAAATATAACAGAAAAAGCCGTTGCATGAAAAGAATCTGCTAAAATATATTGAGCATTATATATAAGCTTGACAAAATCTACTGGGCCTGCATCACAAACATTAATATCTGCATACGATACTTTCTTTTTATTTGTGACAGCAACAATCTTATGACCATATTTAGATTTAAGTTCAATCGCTTTTTTCTTTATCTCATAAGTAGCTCTTAAATCGTATACCAATATATAGTCACCATTTATTCTTTTAAAACAAGATTCGAGGTTCAAAGTTTTTTTCCATTGATCAATATCTAATAAGAATACAGGATCAAAAACGTGTGTCCCTTCATACCCTAACTTCCCCAATAAAGAAACCCCTGTAAGTTCTCTTACAGAGATTGCATCTATATTTGTTAATAATGATTTTACCAACTCGTCATTGCCATAAAAAATTTCTGAATAAGCAAAACTAGCAGCATAGGATATGCGTCGTATATGTGACGCTCCAAATTTCATATAGAAAGCAGGGTCTGAACCATTGCTCAACTTTGTATTCCAAATCTGATCACTACCTGCAATATAAACGTCTGCTTGTGGTGGAAATTCTGCTAACTCTTTAAAAGAACTATAGCGTTTCGTCAAATGAAAATATTTTTTATTAAATTCATTAAATGCATTTATACGTCCTCTCGTTGGCATAGCTAAAAGAAATTCCTTTATCCCTTTTATAACTCTCAGAATGGGATACTTTTGATACTTTATGTAGTACACCGAGTCTCTCGATATTTTTGTGGAGAAACCATACCTTGGTTGGTATTCTGGTTTGTAATCAATAATGCTTACATTGTGCCCTTGCATCTCTAAATAATGTTGCAAGGCAAATGCCTGTAAAGAAGCACCGTAGTTATAAACATCATGACATGTTATTGTACATATTTTCATAATTATCCTTTTGCTAAATTCTTAATATTATTGATAACCTTTATTGCTTTTCTGTATAAACGTATTGGTAACGCTACATACCAGAGTGGAATATGTGAATCTCCTATATTAGCTGATACAACATTACAGTACCAAGGCCTTTGCGAATTAGTTTTCATCTGCCCTTCAGCACATTGCTCAAACGTCAGTTCTTTAATATCCAATTCTAAGTTCTCGATGGCTTCTACTCCTTTTTGGCTAAAACAGGCTACAGCGCATATTGCTCTCGTTTCATATCTTGACTCTTTACCCCAAAGATCACCTATTCTAATATCAGCAGCAGAATTATCATATTTAAAACGGCACTTGTCATAACACGCTTTTCCCAAACAAGCATCTCCAAGGAAAAGAGTAAAGAAGTCATCACCGTCCCAATTATAAGAGCGATATGTCTTATTTGTCCCCTCCAATGTGATACAATAGCCTGCATGCCATCCTCTCAATTTGTTTCGCCAAGATGCGTTTTTTATAGTTCCGAGATCCGATGAATTTTCCCTAATGTACTTATCCCACATCAATTTGGATGGCACTCCATGGCAGAAGAAATCTATCAGAAGAAAATTATCCTCACATTTAAATTTTTGGATATATCTGCGTAATGATGCCATCTGACAAGGAGTACCAACAACAACATTCTTTTCTTTCTTATTAAGAGAACGAAACGCATCAACTGTATAACTTTGAAGATATTTGCTCCCTTGCGTCAATTTAACCCCCTCAACAGTTGTTGCAATGATGTGGCATACAATGTTTTTCTCGACATCATATATAGCACCACAGAATTTATAACCATTAGATATTGCAGCAATCCCTATCTCATAACTTACACCACCAGAGGTTGATGTTTGCTCTGTATATTTTGAAAGACTTCTTGCTGCAAAACTTTTCAAAACAGATTTCTTCTTAATATCCTGATTAGAGTATGCACACACAGAAACACAGAGACCACAATCTGTACAAAGTTTTTTATCAATTATCTTGGGCTCATAAAACCCATATTTATTAAGCCGTATATCAATGGCATGCCGAGTACACACTATCGCACAAACACCACACCCAAAACAATCCTTAACTTGTCCTATATTCATATTATATCAGTGTAATACAGACCGTGAGATATAATGCTTTAATAGATTATATAGCTCTCTAATAGAAATCTTGCCATATTTATTGATATCCTTTAAGCTGCGAACAAACCCCTTAAAATCGTGTTGTTCAGCCTTTGCCATCGAGAGGTTGTAATACTGATGCCTATAAATTTCTTTGCTTTTCGGCATTTTATCTATATATGGCTGCATTTCTTCTATAAAGAACTTTCTTAGGTTATATGATTTTGTGGGATTTTTAGAAACGTAATTAGGAGTCTTATGCTTTATCACTAATCCTTCTCCAGGGCATGCTAAGGCCATCTTATACTTATCAAAGAATCTCACACAGAATTCCCAATCCTGATGACGCCAGAATCTTTCATCAAATCCTTTAAGATTATGATATGCTTCCTTTGTCAGCAACAAAGTTGTAGAATTAAAACGTATATGACCAAGTAATAGCTCCTCTATGACATTCCCTTCTATGCCGCTTGTCAACATCGTGAGGTTACCATAGCCAGACATGCGAATATTGCAATAGCATCCCATATATGAAGGATCTCTTTCACGAGCTACTTCCAAAGCTTTTACTTGTGCTTCTATCTTATTTGGTGCAAACTCATCATCGTCATCCATTAATCCAATGTAGTAGCCATTGGACGCTTTCACACCAGTATTACGTGCAGCCGATCCGTTATTATTTGTTTCGTGTGTAAGGTATTTTATCTTTGCATTTGAAATGTAATTTCTAAGTAGTGTTTCTGTCTTGACTTGATATTCAGTACCTAAACCATTGTCATCTACCACAATAATTTCAATCGGTGAATACGTTTGAGATAAAACACTATCAATCGCACGACATAAATTTTTTGGTCGTGAATACGTTGGTATAATAATGCTTACAAGTTTATTCATATGAACAATGATGTTTAAGATATTCAATTGAAAGTGATTTCAATTGTTCTAAGCGACTATTAACTGTATTGTAATCAATATCAGGAAATTCCTTGGGAAACTCAGAGCAAGGAGATAACATACGTTCCGAAATCCCGAGACTTCCAAGAAGCGTTTGCGCACGTTCCTGACGACTACCAAAAGATGCGATTACTTGCTTATTAAACAGAATGGAGAAGACTAAACCATGATAAGACGATGTGAACACCATTTCCGCATCCCTAATCAAGCCTAAAAATTCTTCTGGTCCCACACTCGTAATACTAGAATCAGACTCCTTTACACGAACCGAACTATAGAGGGTAATAAGCTTGACATCCTTATATTCCGCATACTTTTCTATTTCTGAACGTTTAAATGATTTCGGTAACAAGTCATAAAACAGAATGTATTTTTCTTTTTGACGATTAACAATATTTATTTTTTCCCTCCAAATACACCCCGAAACCAAAAGAGTAGGGTCTAAGTCTATATGTACATTTTCTATACCATTATCATTAAGAAAGTCCTGGATTTTTTTCTCTCTAACAGATATAGCATTCAAATGTTTTACCAATTTAAGGAACTCACAACGCTCCTTCTCACTACAAGGCAATCTGTCCATGCTGGCAGCATAAGAAATATTCCTATTGCTCTTAAAAGCATGAGATCCAAAATATACGGGATTGTATGCTTTTAGGCCTGATTGTACACGCCAAATTTGATCACTACCATGAACAATCAAGTCAAAATTCTCGTCAATGCTTTTGCAATATGGTTGAATATAAGTATTAATAAAACGATTGAAATTACTTATTCTTTTCTTCCTTGGACTCCAATATCTGAAAAGTAGTAAAAAGTAATGAAGCAAACCTTTGAATCCAGATTTAGTCATTGCCTTAAAAGAAAAAAATTTGTAAACATTACTGTGATATGCGGGCCAATAATCTACATAATAAGCTTCATACCCTAATGATTCTAATACAATCCTTGTTGCAACAGATTGTAACAACGCACCATAATTATGACTTTTGTGATACGTTAATATACCGATTTTCATTGTTTCAAATATTTCGTTTCACTCATTGATATACCATAAGCATAGCAAATAATCCAAGAAAGCCACATAAAATAACATCGTTGCCAAAACATGCATACAACGAATATGAACAGTAGTAGAGCAAATTTCTTGTTGGTAGATTTTAATAAATATAATAAATAGAATAAAGATGCGATGATAACACCTAATAAACCATGTTGTACTACAAACTTCGTATATCCAGAGCCTCCAAGACCAGATCCAATCATGGCATCATAAGAAACTGCATCATAGCCATAAAACAACAAATGCGGATCATTCCACATTTGAAGGTAATAATATGCCATAAGTTCTCCTGAACGATTGTTACCAGAAAACCCTTTTTCATTATCTAACTGTAAACGATCAAATATCAGTTCTGTTATAAGATTGTCACCACCGTTATAAAGCATTGAAAAAAGAAAAAATCCAAGAAAAAATCCAATATATAACACTAAATGTTGTAATTTAAGTTTACCATCATAATACCTCACAAGCCAAAATCCAATGAACGCAAGAACATATCCAGCAAGCGAAAAAGTATGCAAAAGAGCTACAAAAATAATAAAATTATATTTGTTTTTTAGATCAAAATGATTAACTGTAAGTATAAATGCAGATATCATACCTAGATGTCCAGGTTCAAGGAAGGGACCATTAAAACGTATGCCATAAAAAGAACTATACGCATAAAAAAGATAATTGTATCTAATACTATATTCTACTACACTTTCTATAGCATTGTTTCCAAGTATAAGAATTCCTAATGGAGGAATATGGGTTAATTGCACAACCCAATACATTATCAGAGATGGTATCATCAAAAGTGCAAACCACTTTGTAATGTATCGGAAACACCTGACTCTGTTCTCATTGTCAAGAGTCAGTAATATTCCTATAATGATCACTCTCAATAAATTGCCAACTGCAAATAGTTTGCTTGTCATAAAGGCAAACACAATATACCATATCACTAATGATATTATGTCACGCGTGAGAAGTTTTTGATGTAGCCCACTTCCCACAGACAATGCCAGTAATGCAACAGCTAAAAGCATATAAATATTAGCTTCTCGTCCATTCCAGCCTATCCACAATCGCATAGACACAATGAAAGCTATGAATATTAGGAAATATATAGTTTTCGTTCTTGACGAAACTTTTTCGATGTATGTATTATTAAGTTTATTCATACCACCTTCTAATTTTACTTTTTATCAGAGCTACGATCATACCCTTCTCTTTTTGATTAAGTCCTATCAAGAATATTATGGATACACTAACAAATAGAGTTAAAAGACTTATAAGAATAAAGCCGACTAAAGTGTTATTTATACAATTATTGATGTAATAAGCAAATCCAAATGAGATTATTGCAACAGGCACTATCCTAAAAACCACTTCTTTGACATATACAAATATGGAAATCTTAATAAGTTTACTTAGAATTATTAATCGCGTAAAAAGCAAAAGAATCTCGATTCCTAACGCTACAAAATAGACACCATAGCTTGGCAGTCCTAAATACAAAACGAGATAATTTAGAGGGAGGGTTAATAAATGTATTGTCCCTATCGTCAAACACATTTTTGTAATATTTCCTGTAGCTAGTATTCCTGTGACTAAAGGATTGGAAAGTACAGTAAAAAGTGAAATAACCAATGTGAGTCTAACGAATATAATGGTATCCACAGGATAAGTCTTTAGCCATATTTCTAAAATGTATGGTGTACGCATTATAATAGGAACAGCAAATAGGAGCAAGAGAAAGAATGAGATTTTTGATCCTGTACAACAAAGTCTAATCATACTATCTTTTTCACCGGCTGCATATTTCTTTGTTATCTGAGGATTCAATGCGGTGGTAAAATCCGTTACAAACTTAACTACTGCACTGTTAATCTGCACAGCAATTCCACGTGCAGCATTTACCGTAACACCAAAAAAAACATTAAGAATAATATTGACTCCCTGATTACTTAAAATGCTTGCAAAACGTCCTAAGAATGTCATACTTGCAAATCCAGTCATTTCCTTATAGAGAGACTTTTCCCTTGATATATGAAATTTCGTCTCATAGAAATGTTTTGTACAATAAGAACTATATATTGAACGTATCAATATAGCAATAAACATTAATAATATACCATAAATAATCAGTTTATCAAAACCAGAGATATAAAGCGCATAAGCAACTCCAAGTTTAAGACACACTTCCAATAAACTAATGTATGCAAAGAAAGACATCTTTTCATGGGCGATAATAGTTGCATTATATGGTGCACTTAGCACGTTTACAATAAATGTTATCAATGAACACTGGAACACCCAATTAGCTGCATAAAGCCGATCTACAGGAATGTTAAGTTTTGAGTTAATGAACCATAATCCAAAAGTCTCAAATAGTAGAAACAACAATAACGCCAACCCCAAATGAATACCCATTGCGGTACCAAAGATTTCATAAGACCTTGAATTTCTTTTTTTTCCTAGCTCAAAGTTCATGAATCGTTGAGTTGAACTTACCAAAACTCCACTTAAAATTGAGAACATAGAAACAAAACCGCCAACAATATTATAGATTCCATAATCATCAAATCCCAATGTATTAAGAACTACTCTTGACGTAAACAAACTCACGACCATAGTGAGTAATGTTCTCATGTAAAGAAGAAATGTGTTCTTTGCAAGACTCTTACTATTAGACGTAATTGTTGCCATAGGTTGTCTTATTTGATAAGAGATTTAATCATAGACTTAACTTTCCCTTTAATGATTAAGCCGTTCTCTTTGATGATATGACGATAAGCATCTACCGCCTTACTTTCCTCTACAGAATCCGTAAAAACTTCCAAAACTATAGGTTTGTCGAAAGATTCATCTGATGTAAATTCACTCGCTACTGCCAAAAAATCTTCTTTAGTTGAAGCTGTCAAATATTTGTAACCCAAGCTTGATACATAACTTTTAATCAAAGACTCTGATTTATTGCCAAAATGACCTGCCGCAGCCATATACAGGTCTGCATTGTCTCCAAAAACTCTACACGGATGATCGAATTTGCGGAATTCCGTACCCTTGCCATTATTAATAACCAAAATTCGCAGATTCGTTTTAATATCTCTGTTTCCAAGGACATTCATATCATAAAAGAAGGCCAAGTCTCCTAATGCAACAAAATATAGTCTATCTGAATGAGCTAAAGATGCGCCAAATGCAGTAGAGAGAGCACCATCAATTCCAAAGCCACCTACGTTACATATAGTATGGATTGAAGGGTGGAAAGAAGCGAAATTCCAAGAACGAAGACTATTATATATACCTAAGTGTAACACACAATTCTCCGGCATTCTTTCTGATAGCGTTTTTGCAACCCATACATTTGAGAATCCGATTTCTGGCAATTGTGATTTTATAGATACAATTTGATTTATACAACTTTGGTAGTATGTATGTTCAACGGCATCTTCTTTTATATATGATGAAAAGAAATCCTGCTCTTGCATTTGGAATACGTATTTCAAAGCACGAAAAGTGTCTCTTAACTCTCCATCTTCGTTTATACGCCAAACTGACTTTGAATGTAACTTATTTTGTGTATATGTTTCACCCGATACTTCACCAATATGTATAATCAAATCTGGATAATTAGTAGGTGCATCATACTCAATTTGAGCTGACACTAAAGCGTAATCAACTCGGTATTTCCCTGTATATGCACTGGTCTTGTCACAGAATACAGCTGCATTATGACTTTCGCAGAATCTCTCTATTACGCTTGTTTCTTTTGATGATAGTTGTTTATGTGCCCCCACAAAAACAGCTATCTTTCCTTTGGGCATCTCTGGTAGCTTCATTCCATACTGTATCCGCTTTATGACGCGTACCGTAGGCAGTTCTCTTGTCTCATATGTATTGCATGAAAACTGAAGATTTATATGCGAAGGTCCTCCACCATTTCGTGTAAGTGCGAGTATGGCCTTATTGACATCGATTACAGCCTGCCATTCGTCGTCTTTATCATGTATCTTGGAAACACTAACGCTTTCAATAACAGTATCAACAGGAACTTGCGAACGATCTATTACCTGCGATTTTAGATGGCCTGCATTGTTTGTTCCATGATTACCAGTGATTGCCAACACCGGTAGTTTCCGGTAATGAGCTTCCGTAAGTCCAGGAAAGTAATTACGAGAAGCAGTCGCTTCCGTACAGGTAATTACTACAGGTTCTCCAGACTCGTAAGCTAAGCCACATGCAATATAAGCAGCACTTCTTTCATCTACAGAAGAATATAGTTCAAACCATGGATCTATTTGCATACTACCTACAAGTGCTATATTTGTTGTTCCTGGTGAAGTTACCACCTTATGAATACCATGTGCTTTAAGAAGCGCAAGGACTATTTGAGTTCCCCTGTCATCGCTATAATGATGAGTCATATTATTTCCTGTAATTAATTGATTTCCCATTGTTACAAACTAATATCTGACCAGAAAGACAGCTAGCAGCATCGCTTATCAAAAAACAAGCAACTTCTGCAACTTCTTCGGGAAGGTAGTATCTCCCAGTTGCATATTTCTCAGAATACAAATTATCAGTAGTACGTCCTGTCATCTCTGTAGCTGTAATCCCTGGTGCGATTGCATTAATACGAATATTATTGCGAATAAGCATCTTCGCTAATCCTTGGGTGAGACTGTTTATAGACGCTTTGATTAACCCATAAGGAACGTCATCAACATGTTGTCCTCGTTCTGAAGATAAAAACAAAATGCACCCATCAGTTCGATGATTCTCTTCATACAATTTTAAGAATTTCTGAGTAAGAAAATATACAGCCTTGAGGTTTGTTTCGAACTGTGCATCATATTGTTCATACGAAACATTACGAATTGTCCCCTCATGAAGTGAAATGCCAGCATTATTAACCAATACATTAGCACCACACAACATTTCATTTGCCTTAAAAAGAAAATCATCCATGTTTTCAAAATCAGTTACATCAAATGGAATGTATTTACACCCTAATTCTAACGCTGTTGATTTGAGTGTCTCTTCTTTGCGACCAGTTATTAGGACGTCTGCACCTTCTGAGATAAACTTTTTTGCCATTGCTTGTCCAAGACCTCTTCCGCCACCTGTTATAATGATTTTTTTCCCATCTAACCTATGAAATGGTTGCAAACAGGAAATATTGGCAGTTAAAACCTTCTGTGGATTTATAACATGCCTTATTACTTTTGTCAAGTTCATTGTGCGATATTTAAAACTTTCTAAATGATTTTAGCCAGACTCTAAAACTTAACAACCTCTCTCATGTATCAAAATTGTGTAACCTGCTAAATGAAGCTTAAAGGAAGTTCGGAACTTGAATCTTCATACTCAATCCCGTCTGAAAATATCCCTCGTGTACACCTTCTCCTGCACGTCGTCCAGACACGCGTCATAGCGGTTGGCAATGATCGCCTGACTCTGCGCCTTGAACGCTTCGAGGTCATTCACCACACGGCTGCCGAAAAACGTGCTCCCGTCCTCCAGTGTCGGCTCATAGATGA
>JAMPEH010000260.1 GCA_023665245.1 Muribaculaceae bacterium
TTTTAAAATATTTTTATTTAGGCGGTCCAAGAGCCGTTTTGCATAACGATTCCGTTATTTAACGACTGCGAGTACCATACGCTTACCGCTTTGCCGACAGCCAAACATTCAAGCGGTATTTTAGGATTGTATGGCAAAGTGAGCGTTGTGTTATCGAAAGGAAACTGCACCTTGACCGTTTTTTCAGCCGTGTTTGCCGCTTCAACCACAACCGCTTTTTTCGCTTTTATGGCCGCTCGGATTGTGGCGTTGTTTTCGATAACGTTATTTACAAATTCCGTAAGCAGAAATTTAAAGTTTTCTGCCTCTTTTAATTTATTGCTCATAATTATATTATCATATTCCTTTTGATAAATCCAAGTCTTTGACGGTAACTTTCGGAAAATCATTCGTGGAAGTCGCCGTAATGCTCATATTTCCCGACTGCGAAAGCGGTAAGCTGTATGACTGAATGAGGTGTCTTTCCAAAGGGCTACCGTCCTTGTCATCTCTCAATACTGTTACGATATTATTCTCGCGCAAATGGAATAATTGAGGGCAAGATATTGTAACCGATTTCTGTAATACCGTTTTCTGTTTTAAATACCAGCTTGCAAGGTCGCGGCACTGCTCTACTGTATAGCATGTACTCGAACTTTCCGTGAAGGTCTTTCTACCTATGAGGTTGGCGTTTGTGTCGCTTGCGGGGTCAAGGTTTGTCGCCCGCACCCCGACAAGCGCGTCGTCAAGCGTTTCCCCGAAAACTATAATGTCGTTAAAAACATTCGTGGGTTTTGCGGTTTCTGAAATCTGAAAAGTTGTTTTGCCGTTCTTTACGGTAAACGCCCACAGCACGGGCTTTTTAAGGTCGTCTATATCCTCTTGCGACGCATCAACCCTTAGTGCGCCTATTTCGTCGTAACCTATCCACCCGACAAGCAACTTATTGAGGTCAAGCAAGACGTTAGAATATGCGCCGCCCGATGAAACGGTTATTGTTTTAGGTGCGAGGCACATAGGCACTAAACTACCGTTCAGAGTGATTGTGCGGTTGTTGTAAAAGCTCGTAAACACGGGCAACGTGCAGTCAATCATTGCGGCTTTATTCTTTGTGGCTTTATGGTCGTACCGCGACAGCTGTAACAACGCAGCCATTGCCTCGAATATATTCGTTCTGTTCAGAATTTCGTAAGTGTTTTCTAAATTTCCGAAAAGAGAGCCGTCCAAATATGCCCACTTGTCAACCAGTGAATATGAGGACTTACGGCTGTTCGGCTTTAACTCAAGTTTAGGGTCATCAAAGTAGAATACGCCTTGCGGTAAATAGAAATCTTGACCGCTTTTAAGGCGAATGCCGGCAGATAATTTTACCTTATTGCCATACCACAGTTTATTTACTGCGTAATCAAATGCACCGTCAAGGTCTTCAAAAGAAACACTCGCCTTTCTGCGCTGACCGTTATTCAGTGAAACACTGATAGAGCCGTCTTGCAAGAAAGCTCTACTGTCCGCAAAACCGCCGTAGCCGCGCTTGTAATTGTTATCAAGTGCGTATGCTACGCTGTTGTCCGGGTTTAGAAATTCCATTTTTACTAACTTGGTACAGCGTTCGGGGTATTCTATTTCTTGAAGATATTGTTGGTAAGGTGTTAAGATTGCCATAATTTTATAATCAATCCTCATCCGCTACGTTCTTTGTAACTTTTACTGTCAGTACACCTTGCTTACCCTCGTCTTGCTCGCCTTCGGCGGGTAACTCAAACGTAGGCATACTGATTGACTTAGGCGTTTTTGCGGTAAGAATACTCTTGTCCGCGCCAGTAAGGGAGAAAGTCGTTCCCTCGTAAGGCAGAGGGTATTTTGCAATGAGCTTACCAGTTTCAAAGTCAACGTCAAACTCAACGTCAAGAACGTCCTCGTCAACTCTCCAACCAACGTCGGTTGACAGCTGTATAACCGTTGCTTCGCTCGCGTCGCCTACCTCTACCCACGGCAACGAAATCTTATTTTGCATTTGCCGCGTTTTGTGTTCCGTGTCCTGCGTGATAGCACCGCTTGTATGCACCATTCTGAGATGACCTTTCATATCACGCATAAACAATATGTAGTTTGAGGTGGAAAGCTCGTTCAACTCTTGCTCAAGTTCTATGCTGTCGTAATAGTCGTATGACCAGTCTTTATCAATAATGCCTATAAGGGCTTGCAGAGTGCCACTCGCGTAATTCTGCACCGACCCCATTCTTACGGGATAGCGTGTGAAATTCGCGGTCAGAGAGGGCGAATTGTTGTTCGATACAGAGCCGTGAGAAATGTTATTTTCAAAAATGTACTGCTTTATGACGTGGTATGCCTCGTCGTCCTCGTTATATTCGGTTACAAGCAGGCTGTAGTTTTTGAATTTTATGTTTATTGTTTTATCGGAAGTTACCGACGACATAAACGCACCGTTATTATCGTAGGCAAATAAATGGTAGAGGTATTGCTTTCCGCTTACAATACCAAAGTCTTTAATTTTTGTTGTGAGGGAGTTTGTTTTTGCTATAACCTTTAATTCGCTGTTACCTTCCTCTTGCCTATAAACCCTAAACCCTCTGTTTGTGGTTGCCGTACCAACGCCGCCCTCTATGTTATATGTAAAATTGGCGGTCATATAAAGTTGATATTCCGTGCTATTCCAAGACGGCTCAAACGTTGCGCCACTCGCGGCGTGAAGGTGTTCCCACATTATATTGCCTACGTTGCCTTGTATAATTGATATACAGTCGCACACAGAGCCGCTTTCGCCGCCGCTTACAGAAACCGAGGTAATAGTTTCTTGGGTGTAGTATGCGTATTCTCTCGTATAATCTAATAACTTACCGTCCTTATAAGAGAAAGCATATATTACCCCCGGCGCAATTAAAAGCACAATTTCCGAATCTTCCGACGCAATATTGAGTTCCGTTTGTGAAACCGTACCGTTCGGGTTGATTATATTTACGGCTATAAAATTGCCCGTAACGTCAGAATAATCGTTAGCCTTATCGACAACCCTTAAGTAATAGCCCGTAAATTCCTCATCATCCCATTGCTCGTTAATTTCACAAATAAACCCAGCTTCCGAAACGCATAAATCACCACTTTGGGGCGGTGGATTCTGCGGCTCAAATTCTGCGCGGGTACGGTCATATAATAATTGTCCTACGCTTAAATCTTCCTCACTGTTTAAGAATGTATATTTTATTGTGGGCGAAATACGGGATGCGGTAATTCTGCCGTTATTTATGTTGAGGAATGTACCTTTCGGGGTTAAGGTTGTAACCTTGCCTTTCCAAAGAATAGCCCACGGTCCCGCAAAATTCATTGCATTGTCCGTAACTTGATTCCAAGTAATAGTTGAGTTTGCGGGCAGTGTAACTGCACCATTTGCAAGCGTGTATGCGCCCGACGCTTTACCCGGAATAATAACGGCATTTTCAAGCACGTCCCAAGCAAGTCCTACGCTATTTTCCGAGCGGTAATAATCTGCGGTAAAATTGCCCGTATAAGAGTTTGCCGTATATTTAACAGAGAAATTAACCCACCCGGACGAAACTTGCACTCCGTTTTCAGTTTCAACTGTACACTTGAGCGCATATTCCGTATTGTTAAAAAGTCCGTCAACCTCATAAGCAAGCACCGACGTGTAAATGTTATTTGTATCTGCAATGTGCTTACTCTTATCTTTTGCGTCGGCAAGTTCCCAACGCACCCATTTAACAGGCTCGTCTTGCGCTTGCGAGTATTCAGCTGTAAATTCGGCAAAAGACGAGGTTAAGTTTTGACCGTTCACTATATTGAGCGTAAGTGTGGGCGCAGCTCGCGTTATAATAGCCGATTCGGATATTTGCTGTACGAAATCTATACCGTAGTTGGGGTTATAAACCGTATCGTCGTAGTCGTCAATTTCGTCAGCCTCGTCGGGCGAATTGCCGTTGGCATTAAAGCCTGCGGTTGTAAGTACAATGCGTTTAGTTGTACCCTCGTGCACCTCAAACCAACCTATACCGTTTGTAAAGCTGTAATAGAACGTAGCTTGGTCGTAATCTTCGTTTATCGCAAAATACACTACGCCGTTTGCGTATTCATCACTCCATTCGTCCATATAGAAATAGAGCATTTCGCCTTTCCGTACAGAGTGTACTGC
>JAMPEH010000261.1 GCA_023665245.1 Muribaculaceae bacterium
AGTTCCTCGCGGTACTTTGCAAGCGTGCGCCGTGTTTCCTTGTTCAGGAGGATCCTGTTTTCTTTTCCGGTCTTGCTTTCCCTGACGATGATATGTTCCTGCACCTTGTCATCTTGGAAGACGTCATTGTAGGTCAGGTTTAAGATGTCGCCGATGCGCAGGGCAGTGTTCAGCCCCACGATGATGATGGCATAGTTGCGCATATTTGGCCTTGTGTTCTGGTAATAGTTCTTGAAATCTTGTAATTTCTGGATATCCCTGATCGGTTGTGTTGTACTCATAGTGTCTGTTCCTTTCCTTGAAAATGTGTTTTGCTGTTCCTTCAGCAATCTGCAGTACTGTAACACCATACCGCAAATATGCTGCTGATGCAACAATTTACCCAAAAAGTTGCATTGGCAAGGCGGCACATGACAGGGAAACCAGTTCATGAAAACAAGGAGGTAAAACCTCCCCGAAAAACAAGGAGGTAAAACCTCCCCGAAAAACAAGGAGGTTTAAATAATGCTTAGACTTTCGGTAAACAAAAATGAATACCTGATGGTGGGAAAGGATGTCAAGATTACCTTTTTGGGAGGAAATGAGAAAACGCTACGGCTGATGATCGATGCGCCCAAAGAGATAAACGTGGCGAGAGGGAAAGCGATCGAGAAACGCGCGGCGGAGAGAGAACTCGGCATAGAAAACGATTGCTTTAGCTGATGGTAATAACTGCAGGCGCCAGTGCCCGAGAAGGCGCCGAGGGTGCGAGTGCCTGCGGATATTATAAATTATGTGAGTGAGGAACGTATAGTCTTTGCTCATAAACACAACTGAATATAGAAACAGTAACTAAAGGCGGGCAACGGATTGCCCAGACTTAGACGGAGTACAGATAAACTTTGTCGGATGGCGGGGAAAGTCTCTGATTTTCCCTGAAACGGGACATAGACATTCTTAGTCGGTGTCCTGTACCGGCTTAGAATGTCTATATCCCGTTTTGTACACGGAGGTATAATTATGGTAGTACAGCACAATCTCAGAGCGATGAATTCCAACAGGATGTTAGGCATCACAACAGGACAGTTATCAAAATCAGCAGAGAAGTTATCATCGGGCTACAAGGTAAACCGCGCGGCGGACGACGCAGCAGGGCTCTCCATCTCAGAGAAGATGAGAAAGCAGATCAGAGGGTTGACACAGGCTTCTGCAAACGCTGAGGATGGCATCAGCGCAGTGCAGACAGCAGAAGGCGCCCTGACAGAAGTTCATGATATGTTACAGCGTATGAATGAGCTGGCAAACAAGGCAGCAAACGGCACAAACTCTGTATCTGACCGCCAGACAATCCAGGATGAGATCTCACAGCTCACAACAGAGATCGACCGTGTCGCAGAGACAACCAAGTTCAATGAGACATACCTGTTGAAAGGCGACGGCACAAAGGGGACAAAGACGCTTGAGGCGCATGATGCAGGCCTTGCAGGAAAGCTTTCAGAGAGCTTCAATGGAAAGACTACATTTACAGCGGATGCGATCAAGGTTGGCGATACTGTAAACATTGGCGGAACAGAGTATAAAATTGCTGAGTCCAAGAGAACAGACAGTTATAATTCCATGAATGGATTTGCAGTAAAAAAAGGAGATAAGATCACACAGAACGGTGTTACTTATACTGTTGACGCAGACGATTCGGATGCCAGTAAGACAGCAGGTATCAAGGTTAAGGATTCTGAAGGAAATGCTCTTACCATCACAGTAAGTGAAGGAGCTACGCACACCACTACAGGAACGGCTATTACAACGACCCTTGTTGGCAAGAATGGTCTCAATTTATCCAATGGGGCTGTTGCAGCTTATACTGGCTGGGTGGCAGGAGACAAGATTGTTGATAAGGATGGCGTCGAGTACACATATGTAGATCAAACAAAGAATGCGTTTTCACCGGATGGTGTATATCATGCCGCATCAGGTTTCTATAAAACGGAAGGCAGCAAGGCGGCTGATACGGCATATGCTGTCAAGGAAGGTGATGTTTACACGACTGCAGAGGGAACAAACTCTATTGTAAGCACGACGGCGAATGGCGGGAAGAATAAAGGTATTGTGTCCGTGGAAGATCTTCAGAAAGAGATTAAGAAGCTGGCTGATGGTAAAACGGTTACAATTGCCGAGAATTCCAATGCAACAGGTGTTACATATACTGTAGGAGTAACGAAGAAGCCTGATGGATCAAAATTTACGGCGGATGATATTGCTGCACTTGTAAAGGCTGGAAATCAGGTGAAAGTGGATACAGCTGATTATTATGCAATCGATGTGGCTTCCAATGAAAAGACTGATATCTCTATACAGGACGCTTACCGCATGATGAAAGACGAACTGGAGAAAGCTTCCAGCATAGGTGCAGACGTCAAGGCAAGTGTCAGGGATCTGGGTGATGGAAAGTATGAGATCACACAGGGCAAGGTAGAGATTGACAACGCCCTTACTTTCGCACTTCATGTAGGTGCAGACGCTGATATGACCAACAAGATCGGCGTTAAGATTCAGACAATGTCTTCGGCGGGTCTCGGCGTGAAAGATCTCAATGTCGTTGACGAGAACGGAAGTTCCGCTACCTACGCGATCGACGCGATTTCTGACGCAGTTGCAACCGTATCCGCACAGCGCTCCCTGCTCGGTGCCGTACAGAACCGCTTGGAGCACACGATCAACAACCTGGATAACGTTGTTGAGAACACGACATCCGCTGAGTCCGCTATCCGTGACACAGATATGGCTACAGAGATGGTGAAATACTCTAACGCAAACATTCTGTCACAGGCAGGTCAGTCAATGCTTGCACAGGCAAACCAGGGCAACCAGGGTGTGTTGAGCCTGTTAGGTTAATAGATCGCTCAGAAAACCCATTTGGGAATAACGATCCCTACCATAATACGCAGAAGCCGTCCTACGGGACGGCTTTTGTAGTGTGTTATTATCTTTGAACAGTTCCTATGAAAGTAAAGTGCACTTTCATAGGAAGGTGGCCATGCGGTCTGAATAGTTTCAGGTATCGCATTTTGTATAGTTCCTATGAAAGTAAAGTACACTTTCATAGGAAAGTGGCCATGCGGCTTGAATTGTTTTAGGTATCGCATCGTGTATAGTTCCTTAGAGACAGAGGAGAATAAAATATGTCAAGAATACCAATAAGCGTATGTATTATAGCAAAGAACGAGGAAACGCATATCGGGGAATGCCTGAAACGGCTGCAGCCATGCGGATTTGAGATCGTTGTGGCTGACACAGGTTCCACGGACCTTACAAAGCAGACTGCATCACAGTATGCCGACAAGGTGGTCGATTTCACATGGACAGATGATTTTAGCGCGGCGAGAAATTTCTGTGCGCGGCATGCGGCAAACAATCAGATTTTGGCACTCGACTGTGACGAGTATGTGGAGCATTGCAATTCTGTTAGTCTTGTCAGCCAGATGCGCAGTTATCCAAAGCTTGTCGGGGCGCTGCAGATCAAAAGTATTGTCAGACATTCCGACGGGATGACAAGTTATACCAAGGAAAATGTGCTGCGTTTTTATGACAGAAGATATTTTGAGTACAGTGGGGCGATTCATGAACAGATTGTGTCCCGGCGGGGGAGCAGAACGGTGCCGGGACGGAATTTCCTGCTGCCAGTGGATGTCATACACCATGGGTACGCACTTCCGGCGGAGCAGATGCGGATTAAGCAGGAGCGCAACCTGCGCATTTTATACCATGAATATGGGATAAAAGGTGCATCATCCTATCTCTGTTTCCAGATAGGCCAGTCTGAGCTTGTGCTCGAAAACTGTGAGAAAGCAATCGCATTCTATGAGGAGGGTCTCAGCCTGACAGAGGACTTCCGCGCGTTGTATGTGCACAGCATGGTGGAGGGGCTGGCGAAAGCTTATGTCATGTCAGGCAGGGAACAGGATGCACTCGCGCTGATGGAGCGCTATGAACCGCAGTGTGAATCCGCGCGCTATGTCTTTTACCATGCCAATGTACTGATGGACAACCACGAACCGCTGCGGGCGCTGGTCAAGTATGTCAAGGCGACCATGATGCCGGACACAGATATGCTGGGCAATGAACTGCTCTACTGTTATAAGCATATCATTGAACTGTACCAC
>JAMPEH010000262.1 GCA_023665245.1 Muribaculaceae bacterium
AATCAAATTGCTACGCCATACACTCTGACGATGTGACCCACCTCTGAAAATATGGCACAGACTATGAATGACTCTCACGGCATACCGCTGAAATACGAGGGTTCATCTCTCCCGATGACCGACCTCCGCTAAAATGAATACTCCGTGCGACAAGTTCAGAGCCGAAGCAGATACCAAAATATATTTGAGTTCCACTACGATTACAACAACCGCTTGCGGCCAACATAGGCAGTGGGATAGAAATAACGAGGTAGACTTCGCCCACCATATCGTTGACACCGCTATCAAAAAAATAGGGCATCTTGCAGACCACGTAGATGCAGAACGCTGCCACCGCTAAAATTGTACGATTATCCGATGGGCGCATTGAACGGGGATGTATTCTGAATACTCTGACCCCCTCCCTCTATCCCAAGCCTTGTTTCGGCACGGCTCGACTTCCGCTCAAAATCAAACCACCGACTTTCACAAGCCGGTGGCGACAAATTAAACTTCAAAATCTGATGACCTATGTTGAATGGGGATTGGATGGAATTAGTGTTCGTTTGTCGAAACAACACATGGAACCATTGAGCGGTAATGCATATGCTTGATTTCATAATAGAATCCGGAGCCGTCGCCATCGGGGAAGCCGTGGCGCATTTCGATTGTCATAGTGACGTGCTGCGGTTCAAGTGAGCCAATCAAAAATGAATTGCCGGATACGTCAGTAACGATAAATCCGTAATTCTTGCCCGGAGCGAGTGGCAACTGCGATGGGGATAAGAATTTCAATGTTGCAGTCTCAAAGTAGGCACCGTTCATTGGTTCGGTTTTGCAAGTTGCTTCCGGCTCATCCGAAAACTCAATGGGGTGAATGTCGGTAAATATGCCAATCATTTGCCCTGTGATTTTATACAGGTCAACATTCCGTTGGAGCTTGTCGGCATCGAGCCAACCAATGAATTTAACGCCGGGGAGTCTTTGAGTATGCTTTACCATGATAAAAAGTGTTCCACACTGTGTCGTTTTGAGGGGGTCTAAGTCGTCCAAAAAATGTTATGATTTTTTGAACTTTTTGCTACGACGTCGATTTTCGAGATAATTTCGGTATTGACGTTGGTAAATTTTTGCGATGGCATTCCAATTGGTCTCATTATCTTCGATGCCGTGTGCGGCCATCCAGTTATATATCAACTCGTCCTTGCGCTTGCCGATATAGCCGAAGTGATGCAGTTCGGTCCAGAGCTGAATCACGAAACGATTGCGGATACAACCGGCAAGCGTATCCTTGGCTTTCTTCGGGAGATAATGATAGGTCTTGGGATGCTTCAATTTGAAATAAGGAATAGCGATAGCTACGGAGGTGTCCGTGGGTAAATCGGGAATGCCGTTCTGTGGCGTTCTGATAAGGCACATTTCGAGAAGCTTGTTCTCTGTGCTCAATCGGGGAAACGCAACAGGTTGCTCACCTCCGTTCTCGTGGATAATCCACTGACGGAGGTAAGGCGGCAGTTCCAGATTTATGCAGTATTCGCTCATCTCAAAATTGTTTTGAGCAAATTTACCACCGGTAGCAAGACCCGGAAAAGACCTATGGCCCTCCATAATCAGTCGCGGTAAGACCCCTGACCGTATGTGATAATCTCAAACATTTCCATAATGCGGTCATAGATGCGTTCCTCGTAATGTTCAAGAAGCATATCGCCGTCAAGATTAGTTGTAACGAAAGTGAAAAGTTGATTGGCGTAACGGTATTCAAGTAAGCGTATCAGCGGAAATAGGGAATTGCCATAGTCGAGTCGTTCCGTAGGCTCAGTGCCGAGGTCATCGATGCCGAGCATCCACCTCGACTTTATGTCCTGGAATTTATCACTGTCATGGGCGGCTTCGGCAATTTCATTGGCCGTCATGATGCGCATTCGGGTATCGAATCGCTCATAAAGGAACGATTTGAAGTGGCCAATGTTTGTGAGATAATTCACTGCCCGCTGAAAAGCATACATCAGCGTGGTTTTGCCGTTGCCCATGTTGCCGGTACACATAATACCGAAACGTGGCACCGGCTGAGTGATAATCTCAGCAAGCTGAATGATGTGGGATTTCGTGTCTTCATCGAAGTCGCAGACTCGTTGACGATATTCCACGGCTGCTTTATAGCAGGCGGCAATGAGATTAGTCGCACTTTGTGCGTCCATTGCGAACCTGAAACGAAGATCTGAGTTCTGATTCCGACAAATCCGTGACGCCAGTGCCCCGACGGTTTGCACGTTTAGAATCGGTTTTTTGCTTTGGTTGCTGTCCATTCTGCGTTGAGTTAATTTTTTTCGGCGCGGCCTCATTTCTTAAAGCGTATCTCGCCCAGTTTATAAAGTGCTTTTTCAATTCTTGAAGTGAAGGGTGGAAATTTTCTTTGGCGAGGGTTTCAGCTTTGAATCGCTCTGCGATCTCTTTCAGAATTGGAATTGTCGATTTGAACGTCATTGCCGATTCTTCCCAAAAAATTTCCTGAGTAAATAATTCTTCAAAAAACTTCAATTCACTCTCGCGTGATGAAGTAGGTAAAGAATTATTTATTTTTACTTCTTCTTTCTTTACTTCTTCTATTTCTTTAATATGTTTCGTTTTGCGCTTGGTTTTGCGTTCGGGATTGCTCTCGGCAACCTGATATTTGTCATAGTTGACAATGGTGATTATTGTCAGTTTTGATGATTTTTCGCATGTAATCATACCCTCTTTTTCGAGGACTTTAAGAAAATCGAGAGTGGCTTTTGAATAGTAATCAAAGCGCCCCATCAATCTGCGAGTGGTGGTGGCGATTTGACCCCGCTTCAACTCGATTGTGTCTTTGCCAAAAGTCACAGTGCAAGGCTCCCATTTTGCTGCAAACAAAAGGTAGAGCCAGGCGCGTAATCGTTTCGGGTCAAGCCACAGCCAATGGTCCTCGATAGCGCGATACAAACATATGTAACCACTGTTCATAATTTTTGTCGGGATTGCTCATCTATTTCGGATGACTTCTTCGGACGTTTGTTCTTGACTTTCATTTCAGGCGGTTCACAGCCGAATGTGGCCACATAGCCCTTCTCCTGAAGGCTGTCGAGGATAACGTTGAGCTGACCCTCGGTGTGAGGCTGCTTAGTGGTGTTGAACCAGTAGCGAAGAATTTCCCTTGCTTTGTAGACGGTGGTTTCCGTCTCATCGTCGAGGTAGTCGTTCTTGATTTTCTTCTCTTGGGTGAGAGCACGGAGTTTGTCACGGCAGCATCCGAGGAGTCTGCAAGTCTCGTCAATGGTGTAAGAACCAAATTTTGATACGTTTGGTGGTACTGATGGTAGCATATATAGCCTATATTATAATGTTATCTAAAATATTTCGGCATAAATCGTCAACAAATCGGACAAATTCTTTGTTGTTTCAATAAAAATAGCTATTTTTGCAGTGGAATTGAGACTTAAAGAATCAAATCCGAATCGTTAGATATAGCCGATATTTCCGCAAAGATAGTTATATATAGCGATATTACAAAATATTAGAAACGATTTAACATTTTTACAAAATAATGGCTACTCGATTTAACTTAAACAGGCTGCGTACAGACCTCGGTCTTAAGCAGAGCGACATAGCAGAAGTGCTTCAGATTCCTCAGAGTTCTGTAAGTGCCATGGAGAATTGGAAAACCAACGTTTCACAAGCATATGTAAATACGCTTGTCCACAAGTTCGGCATAGCCAATATTCAGGACTACTATGAGGAATATGAGTCAATCAACGTTACCAACAACAGTGGCAGTGGAAACGGCACTAATAATAAGGTGCAGATTCCCGGCAGTTCCGACCCTCTTGTCTTGGCTCGCCTTTCGAGTATAGAAAAGGATGTCGATGCTCTTAGCGGTCGGACGCAAGAACGAATAGAAAAATTGGAAAATAAGGTCGATGAACTGGAGCGAGAGAACAAACAACTGCTCCATCAATTGACCGAATTCAAGATACTTTGCGCCAAGAAAGGTATTGACTATGAGGTAATTATTGGCTGAAAAACCAAATGCGCAAAAAATGCGCAAAAAATTTTCAAGAGAACATTCAAATAATTATAAACCACGCCATTAGATGCGTGGGTGCAAACGCCTGGAAAG
>JAMPEH010000263.1 GCA_023665245.1 Muribaculaceae bacterium
GTTATGCACACAGCGTAACGGTCAAACCGGAAAGTTTTTTTCCTGTTTGAAAAAAATTTTATAGATTTTTTTCAATCGACAGGAAGATAGTAATCCTTAAAGTGGTAAGTTCTTGTCCACTTTGAAAAAGTTTTTGCGCTTGCAAGCATAGCCTAATACTCAAAGGGGCAAGTTTTTTGCCACTTTGAAAAAGTTTTCTAAAAAACTTTCCACTATTAAGCCTTGAAAAAGGGAAAATATCACGGGGTGAAAGCAAAGTTTTACGGTATAAAAAAAGACAAGCCGTAAAAGACTTGTCTAAAAAAGCAAGTAAGGGGCGGCGACGGAAAGAAAATGCGGCGAGCACGATAAGCCTGCGCGTGCCGCCGTATTTTCGTCGCCGCCCCTTGCTTCGAGCGGTTGTTTGTTCCGTCGCGTTTGGTTTAGGCGTGTGCTTGGGTGCGCGAGCGTCAGCGAGCGCACTCGTTTACCCAAGCACACGCCTAAATGCATTTTGGGTATTTCTGTATCAAAACGAGAATGTGCAAATTCCGTAAAATGTTCTTTCTGAATTTCCGTTGTGCAAGTCAGGCACACGCACTAATCCCACAAAAGTTACACCATTTATAATAAATCATTTAATAGATTCATACACTTTATTTTTTGTTTGAGATTTGCTCGTCCGTAAACATTAAGCGTAAAAGAAACGTTCTTATGCCCCAAGATTTCAGACAGAGATTTTATATCGAACTCCGGTATTTCGATTGCACGCACGGCAAAGGTATGGCGAATCTCGTGGAACTTTACTTTCGGCAGTTTATTACGTTTCAAAAAGCGAGAAAAGAATTGCCTATATGTTCTCGGCTCGGTAGGCTTTACTCGCCCCGTCAAAAAATATTGGTTGGGATTATCCGAATAGAACTTTTTAATAATATTCCCCAGCAACGACGGAAACGGAATTACACGTTCCGAGCTCGCCGTTTTCGGCGGTCCTATGTTTATGTACGAAGTCCCCTTGCGCTTATCGTAAATACGCTGTACTGTTTTATTTACACTAATCGTATTTTCCGATAGCGAAATGTCTTTCATCTGCAAGCCGCACAACTCCCCTATTCTGACACCCGTAAGCAAAGCAATTAAAATTCCCGCAGTCTTGCGGTTGAGATTGAAATAAACGCTTTGAATAAGATGCTGTTCATCTTCTTTGGAAAGGGCTATTACATGGTCTTGCCCTGCGTCTTTGGGATATTCTATCAAATCCCAATTCAGCAACGGAATCACTTTCTCTTTGTAAGCATAAAGGAACGACAGCCGCAGAACAAGAACTATATCTCGAATTGTCTTAACTGCCAGCCCTCCCTGCTTGTCCATACGCCCTTCTCTATACAGAAGAAGTATGTACTCTTGAATATCGGCTTCAGTTATCGAACCGATACGTTGCTTCCCGAAATACGGGATTAAATGGTTCTCCGCAATCAATACAAAGTTTGCTTGCGTTGACGCCGTAATCATTGGCTCTTTAGAATTTAGCCACTCGTTTACAAGCGTCTTAAAATGTGTATTTTCAGTCATAATGACACCTCCTACCGTAATTATGAATTAAACGGAAAAAAGAAAATATCGTTTGAGATGTCTAATTGAAAATTTGCCCTATTATACTCCCCAAGTAATAGTCATAAGGGGCTTACGCCACGCCTGCGTTTCCCATCTTTTAATGAAAATTGGCAAGTAGAAAAGTTGTCCGATTTCACGCAACGTATCATACGCAAAAATACAAAAAATCAAACAGAATTACCGCTCACTATTTCATCAAAAGACGGTCTTGTGGATCAAGTTACTTACTTCAACAAAAAAGTATCGAGCAAGGATATGTCCGGTTATTATCTTTTAATGCACGGAGAGTTCGCATATAATAAAAGTTATTCCGTAGGATATGATTTTGGCTCTATAAAACGTCTTGACCGCTATCCTATGGGTGCATTATCCACCTTGTACATTTGTTTTGCGCTTACACGCCATAATTCTGATTTTATGAAAGTGTATTTCGATTCACTCAAATGGTACAAAGAAATCTATATGATTGCTGCCGAAGGCGCAAGAAATCACGGCTTGCTTAATGTTCCTACTGACGAGTTCTTCGCTACTCAACATATTTTGCCACAGAGCGTAGATGAGCAAATTAAAATAGCTAAATTTCTAACCCTTATAGAGCAAAGAATAGAGAAACAACAGCGTTTGGTAGAGAACTTAAAGTCGTATAAAAGAGGGTTATTATCATTGGTTTTTAGTGATAAAAAATCAACTCACATTTTGGAAGATATATTACAAAAAGGTAAAGCAGGCGGAACTCCTCAATCAAGTAATGCTACATATTATAACGGTGATATTCCATTTTTGAGCATCGCAGATATGACAGAACAAGGCAAATATATTTATTCAACTGAAAAACATATTAGTGAGGTGGGTTTGCAAAATTCAACCGCATGGATCGTTCCCAACAATAGCTTAATCTTATCTATGTACGCATCGTATGGGCTCGTGGCTATCAATAAAGTTCCACTTGCAACAAGTCAAGCTATGTTTAACATGATTTTTGAGCCGAATGCAAATGTGGAATATATTTACTATTATTTGACATATCTCGCTACAACCGATTACTATACCAAAATGGTTTCAACAGGAACACAACCCAACTTAAACGCTGAAAAAGTCAGGGCAATTCCGCTTTATATCCCATCTCGTAATGAGCAAAAATATATCGTCGCGCTGTTACAATCATACGATAATCGACTAACAGAAGAAGAAAAAATCTTAACGCAGTTACAGACATTAAAGGTCGCCTTATTGCAACAACTTTTCATATAAAAAGTTGTTGCATAAGCGATGTTTTCATTTTTATCATTCCCTGCAATAGTATCTGTTCTTTTTCAATTTTACGATCAAGCAATCGGAATAATTTTGCCGCCCGTAGTTGTTCTTCGTAAAGGGGGATTTGTACTTCTGTAGGTTCTAATATTGATATATAAGATCGCTGGTGTCCTTCTGGCTTTAATTCTAAATATTGAAGCAAACTATACATGAAGTACAAATCAATATTTTCCTGCGGCGTTAGCATTTTGATAGTAGATGATTTTACTTTGAAAGGAAAATTAACATACTTAATATCCATTGTAAAATCGTCATAAATAAGCACTTCACCTTTGTTGTAAATGCCATCTGTTTCATTAGTATAACCGAGAATAAATGCTTTATTTGCAGTTAGAACAGGCGTTGCGTATGTGTCGGAATAATGTTCAGAATGAACAATATATTTTTGTGGTTGCTCGTAAAATAGGCATTTAGATATTGTAGTTTTTTGCCATTTTGTATTATGCATTTGCATAGTAAAATAGTGCGCAATAGCACCTCTTTTATACGACTTAAAGAAAGATACGAGTTGTTCTTGTTGCTTTATACGCAGATCAAGTAAAGTAAGCATTTTTGCTATTTTAGTTTGTTCTTGCAAGCTCGGTATGCTAATTTTAATTGGCGCTATTTGTGGATATTTTAGATTCCAAGTATCGGAAGTTAAGCCTTGTGAATTTTTTTGGAAGGTTTGTACCAATTTTCTTGTCTTAAATAATGCGGCAAAAAACTCGTTAGCAATCGGCATTTTAGGCTTTAATACTGTATATGCAGGGCTAACAATACCATAATATTGTGAAATACCACTTGCACCTTGCCACATACGCATAGAATTATAAACCATATCGCCAATATGAACAATTTTGTAATTACTCTTATCTTCGCTGGAATTATCTTTACCTTCAATTTCAGAACGACGTTTTACTCCTTCGTTCATGGTTACGGAAAGTAATTCCATTTCTTCACTGCCTCGTTCAGAGCGTTCATCATAAACGCCGCCAATAGTTGTTAGTTCCCAGCCATCAGAAAATTCGAGAAAACGAAGAATAGGCGTATTGTCCTTATGACTATTAAAAGAGGAATATTTCTTTCAAAATAAGTCGCATATATAAAAAGACGATAAACACAAAAATGTGATTATCGTCTTTTATTTTGCTCCCCAAGTAATAGTCATAAGGCGTTACGTTTCTCTGAATTTTCCGACGCCTATAAAAC
>JAMPEH010000264.1 GCA_023665245.1 Muribaculaceae bacterium
TATACCAAAAGGAGCTTTTGAAAGGCGTTAATGCACGTGTTACCGCTGATTTCAAAAATGTATCACTTAATGAACTTCTCAATACGGTTGTGACCGATCAACTCGGTTTGATTTGGAAACAGGTTAAAAATACTATTGTGTTGAGCAAACGCGTTACGAAATCGTCAACTGCAGTGAAATTAAGCGGCGTTGTTGTGGATTGGGACGGAGAGCCGGTCCCTGGCGCTTCGGTAAGGGTTTCCGGTGAGAACACAGGTGTGTCGACCAACGTTGACGGTGAATTTACAATATTGGCTCCCTTAGGCTCTACACTGTTGTTTACCTATATCGGCATGCAGCCCGAGGAGGTAACAGTGGATTCCAATAAGAAAATCAGAGTTGAGATGAATCAAATGTCAACGATGTTATCGGACGTTGTCGTGACCGGTTATCAGGAAATAAAGAAGGAGAAAATGACCGGTGCGGTAACTACCATCAGTGCTGACAAGCTCGACGAACGCTACACCACCAACCTTCTCGACAATCTCGAAGGTCGTGTGGCAGGACTTTCTACCTATGGCGGGCAGATGGTAATCAGAGGTCTCGGCTCGCTTCATGCATCAACCACACCGCTGCTCGTTGTCGACGGACTCCCTATCGAGGGTTCTATAGATGACCTCAATCCCGGTGACATAGAGAGTGTCAATGTTCTCAAAGATGCATCGGCATCGGCTATTTACGGTGCCCGTGCTGCTAATGGTATCATTGTCGTTACCACCAAGAATGCAAAAAGGCAGGGGAAACTCGATATAGATTTCAGTGCTAACGTGACCATGTATGAGAACAAAAACATGGACTATCATGACAATTTCTATCTCTCTCCCGAAGAGCATATTGCTGCCGAATGTGAGCTTTATGAATGGAAATTCTTTCAGAAAGACGACCGCAATAATCCGGCGTCAAAGTTGCAGGAAGAATCTATGTATATCCAATCGGGTTATCTGTCACCCACACCCATAGAATATGCCTACTATCAGTTGGCAACCGGTGAAATTGACCGTAACCAGCTCAATAAGACTATAGAATCATTAAAAGGCAACAATTATGCCAAGGATTATGCCGATGCTGTTTATCGTCGTCAGGTTGTGCAGCAATATAATCTTGCCATGCGTTCATCATCGGATAAATCGCGCAATAATGTGGTAGTTAACTATAAATATGACAACAGCGGAGTGAAAAGCCATAAGAACGATTGGCTCAACGTATCCTATAAGGGTAGTTTCGACGTGGCAAAGTGGCTCACTGCAACTGTCTCCATTAACTCGGTTATAAGCAATACGCGTACCTATGGTCAGGATTTCAACGGTCAGATGGGTCCATGGGGACAAGCTCCTTATGTTCCTTTCTACAATACCGACGGTTCTGTCAAACGTCAGTATGCAGCCACTCAAGGCGGCAATCAATTTATGTCGTTTGGTGAGGCATTCCACGATTTGAGTACAAGTCCGCTCGATGAAATATATAACAGTTTTACAACCGAGCAACGCAACAGTACTCGTTATCATGGTGATCTTCTATTCAAGATTATCCCCGGTCTAACCGCCAACACTCAGTTTATCTACGAGACAGAGAACACCAATACCGAGTGGCAGGCCAACGAACAGAGCTACACTTCCCGCATGATTAGAAACGCTTACACATTCTCTGACGGTCGTGGTGGGTATGAATATCTTACCCCTGAAAACGGTGGTTTGCTTAGGACTACCAATACTCGGTCCAATGCTTGGACCGCTCGCGGTCAGTTGAATTATTCCGGAACTTTCGGCAAACACGATGTTGCCGCAATCGCCGGTATGGAATTCCGTGAAACTCTCTACAAGGGAACTCGTTCCGTCCTCTTCGGCTACGACGACCAGTTGCAGTCGAGCAACACTACTTCCATTGACTTCCAGAGCCTTAGTATGATAAATCGTAACCCGGCATATTTCTCGATGCTTGGTGGATTTCCGTTAAGCTCGGTTTTATATAATTACATTCTTCCCGGCTTCGGTCTTGTGCCCGAACAACATCATCGATATGCATCGGGTTACTTCAACCTCACCTACACTTTCGATGAGAAATACAACGTGTTTGGTTCGTTCCGTAAGGACTATGCCGACGTGTTTGGTCTCAATTCCAAGTTCCGCGGAAAACCGCTGTGGTCGGCAGGTATTGGATGGAATATCCACAACGAGGCTTTCGCACGCGACATCACGTGGATTAATTTCTTGAAACTCCGTGCATCATACGGTGTTACAGGTAATATCTATCAGGGAGCCACTTCGGTGATGACAGCTTCAACCGACGGCACCAACCGCTACAACAACTATCCCGTAGCCACAGTTTCGTCGCCTGCCAACCCCGATCTGCGTTGGGAGCAAAACAGGACTACCAACGTTGGTCTTGACTTCAGCTTGTTTAATTATCGCCTGCGTGGTAATGTTGATTACTACATTAAAAAAGGTGTTGATATATTCAACGGTCTCAATCTTGACCCGACCTATGGATTCACCTCAATGGTTGCCAATGTAGCTTCAATAGAAAACCGAGGTATTGAAGCAACTGTGGCTTATGACTGGTTCCGTCCGCGTCGTCGCCGCGATTTCAGTTGGACCACAAGTGTTACATTCACCTACAATAAAAATGAAGTAACCAAGGTGGAAAACGACGCTCAACAGGCCTCAACCATGTTCAGCAACCCCTACAAAGTAGGCTATCCCGTATCGGCTCTCTGGAGCTACAAGTTCGTCAAGATTCAAGACACCGGAAACAGAATAGGTATGCCGCTCTACGATAAAGGCTCCGTCGGCACCTCTTACACTCGAGAAATTCTACGAAAAGATTCTCGATGACGTACAGAAGGCTATTGACCTGGATGCAATTCCGGTTAAGCAGAGTACTCGTATGCGTATGAATAAAGGTGCTGCTTACGCTGTCAAGGCTCTGGCACTGATGTCGATGCAACGTTTTGACGATGCAGCAATCGCTGCAAATCAGGCTCTTGGGGTTGATAACACGGTATGCAATTATAACGATATGCTTACCGAAGTGACAATTACCAATGCTCAGGGCGAACGTGTTCCCTTTAAAAGCTTTACGCGCCCGTTCCACGATGTTGAGGAAGACTATTTCACGACTTTCGGTTACACGGGAAATGATAACATCACTCCCTATGCTCAATCGTTCTTTGAAGAGGGTCATATCTACTGCACTTATCTTGGAACTCGACAACTTGGCATGACTAAGGAGGAAGCCGATGCTAAGTCAGAAGAGATTCTTGGCGAAAAGGGTTATCTGATGTCAGACGATGACTCCAATCATCCTCGTTTCGGTCTTCGTTCCACTCAGATGTATCTCGTTCTTGCCGAAGCGGCTATCCACAACAAGCAGTACAACGACGCTATGGGATATCTTGACAATATTCGCGTCAATCGTTTTGTCCCTGAGAAGTATGCTCCTTTAAAAAACACCAATCCCGACCGCGCGACAGCAATCAAATATTTGAAGATGTCGGCTGAGACTGAAGGACTTTTCTCTATTTGGAACTACGTGAATCGTAAGCGCTGGAATGTTCTCGACGCTGATTTTCAGGAGACCATCACGCGCACTATCGGTGGCGTGACAATGACTCTTACTCCCGAAAAGAAAGTGTGGGTGTTCCCTATTCCCAACAATGTGTGTGGTTTCAATGCCAATCTTAAACCGTATTTAGTATATTGATAATGAAACGAATATCAATAATTGCTCTGACCGGCTTGGCCTTGATGAACTCATGTAATTCCCGACCCGCCAATCAATTTGATTTGGCGGGCGAGATTGAAGGTGCTGACGGGCAGATAATCTACATGACATATGTCATAGATGATTCACTCGTGCGTGACAGCGCTCTGATTGCTGACGGTCGATTTGCTTTTAAGGGGACAATAGAAAGTCCTGTAAACTCGATGGTCTATATAGGCGATCCGAGGTATAATGCCAAGTTGATGACACAAGTCTATCTTGAACCCGCTGAAATGACAGTGTCGCAACTGAAAGCCGATGATTTCACATCGGCTATTGTTACCTGGTCAAAGACTCAGT
>JAMPEH010000265.1 GCA_023665245.1 Muribaculaceae bacterium
GCGAAGAATTAAAGATGATGGGTGAGCTGCAAGCGACAACGCCATCCGAGATTTGGTCAAAATGCTATATCAGCGAAAAAGACGCCATAATACCGCCAAGCAATCAACGCAACGCATGGACAGGTTTTCGCATAACGGAGCTTGAGGGAGAGCCTCATTGCCCCGATTTCAGGTCTATAATCGACAACGATATTATCGACAAGCAACTCATCGGGCGAAGATTTTCCGAGAATACCACGGGTTACAACATTGAAGCATCGACCCAACGGCATATTGCCGAAAATCTCTACCAAATGCTCGTCAGGCACACAGAGCTGTCGGCAAAGAAGATACTCGAGATTGGCATCGGTACAGGTTTTCTAACAAGTCTCTACTGCCAATCGCCAATTTCAAGCGAGTCGGCAGCAGTAGATCTTGCCGACCGCGACACAATAAGGAACGTACTTACAGAAGCAGACATCAATTACAACGGGACCATTGTCACCGACGATGCAGAACGATATGTAGAACGGTGTGGCGACGCTGAGGTCGACATATTAGTGTCATCATCAACCATCCAATGGTTCTGCAACATAAAGCGGTTTCTTTCCAATGTGGCACGCATTCTGAAACGTGACGGCATAGCTGCAATATCCACTTTTCAGCAAGGAACCTACTCCGAAATAAAAGAGATTACCGGACGTACGCTCAACTACCCCACCCTCAGTGAGCTTATCGAGATGCTTCCAGATAATCTTAAGGCAATTGAGACCATGAACGAAGAACACATAGTGAGATTCAACAATGGAAGAAGCCTGCTCAACCACATAAAAACAACCGGCGTTAACTCCATAGGAAGCCCTATGAACTATGCCGACACCCGACAAATGTTGCGCCGACTCGATTCCAATCCACAGTTGACCTATCGTCCGGTCTATCTTATACTTAAAAAGATATGAAAAAGATATTTATAACAGGCATCGACACCGATGCAGGAAAGACCTACGCCACAGCATGGCTTGCCCGGCAGATTATGACAGAAGGCAAAACCGTTATTACCCAGAAATTCATACAGACTGGCAACACCGACTACTCTGAGGACATAGAAAAACACCGACAATTAATGGGGACCGGACTGCTTCCCGAGGATATTGACCACACCACCGCACCAATTATTTTTTCTTATCCTGCATCGGCACAACTTGCGGCAAAAATCGACGGCAAGGAAATTGACCTATCTATTGTTGACCGGTCATCAGATATTCTCGCCTCGCGCTACGACGTGGTATTAATCGAAGGTGCCGGAGGTCTTATGGTTCCCATAACCGATAATTTCATGTCGATTGACTACATATCAACGCGACAACTGCCCGTGGCACTTGTAACCAACGGTCGACTCGGTTCAATAAACCATACTTTGCTATCGCTCGAAGCTCTCAGAAATCGCGATATAAAGGTGGAATATGTTCTTTACAGCCGTCATCTTGACAATGATGCAGTCATTGCCGATGACACTTTCCATTTTATCGAACGCTATTTAAAACAGAATTTTCCCGAGACATTATTACTCATTGTCCCCGTATTAGAGTAATTTTGCATCGTAAAAGAGAATAACAATGTTTGGCATCACTAAAGAACAACTGTCATTGCTACCTACCGTCACATTCCCCGGCAGGTCAATTCTTATAAGTACGATTGCCGACGCAAAAGCTGCTATGGTCTACCTCAACAAGCAGTCTATAGTAGGGTTCGACACCGAGACACGACCTTCGTTCCGCAAGGGAAGCGTGCATAAAGTGGCACTGCTGCAACTTTCTACAGCCGACGAATGTTTTCTTATAAGACTCAATCAACTTGGCTTGTTCGACTCGCTGAAAACATTCTTTGAGAATGAAAACATATTAAAAATTGGACTGTCGATTAAGGATGACTTCCATTCTCTTATGAGACTCGGAGAATTCCAACCGGGCGGATTCGTGGAGTTGCAGTCGTTTGTCAAGCAATATGACATCGCTGACAACAGCCTTCAGAAAATATATGCAGTCATTTTCAACGAGCGGATTTCCAAAAGCCAACGACTCACCAACTGGGAAGCCGACGAACTTACCGAGGCCCAGCAAGCCTATGCGTCGCTTGATGCATGGGCATGTCTTAAGATTTACAACCATTTGATTAATGGGAGATTTGACCCGGCAAAATGTCCGTTTATTGTTACTGAACACGACCAGAATATTCTATGACACACTATACTTCATACCCCACCTCGGAACTCATGTCCGACGTCAGATATCTTCAGCTCCTGTCGCGCTCTTTTCCCACGATAGCATCGGCAAGTACCGAAATAATCAACCTTGAGGCAATTCTCAATTTACCAAAAGGCACTGAACACTTCCTGACCGACATCCACGGCGAGAGCGAAGCGTTCCAGCACGTACTGAAAAATGCATCGGGAACCATAAAGCGAAAAGTCAACGAGATTTTTGGCAACACCATGCGCGAGATTGAGAAAAAAGATCTCTGCACTCTCATATACTATCCGCGGGAGAAACTCAGATTGGTTCACGTTCAGGAAAACGACATGACCGAATGGTATGAAATTATCCTCAACCGATTGGTTAAAGTGTGCCAAAGCGTATCGTCAAAATACACCCGCTCGAAAGTTAACAAGGCCCTGCCCAAAGACTTCAGTTACATTATTCAGGAACTGCTCCACGAGACGGAAGCCGACCCCAACAAGCACGCCTACTTCAACCAGATTATATCCACCATAATCTACACCCGGCGTGCCGATGATTTCATCATTGCAATGTGTGAACTGATACAGCGTTTGGCAATCGACAGCCTGCACATCGTCGGCGACATATACGACCGCGGTCCCGGTGCGCATATTATTATGGATACAATATGCGACTACCACAACTTCGACATACAGTGGGGCAATCACGACATCCTCTGGATGGGTGCCTATGCGGGCAATGATGCATCAATAGCCAACGTGCTGCGGGTATCACTCCGATATGGCAACCTCGACACTCTTGAAGAGGGATACGGAATCAACATGTTGCCGCTCGCAACCTTTGCAATGGACACCTACGGCGATTCCAATGTCGACATATATCTGCCCAAAATCAAATTCTCCCACCGCATCTATACCGACAAGGAAATTCTGATTATCGCCCAAATGCACAAGGCTATCAGCGTGATTCAGTGGAAACTCGAAGGGCAGATTATCGAGCGTCATCCCGAATATGCGATGAACGACCGCAAACTCCTCGAGCATATCAATCATGAAAAAGGGACAATCACACTCGAGGGGATTGAATACCGGCTTAACGACACAGTCTTTCCCACTATCGATGCGGCAAATCCCTACATGCTCAGCAAAGAGGAGGAAGCACTGATGTCATCACTTCACAACTCGTTTATCAACAGCGAGAAGCTCCTGAAGCACATGGAATGTCTGTTGCGCCACGGCTCACTATACCTTGCCCGCAACAACAACCTCATGTTCCACGCCTCAATTCCAATGAACAGCGACGGTTCTTTCCGCGAAGTAACAGTCGACGGTGAGACTTTCCACGGAAAGGCTCTACTCGACCGTCTCGACGTACTTGTACAGAAAGCATGCCGCAAATCAATCGAACACGACAATGATTACGAGATTGACTACATGTGGTATCTATGGTGCGGACCCGACTCTCCTCTCTTCGACAAGTCCAAAATGGCAACATTTGAACGCTATCTTATCGACGACAAGGAGACCCACAAGGAAGTAAAAGGCAACTACTATATCCTCAACGACAATGTTGAGACATGCGACATGATTCTCAGAGAATTCGGCTTGCCGGTCGACGGATCACACATTATCAACGGACACGTACCGGTAAAAATAAAGAAAGGCGAGAATCCGGTTAAAGCCGACGGCAAACTGCTTGTAATAGACGGCGGATTCTCCAAAGCCTACCAGCCTGAGACAGGTATTGCCGGATACACTCTCGTTTACCATTCTCGCGGCTTCCAATTAGTTCAGCACGAACCTTTTGAATCTCGTCAGAAGGCTATTGAAGAAGGTCAAGACATTATCTCCAACACGGTTCTTA
>JAMPEH010000266.1 GCA_023665245.1 Muribaculaceae bacterium
GTGTTGAGGTCGGTGTCGGTAAGCGCGGCTGCGCCGTTCCATACGCCAACCTGCCGGATGCGACCCTCGGCAAAGTTCTGTATCTGCTTGATTTCGGAGAACGCGGGTGTGGCGGTGGCAGGCTTGAAGATGCCCACGTAGAGGCTCACGCCGGGGTTCATATTGTAGATGCTGTCGAGAATGTAGTGAAGCACTTTGATCTCCCACTGTGCCGAGTCGGCGGTAATGCCCATCTTCTCGGCGGTCTCGATACCCGACACCGCATGGATGCGGCTGTCGGCTGTGAAACCTTCTGTTCCTTCGGCGGCGGTGGGCAGCACTGAGCTGTAGAACACGAGGCCGCTGATGTGGTCTTCTCCCGATAGGGAGCGCACCATGTTGCCGTTGGTGCGGGTTATGGTAAGGTTCTGCATTATTCGTCGCTCTTTTCGTCGGTTGTTTCGTTGTTGGTGTCGGTTTCCGGCTTGCTCTCCTCCGAGCCGGGGGTCAGCTCATCTTTCTCCTCTCCTTCGGAGGATGAGTCCCCGTGGGCGGCGTCGCGCTTGCGCTTGTAGAGTTCACGGTTCTTCAGTGAGTTGGCGTGGTTCTGCGCGTCGTTGCGGGTGTAGAACGCCACGCCGTCGGAGGTCACATACACCTCCTTGAGGTCGGGATTGGCCTTCAGCACTCCGGCGGCTACTTTGTCGGCGGCTTTCGAGGCCACCGTGGCCGCTTTCGGCGCGGCTGCTTCTTTCTTTGTTGCCATTTTTATTCGGTGTTTAATGGTTCTTTAAATGTTGTTTAATCGTGAGGGCTAACGCCCCGAGGGCGAGGGCAAGCAGCACAAGGCAGATTATTGTGTCGTATCTGACCGACCGCTTCTCCTCTCTGGTGGCTGCGTCGCTCTGCGCCCGGCTCTCTTGCCCGATGGCTGCGGCATCGCTCTCTTGCAATGCAGCTTCGCGTTGCAGTGTCATCCCGGTGGTGTCGCTCCTTATGTGTCGCTCCTCCTCACGGCTCGCGCTCTGCGTCTGCCGCCCGAGCCTTTCGGTGGTGCGGCTCAGCAGTGGCGGTGTCCCCGTAAGGCTGTCCCTCGGCTGACTCGTGTCGAATACTTCGGTCACGCGCTCCATATCCTCGTTGGTGTTGGTCGCGCTCTCCCTCAGCCGCTCAAGCCGCTCGTCGAGCAGCCGCGTAACTATCGCCTCGGTGCGCTCCTCAAGGGTCGCCTCTCTCTCCGTCGCCACCGACACGGACGATTGCTCCTCCGTGTGCGTCTGTGCCGACATCTTTTTTTGAGTGGCGCAGCTCGTGGCTGACAGGGCAATTGTCAGCATGAGGGCAGGAATTGACTTTTTCAATCGCATTCGTCAGTATGTCCACTTTGTTCTGCAACGCCTTCATATCCTTGCGCAGAGGCCCCACCACCAATTCCATTATCATCTCGATGGCTTTCTTGTCGTTGTCGAGTTCCCGTCCCCTCACGTCGGCCAGGGTCTTCTTCACCTCGGCGCGGAGGCCCTCCACCTCGGCTCTGTATTTCGAGCGAAGAAACATGGCGGTCAGCAGTGCGGCGAGTGGCGCGGTGATGATGCCGACTATCGCGGCAAGAATACTCTCGGTCATTGCTCGGTTCTCTTACTGTTTGATTCCTATCTCTTTGAGCCACTTCTGAACATCGAAGCTCGGACACGCTTTGGCCGCGATTTCGTTGTGGCCTATGATGCGCACCGCCGGGTGCTTGGCGTGGAAGTCCTTCACATACTTCTCAAGGGCGGCTCGCTGTGCCGCTGTCCGCGTGTCTTTGGGCTTCAGCTGCTTGTCGCAGCCTCCGGCGTATACCACATGGCGGCTCACTGAGTTGTATCCCTTAGCGCCGTTGGTCACTTCCCAAGGGTCTACCCATGCGTCTTCGTTGTTGTCCACCATCCGCTCCACCTTGCCGTCAAGGTGGATGAGGTCGGTGTAGCCGACCTGCTTCCACCCCCGGCCACCCTTCGCCACGGGCGAAAGGTGCATCCGGCGGATGTCCGCTCCCGTCACTTCTCTCCCTTCCGGGGTGGCGGTGCAGTGGATGACGAGATATTTAAGTTCTTTCTTCACTGTTCGTTGTTTTTATGCTCACGCTTTGGTGGCGCTCACGATTGCTCCGAGTCCCTCGGCCTTGATGGGCAGACACAGTGTGTAGGTGCGCATCGAGAATACGTTCTCCTGCGTGGTGGGGTTGTTGGCCGCTTCCAAGAGGTAGGTCTTGGTCGAGCCGTCGGCGCGCATCACTCTCTTGGTCGAGAAGGCCACCGAACACTGGCGGTCGCCCGTGCCGGGAACTGAGCCGTAGACGGTCTTCTTCTTCGTGGCCACGGTGTAGAATGGGCATGCGTCATATTCATACACCTCGAAGCCGTAAAGGCGCGAGATTGCTTCACTTTCGTAGTTGTAATACTGCGCGGCGAATTTCTGATCCTGCTCCAAGAGGTCGGCCACATGGTCGGCACACAGCACGAGGATACGTCCCTCCTGCGGCACTCGCGCCTTGTCGAAGGCTTTCTTCAGCGCGATGATGTCGCTTCGCGTAAGTCGCTTGCGGTCGTCCACCGTCTCGCCGGTGGTTACTATCACCGGGGTCTTGGCGGTGTTCTCTACCGGGGCGATACTGTGGATGGCACGTTTGAATTTGGTCTCCGAGAAGGCTTCTTTGTGGCGTTCCACCACCGAGGCCATCTTGTCATAGCCCAGGGCGTGCAGTTCGTCGTCGGTCACGCGGGTGGGCTTGGTCTGGTATTTGTCGAGTTTCACCGCGATGTCGCCGTCTTCCAGTTCTGTTATCTCAAGGGGATAGGCGGTGTTGTTCACGAGCACTTCGGGGTCTGCGCCGATGTCCACCATGTGGATTACGTCTTTGTCCACATACTGGTCGTAACTGCGGATCTTGCTGTACCATCCGATGGCGGCTGCGGCCTCGCGGAAGGCTTTCACAAGTTCTCCCGTCCATGCTTCGGGATAAAGGCCGACACACATGGCGTTGGCCGGGGCGTAGCCGCCGATGGCCGAGCCGACCACGGCGATGCTGTCAAGGGCGAGTGCGCCCGCTGCGGGGTCTGCACCAACGGCCACGCCGATGGTGGCTCCCATCACGCTTGTGGCCGTAAGCCCTACAATAAAGCCCATAAGGGCAAGAATAAATCTTTTCATTCTTCTCTCTGTTGATGTTGTTTTGTTGTTTGATGTTGCTTAAAGTTCGGGAGGGAAGCCGAAGTATCCCTTGTAGAGGCGCACGTACTCCTCGCGGTTGTTCTCCTTGAGTTCTGCGAGTTGCTCGGCGGTGGCACTGTCCCATGTCAGTTTGGTGTCGACGCTGGCCGCGCCTCCGGCAGCGCCGGGCTTCATGAGGTCGAGGGGCTTCTGCACCGGGGTCATGTCTCCGAGAATGTCGTTGAGCGTGTCGATGCCGTGGGTCTTCCCTAGGGTGATGTATTTCTCTTTCTTGTCGGCGCTGATGCGCTTCTCTTTGATGGCGCTCTCCACCGTGTCGGTGATGCGCGCCAGGCGCAGGGTCTCTTTGTCACCCTTCAGTTTGTTGATGGCCTCCACGGCCTGGTCTTCGGTGGCGTCGGCGGCGAGGCCGAGTGCCAAAAGAATCTTGTTCATGTTCTTTTTCTCTTTTGTGTTATTTGGTTCTTTGGTTTCTTCTGTTTCCTCTCTCTCGACTCTATCCTCTCCACCCTCAACTTTCAGAAGCGGTAGCACCTCGCTATCCTCCCCGGCAGCGAGGGTCAGCAGTTTGCCGTCACGGCTGAGACTCACCTGCAGGGCATCATCGTTTGAGCCGATGTCCACCACCGACACCTCCACGAGTTTGCTCCGCGTTACGGTCGGGCGCGTCTGCCCGGCAACGAGCAGTTCCGGCTCCTCGCTCATCTCCACGATGTCAAGTCCGGCGCTTAGCATCCGCAGTGTCCCGCGCTCCCATTTCTTCCCGATGGTACGTTCCTCCTCGGTGTCGTCGTCAAATACGGGTGTGCCGTAGAGGATGTCTCCCTCCACGCGCAGGTTCTCTATTCTCCCTATCGGCATATCCTTTACGCTGCCGCGTC
>JAMPEH010000267.1 GCA_023665245.1 Muribaculaceae bacterium
ATTTTTCAGTAAGCGCGATACCATGCTTGCTCAACTCACTGTTGCCGTTATCTTCATTGCCGTTTTCGACACTATTCTCATCGATAACAGCCACGCGCTTGAAGCCAATGCGCGACAGAGCGTGTTTGAATCGGAAATTCACCTTCTCATCGATGTTCTGTTTACGGATATCCATTGTGTTGTTGCTGTAGAGCAGGTCGACCTGATTGTCGACGTTCTCGTCCATCTTGAACGAGAGCTTGGGGTCGCCCTTCTCAGTGTTGGCGGTGAAAGCGGTGATGCCTATAGTATCCGGAGTTTCAATGTAAGGAGCGTAAGCGAAGAATGATACTTTTTCGAGGGGATTGCTCGGCCAATATTTCACGGGGGTGTATTGCCACATACCGCCGTTGGTATTGTTCTTCCAGGTCACTTCCTGGTTGTACATGAAGTTGGGTGTATGGTCGGGATTTTGGATTTTGTAATCGTCAATACCGGTGTAGAAGGCGAATACACCGAATCCCTTTTCCTTCAGGGCCAGAAGATCCATCACAGAAGCACGCGATTCAGGAGCTCCGGCGAGGTAGGTTCCGAAGGCAACTGCGTCACCGTCAGTTGCCTCGCTGTTGACAAACAGCTCTTCTTCCTGTGTGCAGCTCACTATTGAGATGGCTGCGATGGCTGCAAAAGCCATAAGAAATTTTTTAGCTTTCATAGAATTTTTTTGAATTTGGTTTATTTTTTGAATTTGGTTTATTTGATTAACTATTTTCTCGGATATAGTGCTCTGTCTATCATTTCATGGAATGAAGGCCGATGTTCACATCTTCCGGGTCTTCCCAGTCTTCGACCCATACGTCAAAGCCCCAGTCGGAGTCATCGCCAGGCGGCAACGGAGGGTCGAGCCACAGGTCGAGCCACAGGTCGAGATTGTCGCCACGTCTTCCCGGGGGAGCGCTCTCTCTGACGAGATGTCCCACGGGGATATTGTAGCGGAGCACTGTCTTGCCGTCGGCAAGCATGGCCTGGAATTCAAGGAAGTTTTCGGTAGGCGTACCTCCGTGGTTGCCGGGCAGCCCGAAGCAACGGATGTCGGCCTCCACCAGCCCGATGTCGGGCTTGGAGGATGTGCGCGAGCGCGACCATTCGTCCGACTCAATAGGGTGAACTACGGTCACGGAGTTGTCGTTGGGCATATCGCAGGCGAGCTTTCGGCCAGATGCCATTCCACTGATGCTTCCGCGTGCAGCCCTGAGATTACCGATATTCTCGGTGTGGAGTGTCACGTGGAGAGTGTAGATTATATTTTTCGGATGAAGGGTTCCGATCACCTTTGTGCCGCTGTAAGAATGGCTCACGTGGTCGGTCATTATGGTGTCGGTTGCAAGCCATTCGGGAGACCATGCCATATAGCTGTGCCCGGTGGCTCGGCCGGCATACCACTTTGGGCTCTTCTGCTCTGTCGAGAAAGCCTCAGCGGTCTCCGCAGCGTCAAGGCCGCGGAATCCGATGTTGTTGTACTCGTCCTCGGTGAGGTTGAATACGATGGCCCAGTGCCGGCCTTCTGACAGATGGGGCGACACGTAGGCTATGTTGTTGTCGATGGTATGTTTTTTCTCGCCGGTTTCGGTGTGGTGGCATATCACAGTCATGCCTGTTGGTACGGTCTTGCCGTAGCCGCTCCAGTCCACATTCAGCCTCAGATTGGACTTGTCGCTACCCTCGGGCTCGGGATAGAAGTGAATGGTGGCATCGCACGATGCAAGCGCCACACCCACAGCGGTACACAAGATCAGTCGGAACATCACCATTTCATCCACCTCCTTTCCTTGCGCTGGCTGTAGAACTTATAGGATACTGCTATTCCGGCGCGTGTGATTCCCCAGTAGGTACCTCCGCTTCGCGACACCTCGGCACCGTTGCGCCCGGTGTTATGGTATTTTATCCATTTGTAGGAGAGATATCCGGCACCGATCTGCGCTTCCATGCTCCAGCGATGTGCCTTGTCGAGGTGGAAGGCAAAGCCATAGCCTATACCAAGACCGAAGGCCGCGTGGTTGGGATCCTGATATCTGAAGTCGCCTGCCAAACTCACATTAAAGCCTATCACCGAGGCATGCACCCCTAAATAATGCCCGGCACCGGCATCGCGGAGCCAATAGCGCACTTCGGGCTGTGTGGCCAGCAAGCGTATGCGCCAGCGGCTGGTGATGTCGTAGGGCGAGTACCACACGGGCACATCGAGACTCCATTGGGGCCACAGTTCGAGCTCGAAACCGAGGTTTGCACACAAGGCGGCGTCCCACAGAAGGTTGGTTTTCAGGGCGAAGAAGCGCTGTCGCTGTGCAACGTGCACGGGGGAATCCAGGCTCACCGGTGCTAAGGACGGAGTGCCGGTATGCGGGCAAACGTCGGTATATGCCGGCTCGATGTTGTCCATGCGACTGCTGAGCCATCGAGTGTCATAGTCCACAAGCACGGAAGCGCGACGCAGATATGGCAACACGTGGTCGCGCATGGAGAGGTAAGGGACGCCGCCGTCGAGGCTCTTGAGGAGTCGCTCGCGGGTATCTAAATCAATGTTGGCAGTCTGGTCGATGAAGCTGAGCACGACATCACCGAAGGGTATGGTGCTGTCGACGGCGAGCATCGTGCGCATACCGTCCCAATCCTCGGGGATAGTCGATATTGCATATATGCCCTCCTGAAACGAATAGCGCGACTGAAGAATCGACACGAAGGCGCGCGCACGGTCGGTGGCGAGGCGTACATTGTTCAGATAGGGTCCTTCGGGCGATGCGGTGCCCACCACAGTGATACGTTCCACACGCACACGTGGGTCGAGTACCATGGAGTCAATACGTGCAAGAACTTGCTCAAGAGCACTGTCATTGCTGTGGTATGTATTGTCGAAATTGGTGAGATTGACCTTGAAGTCTATACGGGCATGAGCCTGTGACCGGGCCGATATGGTGATGGTATCGGTAGTAGCTTCGGAAGCCATGCATGGAACAACCGAAAGCAAGGCAATAAGAATCAGCAACGCCAAGTATATGGAAACTACTTGACGCGGCTTGCTTATGCATGGGTTGCATCTAAATTCTTTATAATATGCGGGTGCCTTAACATCCATTATAAAATAAAGATTCTTGTGTGACTTCTGTTGTTCTTGAAATGATATATATATGTAAATGGGGGTAGTTTTCTAAAAAGCGGTGCAAATTAATAGATTTTATACAACGGATACAAATTTTCACCCCCCCCCATTTGGATTATTTAACTATATTATACATTAATTTGCAGAATATCTATTCATAAACAAGGTGGTCAGATTAAGGTCGGTTTGTTTTTCTGTCTCCAATCATAAAATCGAGTAGGTCGGAAAACTTTCGTTCCGACCTACTCGATTTTTTCAGCATGTTATAGAAAGAGGATGCATCAGAATTTTTACACCCTCATATTTAATTACAGGTTATTTTGTATAAGTAAATTTGGAAGAATCCTCTAACCATTCATGATGAAGAATCTTTGAGGTCACAGAAGTTTTGCCCGACCCATTGGGCCCGGCAATAACAATCAGAACAGGACGATGCTCACTTGCCACCATTGCGAAGCCGGTTTAATGTTTCTTCAACCTTAACACGAGCTTCGATCGTGGCAGCCTCGATCGTGGCTGCCACACGTTCGGCAGCCCGGCGAGTGCTCTCGCGGGCATCCTCAGCGACCTCGCGCATAATCTGAGCCATGCGCTCATCGCCAGGCTCCTCCATCGACGTAAGTCGATAACTGTTCATCTGTTCTTCCGACATATCGTACCTCCTTATTTTATTATAACGACAAATTATATTCGCGAGTTGAACCTTAGCGCATGTCTACGATAATCCGTGCTTGATGCCGAACGCAAAGGTATCGGCTACAAAATTAGCGAAAAATTCCGAATTAGCAGACTTGATTTGATTGAAAGTCACGCCGTGTCAATAAGTTCCAGCGATAACACACCACAATAAGCTTGCGTAGATGCTGATTTGGCAATTAGAGCGGCACAAGCCGAAAAGTCGGTGCAGGATTTTTAGAGAGGAAATGTTAAATTTGT
>JAMPEH010000268.1 GCA_023665245.1 Muribaculaceae bacterium
TCAAGAGCGAGGCCGTGAACGATGACGAGGGCAACGCCACCGGCGAGATTGTGAAGTTCCTGTCCGACAACGTGGACGAGACGCTGCGCCACCAGCTCTATAAGGACGCCAAGCGCGACCCGAAGGTGGGCGACAACCCGTACGTGGTGGACTTCATCAAGACTTACAACAGCGAGTTGATCGAGGAGCACCAGACGGGCTTCTACTACGACGGTCTGGCGGACAACCCGCTGGCGCCCGAGCTGGCGCCGCAGGTGGCCATCCAGGACGAGCACTACTACATCTACGGCAGCTCCCTGGGCCAGACCATGATCCGGGTGAAGGTGCCCGGCCTGAGCGCGTCGGCGTACGTGCTGGTGAAGGTGCTGGCGGACAACAGCTCCAAGGCCGAGCCCATGGTGGCCGTGGGACAGAACCACACCCTGGCGCTTAAGAGCGACGGTACGGTCTGGTCTTGGGGCGACAACTCCAGAGGCCAGCTGGGCCGCGAGGGCTACGAGTCCATGGGCCAGGTGATCTTCCCCAACATGGTGGAGTTCGCCATCAACCGCAGAGACAGCGGCAAAAACTACTTCGACCGTCACGGCATCATGTATACCGACCCCGTGACCAAGGTGCAAAAGCCCATCACCACCTATGCGGAGTGGTATGCCGCCGGCGCGGACACCGGCTTCCTGGACGAGGCGAACCATCCTTGGGACGATCCCGATCCCATCGTTTACATCGTGGCGGGCGCCAACGTGTCCTTCGCCATGACTGAGTCCGGCATCCTCTACGCCTGGGGCGACAACAGCATCTATCAGCTGAGCGTGGGCGACCTGGAGAAGGCCGATCCCGCCACGCCGGGCCTGAGCTTCACCACCGGCGAGGACGGCAGGACCGTTGTGGACACCACCAAGGTGGTCCAGCCCATGAACGTGAAGGTGAAGGAGACCATCCAGGGCAAGGAGATCGTCTCCAACGTCACCTCCGTGGGCACGCTGGACCTGAAGAGCACCTACGACGCCCAGCACGACAGCTATCTGACCACCGTTTACTTCACCGTGGACGGCGGCACCGACGCCGAGACCGGCGCGTCCCAGGGCGAGTACCTCTACGGCATCGGCCACCAGTTCGACAACGCCATCTACCCCGTGAAGCTGAACAACGGCGGCATGGCGGGCGGCTCCATTACCCAGCTGGCGGGCGATTATGCCCTGTCCGGCGGCACTGTTTACAAGCTGAGCAACGATCCCGAGGTGTCGCCCGAGCCCATCAAGGGCTTCACCATCACCAAGATCGAGCAGCCCGATCCCGACGAGGGCGAGGAGCCCGTCGCGCCCACACCGGGCACCAACGAGGGCGACACGGAGGACGACCCGCTGGGCGAGCTGGACGAGGCGATCATCACCCAGATCGCCGTGGGCGCCGACCACCTGCTGGCGCTGGATATGTACGGCGGCGTTTGGGCCATGGGCCGCAACGATTACGGCCAGCTGGGCACCAACGCCAGCGAGACCGACACCACCAAGGTCCATTCCGAGGACAAACCGGTGCGCGTGGCGCCCGGTGAGCAGGGAATTGGCGGCGGTCTGGGCTACGACACCCTCAATCCCGACAACCACGACCCCGAAACCATGCGTCCGCAGGTCACCAAGATCGCGGCGGGCCAGTACAGCTCCTATGCGCGCACCTCCAACAACAAGGTCTACGCTTGGGGCCTGAACGATCACGGTCAGCTGGGCGTGGAGCCCAGAGCGGGCGCCACCATGCCCGTCACAGAGGCCCTCAGCCCCATGGAAGTGGACTCCCAGGGCCGCGGCGACCACTATTACAGCGTATTTGCCGGGTTCTTCCAGTCGGTGAACCTGGACGAGAACGGTATGCTCTGGGCCGCGGGCAACAACGACTACGACCAGCTGGCCAACGGCACCGCCGCGGACACCATGATCCCCACTCTGGTGGGCGACAGCGCGCTGCAGGTGACCATCGCCAACAACTACACCACCCAGGAGAACGACAAGCAGCTGCATCTGGGCGATTACGTGTTCCTGGGCTACAACTTCAGCCCCAATCCCAAGACCGACGCCCGCTATGACTACGACGAGGTCACCGGTACCTACGTGCGGGTGGAGGGTACGCGCGAGGGCGGCCTGCCCAAGGGCGACTACTACTTCGACCGCGACGCCAAGACCAAGGTGGCGCCGGACAACCTGACCCTGCTGTCCAACCACACCTATTATCTGGAGACCGAGTTCGACGTGTTCTGCCTGTTCACCAGCAACGACGCCACCGGCTTCGAGTACGGCTACAACCTGGCCTTCAACAACAACAACGAGATGGAGAAGGCGGCCTACACGCTGGACGAGACCAACCGGCAGATCCAGGTCACCGGCACGGTCAAGACCCAGGAGTACCGCCTGATGCGGGGCGACAACCCGGCCAACGCGGCGTACTACACCGTGACCGACAGCGCGGGCAACGTGATCGAGGTCGGCGACGGCGGCTGGTTCAGCGGCGTGGGCGGCGATGTGACCATCACGCCCGCCACCGGCACCTGGACCAGCGAGTTCAAGATGGAGACCCGGAAGCTGAACACGGAGTTCAAGACCAACGCCACGGTGCGGGAGAACAGCACGGTGATCAGCAGTGCGCAGCTGGACGACGCCGGGATCACCGCCGAGCCCAAGGGCGAGAACCGCCTGGTCATCAAGAACGCGCTGGACGCGTACCGTTACGCGCTGGTCCACGCCGGCACCGACATTGTGGAGACCAACGTGACCGGCCAGAACCAGGTGGGCGCCAGCCTGTCCAGCCAGAGCGGCTGGTTCGTGGGCAACAACGGCACCATCACCATCACCCTGACCAACGGCGCGTCCGTCACCGGCAACTACGAGCTGCGGGTGGAGTACGCCAAGCAGCTGATCCAGCTGGACACCGAGCCCGTCCGCAGCACCACTCAGGACGTGGGCCGCATGGCGCTGCAGGTCACCGAGAACCAGATCTCCGGCAAGGCCCGGTACGTGCCCATCACCATCGTGGACGAGGATGGCCCGGAGGCGGACACCGTGGTCTGGAAGACGGGCACCAAGCGCGCGGACGCGAACGGAAACCTGGTGGACGTCCAGATCCGCGACGTGGACGCAGACACCCAGGAGGTCAAGCACCAGGATAAGGGCAAGACGGTGACCAAGACCACCTTCTCCTACTATATGCCCTACACCTTCACCCAGGCCGGCGCCAATCTGATGCCCGCCAAGGTGTCCACCGGCTACGGCCACACCATGTCCCTGCGCGCGGACAACACCATCTGGGCTTACGGCCTCAATGAGTACGGCCAGCTGGGCGTGGGCACCGATCTGGGCGACAACGCCACCATCAACGGCGTGGCGGCCGGCGGCTATGACGATCCCAAGGAGATCCAGACCTGGGTCTGGAACGCCAAGACCGGCAAGTACGAGCGGCAGTACATCATCCAGGTCAGCGAGGACGACAAGACCCTGCGCTACCGCCCGAAGGTCAACTTCATCGACGTGTCCGCTGGGTACGACCACACCCTGGCGGTGGACGCGGACGGCAACATCTGGGCCGCGGGCAACAACGACATGGGCCAGCTGGGTCTGGCGCAGGATCCCAACGACAATATCATCAACCAGACCAGCTACTTCATCAAGGTGCTGGAGCCCAGCCAGGCCAAGGGCATGAGCAGCGGCCAGCGGTTCGTGGCGGTCTCCGCCGGATACAAGTACTCCCTGGCGCTGGCCAGCGACGGCACCGTGTGGGCCTGGGGCAACAACGATAAGGGCCAGCTGGGCGTGCGCAGCACCTCCGCGAAGATCATCACGCCCACCAAGCTGACGCTCATCAACATCAACGCGGTCTCCGCGGGCAAGGATCACAGCCTCTTTACCATGTACGACGGCTCTGTCTATGCCTCCGGCTCCAACGCCAACGGCAAGCTGGGCCTGCCCGACAGCGTGACCAGCACCAATTCCCCCGTGTTTGTGCCCGGTCTGAGCGGCGTGATGAAGGCGTCCGCCGGTGACGACCACTCTGTGGCGGTCACCTTCAACCTCCGGGTGTTC
>JAMPEH010000269.1 GCA_023665245.1 Muribaculaceae bacterium
CCCAAATTCACCCGATTGCGTGTTTTCAAAACAACAAAACACAATCGGAGGAATTAACAATGAAATGGAATGACGGTAAAGAAAGAGCAAAGTTTAATGCAGAACAGGACAGATTGCGTCAAGAATATTTAGATGCAGGCATGACCGAAGAACAAATTAAAACAATGTATAAATTTGATAAAACCTTCTATAACGAGCGCAGACGCGAAGCGGTTCATACGCAGGAGTTAGATATACAGGCGTTCGATGACGACGGCGAAGACGAACTGAGGAATTCTTTGTTAGATAAGTTTATGGACAAGTTGTCCGTAACGGATAAACATTTCCAAGACGAACGCTACGGATGGATTGAAAACATTGAGAACGAAAGACTTTGCATTGCGCTTAAAAGTTTGCCCGATGCAGATAAAGAACTGTTGACAAAGTACATAGTTGACGGGTTGTCGCAAACAGAAATTGCTAAAAAAGAAGGAGTAGTCAAGGTCGTTATTTGCAAGAAAATAAAGTGAATAAAAACTTTTTTGAAAAATTTTTTGTTAAATGGCTAACTTTTGAGCGTTTTCGCCGCCTACCCCTTGAGGGGGATTGAACAAATCCGCGTCAAAGGAGCAAAAGTATGAAACTTAATATTGAAGGATGCAGAGCGTACTGCAAACGGAAAGGTATTACTAATTACGACCAACTTGCAAAGGAATTAGAGTTAAGCATTGAGGTAATTATGTTGCTTGAACAAGGCAACGGAATAGACGAGGACGCCGTAAAGGACATTTACAACAAACTCGGAGAAAAGGCGGTCAAAGAGATTATTGATTTTGAAAAGGAGACGTTAAATGGTTTCAAAAGCAAATTCATTGCCATTGGAAGCAGACTGTATTAACTATCCTAACGGAATTACGCTTAAAAGCCGTAAGTTAAAATTGGAACTTAAACGGCAGGGTATTACGCAAGGGGACGCTGCAAGAAGTCTCGGTATTAGCAAATACGAATTGAGATACAGGTTGAACAAACGTCAAGCGTTTTGCAAAGAGGAGATAGTTGCGCTTGTGTATTTAATAGGGGCAAAAACGGCATTAAGGGTAATATGGTTTCCGACAATAGGAGAAAAAGAACGGGTCAAAAGACTTGTATGGGAGGACAAGATGAGTTACGAAAGCAAGAGAGAAGAAAAGTTAAAGAAACTTGCAGAATTGAGAGACGAATACGGCGAAGACTGGGATCAAAGCGAGGACTTTGAAGATTACATATTCGAAACGGACGAACTGCCCAGCCGTAGATTTATGCGGAGAAGGAACGATGCCTAACGAGAGATTAAGCGAACGTAACGCCGCAATAGCGGAGATGTTAAAGGACGGGTCTAAACTTAAAAACTTTTACAGGTTCATTGCGCAGAATCCGCATATTAACTTGCACGACGCATGCCAAATAATTTTGGAACGCACGAACGCAACAATTTGTTTCTCGTTTGCCGAATGGAACGCTGTAGGACGCAGAGTAACGAAAGGCAGGAAGGGTATTCCGTATTTAGATAATCTCGGTTACAAGCAATTCGTATTCGATCTAAACGATACGCATGGCGAAACCCGTTACCAACGTCAAATACTTCCTATGAAGCATTTGCTTGTAGGTCTCGACGAATTGAACGGAGAAAACGTTGCAAACAGCGACGTTTCGGATATACGCAAAATCCAAACCGGAGTAGAAAAGTATATTCGAGATAACGACGGGATAGACGACGAGAACAAAACCAAACTGATTGCCGAAGGCGTAGCGTATTTGCTGTATTGCAAGACGGGTTTTCCTAAGAGCGGAAACGCGGAACTTACGGGACTGCCGTATTCGTTGAGAGAGAACGCGGATTTAGTTAAAGAGATTTTTTCTAAGGCGGAAGCGCTTGCGGTAAATATTGAGGACGCGTATCAAGAGAAACAAAACGAAGTAGTTGTCATAGAGGACGTCGAGGAAGACGCAGTTTCCGACGAACCGGTATTTACCGTTGACGAAGTTGAGAAATCTAAGACAAGGACGTACTCCAAAGACTTTCCCGAATGGTATGTGAAATATTTAGATTGCCAAGTAGAACAGCCTAACGCGATAGTAGCTACAAGGCTCGGAGATTTCTATGAGATGTACGGAAATAAGGCTGTTGAAGCGTCGAAAATATTGGACTTGACGTTAACAGGCAGAGTTGTACAAGGGGAAGAAGAACGCATACCGATGTGCGGATTTCCTTACCACGCAGCGGAAAGTTATATTGATAAACTCCGTAAACACACAAGCGTTGTAGTAATAGAGCCGGACAAAGAGCCGATACTGCTGCAAAAGCATACCGAAGCGGAAGCGGATATTAAAACGGTACCGTTTCCGGGACTTACGGAAGTAGACGACGAAGACTTTGACGATCCCTTTAATGATGATGAAATAGACGGTGACACAGAAGATTACGACGAAGCGGAGGACTATGACGACTACGAAGCGGACAGCGACGTAGCGGAGAAAGCCGAACAGGTAAAGCCTAAAAGCAAGTCCATACGCAGCCGTAAGAAAAAAGACGAGAGCGTCAAGCAACTTTCCATCTTTGATAACTTAGACGATTCGGATAACTTAGACAATCCGGACAGTCCAGATAAACCGTTAGACCAAAAAGAAGCGGACGGAGAGAAGTTAATAAAGGAAGTGCTACGCGGCGGAAGCCACGTTGAAGAAGGCAAGTTACGCATTTACGACAACTACATGCAAGACCCTACGACGGACGAGTTTGCCAAGTTTTTGTCGCATGAGTACGGCACAGGCGGATACAGCGGTCCTAATATGCCGAGCGTATCGTTTGACGGTAAAGGAATGTTAATTAAGAACGCGGATAGGACTTTGCAGTTTTCCTTGAAATGGAATAACGTAGCAAAACGTATTGCGGATTTAATTGACGATGACGACTACTTAACGGACAAAGAAAAGGAGCGCTACTTGCAGATAGTGCACTTCCGCAAAGAACGTCAAGACGCCAAGACGGACGAAGAAAAGATTAAAGTAATTGCAAACGAAATAGCGGAGTACGGAACGGAACACGCGTACTCGGAGATATATAACGTATATCCGCATTTCCTTGAAGAATCGGTAGAGTTTTTCCGTAAGCATAAGGCGGAAGTATACGAAGAACTTGCCAAGCGTAAAGAAGTTGTATCGGTAGGCGAAGTAAACGACGATTCGGCGTTGAGCGTTTCTTTTGAATTGGAATACTGTCCGCGTTGGCAAGCGGTAATAGAACGCCGAGAACGCGAAATAGAGAAACTGCATAAAACGGCGGACAAGTTTGTTGAGCAACATGCGGCGGACTTCATAAGCCAAAACGTCAACGACGAATACGCAACTTACAATATTTACCGCGATGAACTCGACGAAGAAGAATTCTATTTCATTAAGGACAACCGCGACGAATTCGTAGATTACTTAAAAACGAAAGAGTACGTTGACGATGCAACGTTTACAATGGACAAGATCAGCGTAACGTACGACGCTAAGAAACTGTTGGAGTTTGCAAGCAGTACGGACGAACAGCGTAATGTCAAGACTATTGTAGACAAGATTGTAAAGGAAGGAACGCAAAATACAAGCGAAGGCAATTGGATTATTTACTTCGACGAGTTTGGGCAGCAGGAGCAGTTTGTCCGCAAGCACTTAGAAGATATTTCCGTATTGCTCGCTAAGCGCGAGGAAGTTGCCGAAGTGTCGATTGACGACGAGTGCATAGATACGACGTACTACTTGGACTATTGCGTAAACATCGAAGATGAAGCGGACGAAATTAGTAATACTTCGCTTAACGACGTCGGGTTCGACCAAAGCGAATTAGGCGGAGCGAAAACGCGGTTTAGGAATAACGTTACGGCAATTAAACTTGTAAACAAACTGTACGCCGAAAACCGCAGAGCGACGGACGAGGAAAGAAAGGTACTTGCTAAGTTTGTGGGTTGGGGCGGACTTGCCCAGGCATTTGACGCTGCCAATTCCCAATGGCAAAAGGAGTATGCAGAATTAAAGGAACTGCTGTCCAACGAGGACTACGAAC